>JAZOQX010000042.1:0-10742 GCA_045656325.1 Eubacteriales bacterium
CCCTCCCGTATGTCGTCGAGATACCGCTCGTTCACGATCTTATGCTTGATAGAGGAGGTCGTGGACAGAGTAATCACGTTATTTTCAAAGGAGTGGACCTTTAATTCTCCAAACCAAAGGTCGATCACCGCTTGCGCGTAACGGTCGTGAAAGGACAGTTTTACCGCCTCCCATATTTCGCAAAGCTCATCCAGATAATTCATACCTATCTCCGTTCCTTTTATATTCGATCAGCCGAAAATCGGCACATTTTCCTATTCAATATTATATCATAAAATTCTAAAAATTGCAATGTTTTTTTAAATTTTCTACAAATTATTATTTATATAATTATATACCGAAACTTGACAATTTAACGGGGAAGGTGTATAATGAACGAAACGGAGGGAGAGGTAAGGAATGAAACGGATACGGTATGAAGTAAAGGGAATGAGCTGCGCCGCCTGCGTGTCCCACGTGGAAAGAGCGGCGTTAAGGATCCTTTCTCAAAATCAAATAAGTGTGAGCCTTTTGACCAATTCCTTGACGGTTACGGTAGAGGACGAGGCAGATGAAAAAAAGATATACGCTTCCTTGAAAAAAGCATTGTCCGACGTGGGCTATGATCTTTTAGAGGAGTCGGATATCTATTCGGAGCGCAAGGAAAAAAATCCTGATCTTGGAAAATGGATTGCCTCCGCAATCCTTACGCTGATCCTTATGTATATTGCCATGGGACCCATGATCGGTCTTCCGATTCCCTCTCTTCTGATACGGAACGGCGTTGTCTTCGGATCGATACAACTGGTTTTAGCTCTTTGTGTGGTCATTCTCCAATTCCGATTTTTCAGAAGCGGATTTTCCGCTCTGTTTCACAGAGCGCCGAATATGGATTCCTTGATTGCCATAGGATCGGGCGCTTCTATGATCTATGGCTGCGTCGCGATCGGCTTGATGGCGTATGGATACGCCGCGGGAAAGATGGAATGGGTACATTCCTATTATCATAATCTCTATTTTGAATCTGCTGCCATGATCCTTTGCTTAGTTTCTCTTGGTAAAATGCTGGAAAAACGGGCAAAGTCGGGAGCCTCCCGAGCCATTCGAGATTTGGCGGGAATGATGCCGAAAACCGTTTTGAGAGAAAAAAACGGGGAGCTTGAGGAAATTCCCTTATCCGCCGTGGAGGCGGGAGATATTCTTTTGGTCCGTGAGGGAGAAACCATTCCCGTGGACGGCGTTGTGACCGAAGGACACGGATACGTGGACGAGTCCTCCGTCAGCGGGGAATCTCTTCCTGTGGAAAAAAAGGAAGGAGATTCAGTTTTAACGGTTTGCTCGCTTCAAGGCGGAGCCCTTAAAATACGCGCGGAAAAGGTAGGAAAGGACACCTCCCTTGCCAGAATTATCGGACTTTTGGAGGATGCCGCGGCATCCAAGGCTCCGATTGCAAGAATGGCAGATAAAATAAGCGGTATTTTCGTGCCTATGGTAATCACTATATCCTTGATTACCGCCATTCTTTGGATGATTTTTACCAAGGATTTCGTTTTGGCGTTTTCTTCTTCCATTTCGGTTTTGGTTATATCCTGTCCCTGCGCCTTGGGATTGGCAACGCCTACCGCCGTAACGGTGGGGATCTCCAGAGGCGCTTCTAAGGGTATTTTAATCAAAAATTCGGAAACCTTGGAGCAGTTACACTCGATTCGGTATCTTATGACCGATAAAACGGGTACGCTGACCGAGGGAAGACCAAGGGTTACCGATCTGCTTGCGGCAGAGGGGATCTCGGAGGACGAGCTTCTTTCTGCGGCATACGGAGCGGAATCCCGTTCCACCCATCCTCTGGCAGTCGCCATCTGTGAAAAAGCAAAAGAACGGAGCATTTCTCTTCCCTCTGTTAAGGAATACGAGTCTACCATCGGACAGGGAATTTACGCAAGGGTTGACGGAAAGAAAAGTGTGGTGGGAAAGCCTTCCTTTTTGGAAAAAAGCGGAGCGGTTGGAGTTCATGACGGATGGGACGAAACGGCAAAAGAGTGGGAAAATCAAGGAAAGACTGCCGTTTGGGTTGCATGGGACGGTCGTTTTTGCGGCTTGATCGGAATTTCCGATCCCATTCGTGAGGACAGCGTTGATGCCGTCCAAAGGCTAAAACAGATGGGAATTACTCCCGTTATGCTAACGGGTGACAATCCCGCAACGGCAAAAGCCATTGCCAACGCCGCACAGATTGACGAGTCCTTGGTATATGCTTCCTTGCTTCCCGAGGATAAGGAACGGATCCTTCGATTGCATTCCGAAAGAGGAAAGACCGCGATGGTGGGAGACGGGATCAACGATGCGCCTGCCCTGTCCGCGGCGGACGTGGGAATCGCCATCGGAGCGGGAACCGAGATCGCAATCGATTGCGCGGACGTGGTGCTATCGAAAAACTCCTTGATGGATGCGGTGTACGCCATAGATCTGTCAAGAGCTACTCTGCGATGTATCAAGCAAAATCTTTTTTGGGCGTTGATCTATAACAGCATTTGTATTCCGATTGCCGCAGGCTCGCTTTATCCCTTATTGGAAATCGCTTTGTCACCGATGATTGCCTCGGCTGCCATGAGCCTTTCCTCGATTTGTGTCGTTCTCAATTCGTTAAGGCTCTATTCGGTTCCCTTGGTCGGAGAAAAAAAGCAAGGGAATGTCTCGGATCGAATTTCAAATCAAGACTATATTATAAAGGAGAAGGAAGATATGTTCGGGAAGACGAAAACCATCCGCTTTCGTGTGGAGGGCATGATGTGTAACCATTGTAAGGCAAACGTGGAAAAGGCGATCCTCAGCATCAAGGGAGTGAAGTCCTGTGAGGCAAGCGTGGAAACGAAAATCGTAACGGCGATCGTCAAGGAGACGCTCTCGGAGGATCTTCTCAAGGCGGCGGTCGTTGCAGCAGGCTATCACGTTTCGTAACGAAAATGCCATATTATGATACTAAAAGCACATAAAAAGAGCAGGGCTGCTAAAAATGCAGCTCTGCTCTTTTTATGTGTTATTTTTTTGCTAAGGGATCAATCGGCGTATAATTGAAAAATTTCTCTATATCGGAAAGAACCTTTTCAATTCGGTCTGCCTGAACGTAGAATCCACCGTTTCCGTTGATGGTAATATACGCCTTTCTGGAGGAAATGCGATAGAACGCATAGACGTTTTGATCGGTTGTTCCATCACGGTCCTTGGTTTGAATCGTCATTCTCATTAGAAGATTGGATTCGTCGGTCAGGATCTTCTCTTCCTCCTCACTTACCTTATAGCTATTCAGAAGCTCCGTATAGAAGAAGCTTTGGTAGAAGAGTCGGAATAGATTGGTACTGTAACGAACGTAGCTCGTTCCGCCGATTACCACCTCGTTGGCAAAGAGGTACGCGTTGGTTCCTGGGATCCTTCCGTTGTCGGATCCCACCAGAACCTGAAATCCTAAGGCGTCGAATTCATAATGGAACGCTCCCTTGGGCAGCTCCTGATTCACAAGATTTCCCTTACTGTCAACGGTATAGCACGCAATGTTGTTGGCGGTAATATACCATATTCTTCCGTCGGATCCCGTGACCTTCTTGTAATGGAAGGTCTCCAGCTCTCTTCCCTTGGAATCGGAGGCATATACCTTCAGATACTCGGAGCTGTTGTCTTTCTCCTCCGACATGGAGTTATCCAGATCAAAGGAGACAGAATATTCGGGAGTCTCGATTTCGATTCTGTCGATGTAGGCAAGATGCTCCTGAACGATGCTCTTAGATACCCATTTCATGGTATCCCATTCCACAAAATCCAAGGAATGTCCCGCTACCTCTACGATAATATTATAGGAATACGGAGTACCGTCCTTGATCTTGGTTCCGTTTTCATAGCCGGTGACGGTAATAATGGTATAAACGTAATAGTTTCCCGCGTCGTTTTTCTCACTGATGAGGATTTCATGGCTATGGGTAAAGGACAGTCGTGTATCCTCCTCATCCTCGACGGTATAGTCGAAGGAAAGGGTGTACCGAGAGGCGGGATCATATTGGGGTTTTCCCTCGTTATTCAAGATCGGATTTCCATCCGTATCCGTCCGCTTTTGGAAGATCCCGTAGGAGCAAAGCTCCTCGTTTGTGGGATTGAGGCGGATCACATCGATAAATTCGGGCTCGTACAGATTTCGAAGCGTTTCCGTAATGTTTTCGGTGTGAGGCGTATATCCCTTCATGCTTCGAATCTCTTCCATAAAGTCGACGTCGTTAAATTGGAAGGGGAAGGCTGCCGCAAGCGTATTTTCACGATCGGCGTAGTCTATAAAGGAGAAGGAGACCACAGGATTATAAACGGGACGCCCCATTTCGTCGCGTTCCTCCATGATCTGACGAACCACAAAATTCTGCACGTCCGTATAGGTCATGATCCCTAAGGGATAAGAGATAGTAGGGGTTACAAAATCCTCAATGGGAGCCAAAACCGACTCGTCCAGACTCAAGGACGCGCCGAGCACGTAGACAGCATCCCGCTTGATTTCTTCCTTCCCTGAGATATCCACGTACTGTACGTAATACCCTTCTCCCGTCAGAAGCGCGTCTCCCACAAGTAGCTTGTGACGGGCTCCCTTTACGTCGGTCAGAACGAAATAGGCAGGCTCATAATCGTATTCCTCTGTCAGAATCTCCCCGTTTTCATCCTTTTGCGGGTTTCCGTCCTCATCCAGCACCTGTCGCTGTCTCTTTTCGGGAACCAGACCGTATTCGGAAAATTCTCCGCTTTCGTCCTTGATGGGATCGACCAGCTTCATCGACGAGAGCGCGTAGCCCGTACTGACGCAAAGGCTTGAAAAGGTCTCGTAGTCAAAGGCGGTTGCCTCGGAATTTTTAATTACGAAATCCGCAGACGAATCGATCTTATTTTTTTCGGTATCAAACCGATGGAAGGTATAGCTACCGTATTCGTTATGTACCTCGATGGACAGAATGTTCGTATCCTCCACGTGAGGGAAAATTTGAATACGGTGCGTGCCTTTGTCAAAATTTTCGTTTCCTTCGGCGGAAAATACGTTATCCACCGTAATAACTTCCTTGATCTCACCCGTTTCGGCATCCACGTCCACCAAGGTTCCCGCCCGCGTTACGTAATACTCGTAGGCAGACTCCTTGGAGAGTATGGTTTTGTTCTCGTCGTACAGTCCGTAGACGTCGCCGTCGGGACGAACGTAATAGCGGGTGCCGTCCACGTCGTCCCAAGGCGTTACCTTTACCAGATTCTGTACAATCACCATAGCGATGATCAGAACAAGGACGAAAACCAACGCAATGATGCTGGCAATCATGCGACGGCGCATCAAGGGCTTCTTTTTCTTTGCTTGGATCATCTGTATTTTCTCCTAACGATTACCACCACGCCGCAAGCAATGGCAAGGGTTGCAGGGATCACCGTCAGAATTACGGTGAATCGGGTCGCCTCGGCGGAGGTAATGGTATCAATGGTATCATCATATAGCACGTTCAGGTCAAGTCCCACGGGGACAGGCTCCTGACCGATGATGCGAAGAGCGTATTCCAAAAACGTATTGTTTCCGTACGCCTGCTGCTGCAAAAGGGATTCGTGGGCAAAATCGGTAGAGCCGCAAGCAAATACGTAGGAGGTCTTGTTAATGTAGGAGCCTGTATCCTGATTTTCGGTGATCTCCCGATCCTCCTTGGATACGGTCATAAGCTTTAAGGGGTTGATCTCGGTCGCCTTGGCGATCGATTCTCCGTTTGCTTGGGATATGGCATTTTCGCTCGTAACGAAAACGTCATAGATCTGTCTTTTCACGGCGGGGTTGACGCTCTCACCGTAATAATAGAGCGCGTCGGAGGAATCCTCTGCCTGATAGGGAACGCGGGGGAAGAGCTCGGAGTAGGAAATGCTCATGGCGTTGGGGAAGACCATCATAGGAGCGCCCTCGTCCTCGCGCATCGCCTGTGTAACCGATCCGCCAAAGCCCGTAGTCACGTACTCCGCCTCAACTGCCAATCCACCCGTGGAAAGGAGGGACTGAGAGTAGTCAATAACCTTGGATGCGTGATAGAGAGTCTCGGTCTGGTTGGAAGCGGTTAGGCGCGTCTCCACCTTTCTGTCAAAGCAGATGCCCCACTCCTCCAGGTAGTCCTCGAAATTGTGCAAGCGCTTGGTTCCCAGAGAATCGGGGGACATGAATACCATCATGGAATTTCCCTGATCCAAATAGGTTTCCAGCTTATCGATCTCATCCACCTGCGCGAAGGCATCGTCCTTGTCCAGAAAATCCTGAACGGGGTTGAAGACGATGATCAGACGGCAGTTTTGAGGAATTTCCTGCGTTTTCAGCTCCAAGGGCTGAATGGTGAAGCCCGCGGATTCCAGCGTGCGGAAGAATTGGGTGGAATTTTCGGGCAGAGTTTCGCCGTGGTCCACGGTGAGACATACCACGGGGGATTCGGCGCGAGTCACAGCCATAATGGCGGAGGCGAAGGTCTTTTCGCCGTTATATGCCCAAGGAAGGGTCTCTCCCTCGGTGGTGAGGAAGAAATCGTCCACGTCGAAGATGCGATACTCCGTACCAAACTCAACGATCACGTCGCCCACGCTGTCCGCGCCGTATTTGGCAAGTCTTGTGGGGTTGTGAATAATGTTGACAAATTCCAGCTCCACGTGGTCGGGAAATTCCTCCTCGATCTGACGGGCAGTGTAGTAGACGTATTGCGCCGTAGAATTATCACGGTCCCAAGCGTCTCTGTCGTCGCAGAAGATAATACGGATCATCAGGTCGGAATTTTGGAAGGAGCTATCCGCCGCCAGCTTTTCGGCGCGGATCTCGTTGACCTTTTCAATGGGAGAGGAGGACTCCTCGAAATCGGGATCTCCGTCACGCATGAGACTATAGAAATCGTCCGAAACGGTAAAGAGCTTTTCGGGGGTCAGATCGGTGTACCAAAGGAATTTTTGAGACAGGGCGCTGAAAATGACGTTGCAGATAATGACCGCCGCAATGATGGCGGCGGTAAATACCGCGGTAACACCGCCGTAGCGAAGCTTACGGCTGGTAGATGCTTTCAGTTTCATAGGGTTCACCGCCTTTCATTAACCCCAACGGCGCTTGTCGTAGACACGCACCGTCAAGAGAAGGAATACACCGGTAATGGAAAGATAGTAAAGGATGGCGGAATAGTCGAGGATTCCGCTCAAAAATCCCGTGTAGCGGCTCAGCATACAGACCCAGCTGATGATGGCGCGCAGAATGTAGGTGTCAATAAAGGAATTTAAGATCTCCAAAACCAGCATAAAGAGAATGATCGCGACCGTAATGACGGCGGCGGCAAGCTGATTTTCGGTCAGCGAGGAGACGAACAGACCGATGGCGAGGAAGGCGCAGCCAATGAGGAACAGTCCCAAAAGGCAGGCAAGGATCTCGCTGAATACGGGTCCGATATGGGTCAGCGCATAATCGGTGCTGCCCCGTTCCGCGTCTCCGTAAATAAAGAGGGGAATGAAATTGATGCAGGAGACCAGCACCGTGCCGCCGAAGAGGGTCATGGCGGCGAGGAATTTTCCCATAACCATGCCCCATACCGAGACGGGAGCGGTCATGAGGAGCTGCTCGGTCCGCAGCTTCTTTTCCTCGGAAAAGAGCTTCATGGTCAGAAGCGGAATGAGAATGATGAAGGAAAAGATCATCATGTTAAAATACACGTCGGTGGAATAGGTCATCGACCCCAGCGTGGTGTAACAGCAAAGGAGGGCGGAAACCGCCAAAAAGATGCCCACGTACACGTAGCCGATGGCATTGATGAAATAGGATTTCAGTTCTTTTTTGAATATGGCAAGCATAGCGTTCCTTTCTCAGAGCCCGAAGGATCTTTTATTCGTCATCATCGTCAAAGAGGGTGGAGTAATCGCCCCCGCGCTTTTTCGCGGCGGACTCGGTGGCGTTCTTGGCAAATTCCGCCTCCGCAGTCTTCCTGCGGGCGGTTTTTTGCTCCTTGCGCGCGTAACGCGCCTTGGCGGCGGTGGATTGGTCCACAATGGCAATAAATACGTCTTCCAGATTCATGCCCAAGGATTCCAAGCCAATGAGGGGCCAGTTTTTCTCTGCCAGCGCGTAGAAAAGGCTCTTGCGGATATCAATGCCCACTTCACTCTCAACGTTGTAGCAGTAGGCATCTCCGTCTCTCTGCGCCAGCACCTCGGCATAGACGATACCAGGTCTCTGGCGAAGGAAGGAGAGGACCTCGTTCTGCGGGCCGCAAATCTTCACGGTAAAGCGGCGATTCTGCTCTACCGCGCGGGTAATATTTTCGGTCAGCTCGTCGGCAACGATCTTTCCCTTGTTGATGATCACGATGCGGTCGCAGACTGCCTGAACCTCTTGAAGAATGTGGGTGGAGAGAATGACGGTGTGATCTCTTCCGAGGTTTCTGAGGAGATTTCGAACCTCAATGATCTGCTTGGGGTCAAGACCGACCGTCGGCTCGTCGAAAATAATGACCTCGGGGCTTCCGATGAGGGCTTGGGCGATGCCGACTCTCTGGCGGTAGCCCTTGGAGAGGTTTTTGATCAGACGCTTGTATACGTCCTTGATCTTTACGACCTCGCAGATTTCCTCCAAATGCTTGTCCCGATCCAGCTTGCAGTTTTTGAGATTATATGTAAAGATGAGGTATTCCTCCACGGTCATGTCCAAGTAAAGGGGAGGCTGCTCGGGGAGGTAGCCAATGTGCTTTTTTGCTTCCATGGGGTTGTCGAGTACGTCGTAGCCCGCAATGGAGACGCTGCCCGAGGTGGCGGACAGATAGCCCGTCAGAATGTTCATGGTCGTGCTTTTTCCCGCGCCGTTGGGACCGAGAAAGCCGACGATCTCGCCCTTTTTGACCTCAAAGCTAATGTCGTCAACCGCATAATTTGAGCCGAAATTTTTTACCAAATGGTCAATTTTTATCATAGGTTACGGAGATTCCTTTCCATCAAATCTAAAGATTCCAATTCATCATACAGTATATCATAAATTTATAAACATTTCGTGAACGCATAGTTTGATTTCACAAAAATCTTGTGTTTTTTTCATGAATTTTGTGTGGAACATGAACGGGAGTCTCTTTTCCGATTCGTTACTCGGATCTTGAAGCGCAGGGGCATGGAAAAAGGGCTGTTGCCGAAGCAACAGCCCTTATAAATATTTCGGAAAATTTCACTTAATCCCAGTTTTCGCCGTAATCCAAAGTGTCTCTCTGGAGTGCGTAGTTACCAACGGAGAAAGTGATACAATCAGCGCTCTGCAGAACGATTGCTTCCGCTTCGGGTGCCGTATATTTTTTCATGTTCATTTCCTCCTTCATTAACCAAGGATTTCAGCGAGGTCGTATGCTTCGTAGCCTTCCATATCGCTGAAGTCGAACTCCTCGACGTCAAAGTTGGAAATTGCCTTGACGTTAAGAACGGTCTCAGAATCAGCGGGGATATTCTCGATATGAAGTGCGTAGAAGTAGTTGAACAGTTCATAGCCTTCCATATCCTTAGGCGTAACAAGCGTTGCGTCGCCATCTTCGTATACAGTAACCTGCTCGTAGACGTATCCAACCTCGTAAGCAATCTCAACCTTGGAGCTTCCGCGTCCGGACTGAATTGCGAAGCCCAGATTGTCCAGTGCCTCGATGTCGTTTACAACTGCCAGAATACGGAGCGAGTAGGTATCATTTGCCTCGTCGTACTCGGAAAGCTGGTATCCAACGAGAAGCGGAACGGTCTCATCGCGGTAGTACTTCACCTCGATATCGGCGCTGGAGCCGAGAGAGAGGGTCATGGTTGCACCGGTTGCAGCCTTGTAGTACTTGCCATCGATCCAAACCTGAGTCTCGTAGCCGTTGTAGGAAGGAGTATCGAAGGTTACAGCGGTGAATGCAGCAGCATCGGTAAGCTTTGCAGCTCCGTCAACGGTGACGTTAATGGAGCGGCGGCAATCCTCGGGAACGTATCCGGGGGTTGTGTTTACACCGTTGCGATTTGCGGGGGAATACTTCGCGAAGCCGAACTTGATCGTCTCATTTCCGCCGAGCCATCCGTAGTAGGAAATCTCGAAGGACTTGTCACCCGTCGTGGTATAGTCGCTGTACATGTTGCCTGCTACTGCGGGAATGTTTCCTGCAAAGCCGTTTCCGTTCTTGTCAGCTGCGCCATTCCAGTCTGCAGAGTCATGAACTTTCAAACCGTAAAGGTTGGTACCGCCGCCTGTCTTCGAGGTGAGAAGTACCTGAGACTCGGCGTAGGCGTATGCATAACGCGCATTATAGCCAATGCAGTTTGCAACGGGAGCGTAGGAACCGTCGGTTGCCGTGTTGGTTGCCTTTACAATGGCAACGGAGCAGCTTTCACCCGCGCTATGAGCAAGAGCAAAGACGTAATTCGACTTGTTGTCCGCTACGAATACCTTGGAATTGAAGTTGGCGTTCAGTCCCTTCAGGTATGCCGTAAAGGCGGCATCGGTAACAGACTTACCTGCCTGAATTGCCGTATAGGGGAAGAGTACCACGGCGCTTTCACCGGGCATCAGGGTGCCGTCGGTGGGGCTGTTAAAGACCTCTCCGTTGTCAAGGGTCTTTGCGCCGGGAGTAAAGTAACCGATGGTAGAGGCACCATCCACATAGGACTCGCTCGTACCTCCGTTAATCTCGCTTCCGATCGCAGTGGCGTAGGTAGGCATGTTCCAGAGATGGATCGCGTAATCATATACGTTTACGGGA
>JAZOQX010000043.1:0-6780 GCA_045656325.1 Eubacteriales bacterium
GGGATGGTCGGTATGTACGTGAAGCTTGATCACCGCTTCATCGTCCACAAATACCACACTGTCTCCCATGCTCATAACAAGCTCGTGGAGCGCCGAAACCTTGCCCTCTCCCTGATAGTCCGCCGTTTTTTCAACGATGCACTCGGTACAGTAGGAGAAGGTGATCTCCTCCGCGTCGAACCGACCGAAATCGGCGCTGCGCAGCGTCACCTCTTCCTCGCCGATGAGAGTCACGGGATTCTTCTTCAGCGCCGCGACCATTCCCTTAAGAATGGTCACAAAGCCGTAGCCGCCCGCGTCCACCACGTTCGCCTCCTTCAGCTTGGGAAGCTGATCGGGGGTCTTGGCAAGGGCAATTTCCGCCGCCTCTACGATCTTGTCAAACAGCTCCTCCACGGAGCCCTTGAATTTTCCGTCGGCAGTCAATTCCTCGGCCGCCTCGCCGCAACGCTGCATAACCGTCAGAATGGTTCCCTTGGTGGGATTCATGACCGCCCGATAGGCCTCCTCATGACCAATGCGGAAGGCATGGGCGATCTCCTCGGGACCCGCCTCCTCCAGTCCTCGGAACGCCTTGGACATTCCGCGGAAGAAGAGGGACAGAATGGCGCCCGAGTTTCCTCTTGCGGCGCGAAGCACCACCTGAGCGGCGTGCTTGGCGCAGTCGGACAGCGTTCCGTCGTAATTGCTCAGTCCCTTAACCGTTCTGAGCGTCAGAGTCATATTGATTCCCGTATCCCCGTCCGGAACGGGAAACACGTTCATATTGTTGATGATCTCCTTCTTGTTATCCAAGCCGTTGGCGGCAGAGATCAGCATTCCGTAAAAAATCGAGCCGTTGATCGTCTTCATCGCTTATCTCTCCGTTCCTACGTAAAAGATGGCAAGGGTTCCCGGACCCGAATGGGCTCCGATCACGGGTCCCGTGTATTCGATGATCACCTCGGGTACGCCCAGATCCTTCTTCATACGCTCGGCTACGTACTCGGCTTCCTCCAAGCAGTCGCCGTGACAGATAAAGCAGGTCTGAGACTCGGGATCGATCACTGTCGCCTTCATCTTGTCAACGAGCGTATCCAGCGCCGCCTTGCGTCCTCTTGCCTTGGCGACGTTGATCAGCTTACCCTTATTGTCCACGTGCATAACGGGTTTGATGCTGAGCATGGTTCCCATCACCGCGGTAGCGGAGCTGACGCGTCCGCCTCTCTTGAGGAAGAACAGATCGTCCACCGTAAACCAGTGGCAGATATGAAGCTTCGTCTCCTCCGCAAACGACCGAACCTCCTCCAGGCTCGCCCCCGCCAAGCGCTTTTTGGCGGCAAGATAGACGAGAAGCCCCTGCCCCGTGGACGCGCAAAGCGTATCCACCGTGGCAACGGTGCGCTCGGGATATTTCTCCGCCAGTTCCCGCGCGGCGATCATGCCCGCATTATAGGTTCCGCTGAGTCCCGAGGAAAATCCGAGATACAATACGTCCCTTCCCTCCATGAGGTAGGGCTCCATAAACTGGGTAAAACGGTCAATGCCCGCCGCCGAGGTGGTCACCTTGGTCTTTTCGCGGAGCTTCTTGTAGAAATCCTTTACGTCTACCTGATCATTGTATACGGGAGCGCTTCCCTCCATCAAAATCTCCAAGGGAAGCGAGACTACCTCCAGATCGCCGAGCAGCTTGCTGTCCAGATCCGCAGAGGAATCGGTCAAAATTACATAGTTTGCCATAATGTTTCCTTTCCGTGCCCATTCGTTGTTACTACCAAATGTAGTATTTAAAACCATTATACACGACACAGCCATCTTTGTCAAGTATTTTTTTTATTAGGTCTTCTCGGTTATTTCAACAAATGGCGCTTGATCTTCTTAGAGGTGGTCTTTTCAAAGGGAATCGTGCGAAGCTCAACCTGCTTGATCTGCTTGTAGGTGGGAAGCTTTTTGTTCATCGCCATGATTGCCTGCTCAATGTCCTTGAAGATCAAGAAATCGGGCGTTCCCTCGGGATATCTCGCGTAATCGGGATATACGATGGCGACCAACGTCACCGTTTCGTCCTTTTCTCTTCCCAGCACGGCACACTCGGCAATGGTATCGATCTCGCCGAGATATTCCTCAATCTCCTCGGGGAATACGTTCTTTCCGTTCTCCAGCACGATCAGGTTCTTCAGACGTCCGGTAATGAAGCAATATCCGTCGTCGTCCATATACGCCATATCGCCCGTACGGAACCATCCGTCCTTGGTAAACGCCAAGGCGTTGGCTTCGGGGTTGTTGTAGTAGCCCAGCATGACGTTGTCACCCTTGACCTGCAGCTCTCCCTCAAGGAAGCCCTGCTCGTTTTTGTCCTCTCCCATGATACGGATCTGACAGCAAGGAACGGCGGGACCTACCGAGCCGTACTTACGGGCGTAGTAGGGATTCACGCAAACCAGAGGCGAGCATTCGGTAATACCAAAGCCCTCGTAAATGGAAATGCCGATGTTTTCAAAAAATTCGATCATACGGGGATTCAGAGCCGCGCCGCCGCAAACAATCTTGTTGACTCTTCCGCCAAAGGAATCCAGCACCTCGGAGAAGATCTTTCTTCTCTTATCGATACCGATCTTGGTCATGGCACGGGACGCGCCGATTCCCAGCTTCAGCTTTTTGTCTCTGCCCGACTTCTTTGCCTCTGCCCAAATCTTCTTATAAATGGTGTATACGAACAGGGGAACCAAAACCAGCGCCGTGGGCTTAAAGAGCTTAAAGTTCTTCAGAACACGGGACAGGGAGTCGTTGATGCAGATATGCATACCGTAATCCATTGCCGCCAAGAGACAGGCAAGCTCGTAGGTGTGGTGAATGGGAAGCACCGAAACGATGGTGTCCTCGGGAGAGAAATCCACCGTCTCCGCCGCGGAGCTGACTGCCGCGAAAATATTCTTCTGGCTGAGCATAACGCACTTACTGGTTCCCGTGGTACCCGAGGTAAAGAGCATCTCTGCCAGACCCTCGCGGTCCTTGACGGGCGGGAAACGATAGCCTGCCTTGCGGGCCTCCTTTCCCTTCGCCAGAATCTCCTTGTAGGAAATGACGTTTTCGACCGCCAGCTCATTCTCGTCGGGCGAGATCGCCACGAAATGCTTCAGGCTCTTGTGATTCGCCTGCGCGTTGGCAAACTTTCCGTTGAAGCTTGCGGAATATACGATACCCTCCGCCTCAACTCCGTCAAGGAAGCCCTCGATCACGTGGATCTCCAGCTCCTTATCCATGGGAATCGCCACTCCGCCGATGGCAAGAATGCCAAGATAGGAGGCAAGCCACTGCACGGAGGTTTCTCCGATGATGGCAACTCGCTTTCCCTCCAAGCCCATGGCGGCAAAGCCCGCCGCCGTTCTGCGGATCAATTTGGTAAATTCGGCGTAGGTCATATCCACGACCTTTCTCTTTTCGCCGAAATAGGAGAAGGCGACACGGTTTCCGTGCTTCTCCAGAATGTGATAATAATCTAAAACATTGGATACTCGCTCATAGTTTCTCTTGGTTTTTTTCGCCTTATGAACCTTTACAGGCTTTGCGTTTTTCATGTTGGTTTTCCTCCAAAAAATATTCCAAAATAAATGTTATCCAAGTCAAATTCGACGCTGTCCTTTCAAAGCATATCCTCTGCGGTCCTCAATTTTTCACAGATCTCCTCCAGCGTCTCGTAAAAGACAACCAGCTGTTCCTTGGGAATCCCTCCACTGACGTGACCGTGAATACGCGCCACCAGATCGTTGATCTCGGCGGTTACCTCCCGTCCCTTTTCGGTAAGAGTGCATCTTTTGCGGTAACGGGATCCGTTTCCGATCTCTGCCACGTATTCCTTTGCGAGCAGCTCGCCGATCACACGGGTAATCTGCGCTCGGTCCACGGCGCAATACGCCGCCAGCTCGGTTCTCGTTAATCCCTCGGGGGCATCAAAGAGTCTTCGCATACAGATGGTGTGGGTTCCTGTTAAACCATATTCGCTCATTTTGCGATTCTTGATCTTTTCAATGCTTTTTGTAGCGCTCCCGATCATGCCGCTGAAGGTTTCAAATCCCCCCTCGGCGCTCGGTCTCGCCATCCTGTTTTCCACAAGCTTCACCTCCTTGCTTATCTTATACTATACCACAAAAATGTTGAGATGTCAACAAGAATGTGCATTTTTCTTTCTCCTCTCCATATTTTTCGTGGTTTTTTTGTGAAAAATACATGGAAATCTTTCAAGAATCAATAAAAATTAGGTAAATATTTCCTTTTATTCGCATTTTTCCGTTCAAAGGAATTGGGTAAAAAAAGAGAGCGGAAGCCCCGTGGGGCTTCCGCTCTCTTTTTTTATCGGATCAACCGCAGCAGCAGAACAATACAAGCAGAGCGATGATAATGATCCAGATCCAATTGTCGTCAAACAGGTTGCAAAGACAGTGATTCATTCAAAGGTCCTCCCACGTAAGGTTCAAGGGCGATTGCCCTTCGATACTATCATATGTGGGAGGAAACGCTTTGGTTCAGCAAATTTTGTCCTCAATGGCAACGGGCGCGCCCAGCTCATCGGAGCGGAAGGCTGCCTCCATGATCCGCATGACACGCATGAGCTGATCGTGCTTGATCAGCTGCTCCTCCTCGCCGTCGATGGCGCGGCATACGTTGCGGTAGAAATCGTGCACGTCGGACTCGGGACGGGGGAGAAAGCTCTCCGCGATGGTTTTCTCGTCTCTGGGAGCCATCGTCTTGGTCAGTCCCGCGGCGGTCACCACGGGGATTACGTCCTTCTCATCCCAGTTTTTGCAGGACACGATACGGCATTGATCCTTCCAGTCGCCAACAATCGCGCTTCCGTTGCTGCCCGTCATGTAGTAACGGGGCAGAGAGATGAAATGGGAGGTTCCCACCTCGATGCGGGCAGTCAGGTCGCCCTCAAAATAGAGATCCAGCTTAAAGCCGTCGTCCACCTCGTAGTTGGTAATATGGTCGCAACGGCAGTAGACTCGCTCAATTTTACGGTCGTACACGAGATTGATCATCTGGTCGATCAGGTGAACGCCCCAGTCCAGAATCATGCCGCCGCCATGCTCCTTCTTTCCTCTCCAGTCTCCGGGGATTCCGCGGGAGCCCTGCACGCGGGATTCGATGCCGAACACCTCTCCCAGCTCTCCCGACTTATATACTTCCTTCATCATGAGATAATCTTTATCCCATCTGCGGTTCTGATGCACCGTAAAAAGCTTGCCCGTACGGTTGGCCGCGTCGATCATTTTCTGAAGCTCCTCGGAATTGAGCGCCACGGGCTTCTCGGAGATCACGTTTTTGCCGGCCTCCAGCGCCTTTACCGCCATGGGCATATGCAGCTCGTTGGGAACAGCCAGAGTCAGAAGCTCCACCGTAGGATCGGCAAGAACGTCCTCAAAGGTCTCATATACGTGAATCTGATTTTCACGCGCCTTCTCCTTTTGGCAATCGCGAATGTCGCAAATCCCCGCCAGCTCGACCACGTCGCTCTCCAAAATATGCTTTACGTGCCAGCCGCCCATTCCGCCGTAGCCAATCACCGCCGCTCTCTTTTTTCCGTGTTCCATCACTCTCTGTTCCTTTCGCAACGTAAGATTTCGGGAGAAAATACTCCGTCTCTACTGGTATTATAAGACAATTTCCTCGCAATTTCAAGACATAACCCAAAGGTTTTTGGACAAATCTTGCTCATTTTTTTAAAATTGCTCCTTTGCAAAGCCCCAAACGCCCCTTCGGCAAAGAGAAAAAGGAGCAAAAAGGAAAAAAATTGCGAAATCCTATTGTGAAACGTGGAAAAATATTATATAATATTGGTATCTTAAATAAACGGAGACATAGAATGGCGAACAAGCAACCACACATTCGAAATTTTTCTATTATCGCGCATATTGACCACGGAAAATCCACCCTTGCCGACCGAATCTTAGAGGCGACTCAAACCGTAACCCAGCGGGAAATGGAGGAGCAGCTTCTGGACAGCATGGATCTGGAGCGGGAACGCGGAATTACCATTAAGGCGCGCGCCGTCCGCCTGAATTACACCGATCCCGACGGGGAAACCTACCAATTCAATCTCATCGATACCCCCGGCCACGTGGACTTTAACTACGAGGTGTCGCGCTCTCTCAACGCCTGCGACGGCGCGCTTCTGGTGGTGGATGCCACTCAGGGCATCGAGGCGCAGACCCTTGCCAACGCGTATCTTGCGGTGGACTCGGATCTGGAGATCGTTCCCGTCATCAATAAAATCGACCTTCCCTCGGCAGACGTGGACCGCGTACGGGGCGAGATCGAGGATATCATCGGTATTCCCGCCGAGGACTGCCCCGCCGTTTCGGCAAAGACGGGCTTGAATATCGAGCAGGTCCTTGAAGCGGTGGTCCGAGACGTACCCGCCCCCGAGGGCGATCCCGACGCTCCCTTAAAGGCGTTGATCTTCGACTCCTACTACGACAGCTACCTCGGTGTCGTCGTCAACGTCCGCATCTTCGACGGCTCGGTCAAGAGCGGCGACCGTATTCGGCTCATGAGCAACGGCACCACCTTTGACGTGGTGGACGTGGGATACATGACTCCCTTCGGCTTAAAAAAGACCGACACCCTCTCGGCAGGCGAGGTAGGATACATCACCGCCTCCATCAAGAGCGTGGGAGATACCCGCGTAGGCGATACCGTCACCTCCGACGAAGCCCCCACCGACGCCCCCCTCCCCGGCTTTAAGGCAGTACAGCCCATGGTCTACGCGGGAATCTATCCCGCCGACGGCGCCCGTTACGG
>JAZOQX010000044.1:0-17410 GCA_045656325.1 Eubacteriales bacterium
CCGACTTGCTCTACCACGGAGGAGCTATGCTCGTTTTCGTAGTCTCCGGGAGTCGCGCTGACGAACACCGCCTGCTGAATGCTCGCCTCAAATTCCTCGAAAAAGAGCGGTCGGTTGTCGTATGCCGAGGGAAGACGGAAGCCGTAGTCAATGAGATTTTTCTTTCTTGCCGTGTCCCCGCCGCTCATTCCACGAAGCTGAGGAAGCGTTACGTGGGACTCGTCTACGAGAAGCAGGTAATCCTTTGGAAAATAATCCAAAAGCGTATAGGGAGTGGAGCCTATGGGGCGTCCTGCCAATACACGGGAGTAATTTTCCACTCCCGAGCAGAAGCCTACCTCTCGAAGCATCTCAACGTCGTATTTCACACGCTCCTCAATCCGCTGCGCCTCAATAAGCTTCCCCTCGGAACGAAAGAATTCCACTCGGTCAACCATTTCCTTCATGATCTCGCCAAGAGCCTTCTCTCTCTTTTCCTCGGACACCGCATAGTGCGTGGCAGGATAGATTCCCACGTAGCTCAGGGATTTGATTACCTCTCCCGTAACCGTATGGATCTCCGAGATCCGATCCACCTCTTCTCCAAAAAATTCCACACGCCATGCGTGATCCTGCATATTGGCAGGAATTACGTCTACCGTATCTCCCTGCACACGGAACTTATCTCGCTCCAAGGCAATATCGTTCCGATCATATCCGATGGCAATCAAACGGCGTATCAATTCATCCCGCTCCATATACATACCGGGACGCAGCGCTACGACCAATTCCTTATATTCTGCGGGATCCCCCAAGGAATAGATGCAGGAAACGCTGGCAACGATAATGACGTCCCGCCGCTCAAACAAGGAGGAGGTGGCGCTGTGACGAAGCATATCAATCTCATCGTTGATCATAGCGTCCTTTTCGATATACATATCCTTTCCGGGGATATACGCCTCGGGCTGGTAATAATCGTAGTAGGATACGAAATATTCTACCGCATTATCAGGAAAAAACTCTCGAAACTCGGAGCAAAGCTGCGCCGCAAGCGTTTTGTTATGAGCAAGAACCAGTGTGGGACGGTTTACGTTGGCAATAATGTTTGCCATGGTAAAGGTTTTTCCCGAACCCGTAACACCCAATAACGCCTGCTCCTTTAATCCGTTCAACACGCCCTTCGATAATTTTTCGATGGCTTGGGGCTGATCTCCCGTTGGACGGTAATTCGATTTTAAATGAAAGCAATCCGACACCCTCTCACTCCTTTCCGATAAAAATAGTATGTCCCAAAACCGATCTATCTTCGTTTGCCTTTTTGATTTTTCTTAGCAAACGTCCATATCACGCTTCATCGTACCCTTTCATTATATCATAAAAATTATAAAAAGTAAAGAAAAGAGCAGATATATTTATCTGCTCTTTTTAAGCGCACAGAGATCCCGAATCGTTTTTTGAATATGCTCTGCGCTGATCCCTGCCGCGTCATAGATATGCTGACCTGCGGCTCGTTCATCCACGAAGGAATCGTCTACCGCCAAAATGCGTGTAGGAAGATCCGAAAAAGATTCGTTCTTTCTCAGTTGATCCGAAAGGTTCATTCCCATTCCGCCGCTTTTGATCTCCTCCTCCAAAAAGAGAATACCGCAAAGATGCTCGGGAAGCGCTTGGCAGATTCTCCTTGCGATCTCCTCATAGGGCTTTAGCTTTTCAAGCAATAAAATACCCACACGGATGCCGTCATCACGAAGAAGGGCTACCGCGCGTAACGCTTCGGTCACGATTTTTCCGTACGTGACGATTACCGCGTCTATACGATCCGAAGGTTGGTAGTTTCGTACAACACTCGGTTTATCATAGATTCCGCTCGGATAAAATTCGGAAAGCACCGTATCCGATTCGCAGCCGTTCGGGTAGCGGATCGCGCAGGGAGCCTGAGAAGCATACGCCTCCTCTAATGCCATACGCAAGGCGCCGTTCGTAATAGGGGTATAGATTCTCAGATTGGGGATCTGTGACAAAAAGGCTACGTCAAAGATTCCGTGATGGGTCGCCCCATCGGAAGAATTTAAGCCCGCGCGATCTATGCAGACAACCACGGGAAGATTTTGAAGGGCAATATCATGAATTAAATTATCATAGCCTCTCTGCAAAAACGTGGAATAGATCGCCGCAAAGGGGTGCATTCCGTTGGCAGCCAAGCCCGCCGCAAAGGTCAGGGCGTGTTCTTCCGCAATTCCCACGTCAAAGAAGCGTTTGTGATATTCATTCTTAAATCTTGTCAATCCCGTTCCGTCGCACATAGCGGCAGTAATAGCGCATACTCGCTCATCCTTTTGCGCCAGCTCACACAGGCACTCCCCCATTTCCTCCGAAAAGTTTTTCTTTTCCGAAAGATTTCCTTTGATTGGCGCCATACCGTGGTAAAGATCGGGCGCGTTCTCCGCGGGGGCATATCCCTTTCCCTTTTGCGTCTTGACGTGGACCACGACGCTTTCTCCGAGCTTTTTGGCTTCTCTCAATAAATGCTCGGTTTCCTCCAGATTGTTTCCATCGATCGGACCGAGATAAGTCAATCCCATACTCTCAAAATAATTCGAATCGTAAAGAATGCTCTTGATTCCCTTTTTTACCCCACGGACACAGCGAAACAAAAAGCTTCCGATCAAGGGAATCTTCTTTAAAAAGCTTCCCGTTGCCTTTTTCGTTTTAAAATATCCCGATTTCGTGCGAAGCTTGGATAAATTTCTTGCAAACCATCCGATGTTTCGGGAAATGGACATTTCATTTTCATTCATGATGATAATGAGCTTGAGATCCTTTCGGCAGTTATTCAACGCCTCGTGGATCATTCCTCCCGTATACGCGCCGTCACCGATCACAACCACGGTATAGGCATCGGACTGCATCAGCTGATCCGAAATGGTAAATCCGAGAGCGGCAGAGAGAGACGTAGAGCTATGTCCCGCTCCAAAGCAGTCGTGCTGACTTTCCGAGCGCTTGGTGAAGCCGCTCAGTCCTCCCGATTGACGAAGCGTATCCATCTGCTGATAGCGACCCGTCAGCATTTTATGAACGTAGCTTTGATGACCGACATCAAAGATCACGTGATCCTTGGGCGTATCGAATACGCGGTGGATCGCCATCGTAAGCTCTACCACGCCAAGATTGGACGCAAGATGCCCGCCGTTTTGCGAGGTGATGCGAACAAGCTCTGCCCGAATCTCTTTTGCCACCAGAGGAAGCTCCTCGCGAGGAATCGACTTGAAATCCTGATTGCTGTGTATGTATTTAAGATACTCCTTCGAACAGATTTCTTGTTGTTTCATTCCAAAGCACCTTTCTATCCATCCTATTCCTTTTCATTATAACACAATTACAAAAGAAAAGAAAGTGTTTTTTCATAATTATCCAAAAGATCCCCCAAAAGACTTGAAAAATCCTTTGGGGGAACTATTTATTTCTTGAGCAAAGCCACCAAGCGGCTGGTTCCCAGCCGTGTGGCCCCCAATTCCAAAAAGCGCTCCGCATCCTCAAAGCTACGAATGCCTCCCGCCGCCTTGATACCGACCTTATTCTCGGTATATTCGGCAAACAAGGCAATGTCCTCAAAGGTTGCTCCTTCGTGAGAAAATCCCGTAGAGGTCTTGATATAGTCAGCACCCGACCCAACCACAACCCGACACATTTCGATCTTTTCTTCCTTGGTCAAGAGACAGGTTTCAATGATCACCTTCAAAAGACGTCCCTGACAAGCCTCCTTGATCCTTTGAATCTCATCTAAGATCCTGTCATACCTTCTTTCCTTTACCATGCCGATATTGATCACCATATCGATTTCGTCCGCCCCATTGGCTACCGCGTCTGCCGCTTCGAGGCATTTGACGGCGGTGGTCTGATATCCGTTGGGAAATCCAATCACCGTACACACCTTGATGCGTCCCTTCAGATATTCCGCGGCTTGCTTTACGTAGGACGGCGGAATACAAACCGACGCGGTTTCGTAGCGTATGGCATCGTCACAGAGAGCGCGAATCTCCTCCCACGTGGCTGCTTGGTTCAATAAGGTATGGTCTACCTTTCCCATAATCAATGCTTGATCCATGGCCTTCTCCTTACTCTGTTGCTTCTTCCGTATAGAATTTCCAAGAAACGATCTGATAAATACGGGCAATGTCGGTTTCAAGATACGACACGGTCATCGTATCGCCCTTTTTGACGAGCATAAGCGATTCGTCCATCGCCAACGTCTGTTTGTAGAGATTTCCATCGCTTCCGCTCACGTAAATGACCGATTGGGTATCCACGGTAACAATTCGAATATCCTCCACCGTAACGGTCGCAGTCATTTGGGTAGCGGTGTCCTCCACCACGGTATCGTTGATCACGCCCTCCTGCTTTAGAAGCTGGATATAGGCTTGCTTGGCATCCTTCTGCGTCGTTCCCGTAGCAACGATACTATAATTTTCCACGTTGACCAACGCATACAATTTTACAAGTCCGTTGGCATCCTTTAGTACCATAATATAGGTCGCTTCACCCGAAACGTTGATCAAGGAGGGGAACGAGGCGACGTATCCCTTTTCCTGAACCTCACCCTGCGCCGCGCCCATTGCGGAATATTCCTCCGCGCCGATTACGGGATAAAACTTATATTCTCCCGTTCTTGCGTTGCTGATAATAAATCCGATATTACTTTCATCGCTGCTTACCGAGGTCACGCCCGTAAAGAACCAAACGTCATCGCCCAAAACGATATATCCGAAATCGTCGGTCGTAACCTTACAATCCTTATTACCGATCACACTGTTCCAAAATCCGTTTTGCAGCGTTCCGTACCAATCGTATTTCTCGGATGCCAATGCCCCCGTAAATACGTTATCCACCCAGCTGGGAGTTTCGTCCACGGAATAAATCTCGGAGGAGCCGTCGCAGGGATTGAAGATAATGACCTCGTTCACGTCCATCGCTCCAAATATACCCACCTTGGGAGCCATACACGCAACGATATAATAGGGATTGCCATTGTCGTCAATCTCAAGCATACAGTTTCCGAAAATCTTGGTGGGGTATGAAAAACGAAGCTTTCTTTCAAGATCCTCGCTAAAATACGCGCTTTCGGTATATTTGATCGCTTCCTTAAATTCCACGTATTCGGCAGAGCTGTTGACGGGATCTACCATAACGTATCCAGGTATTCCCGCGTCACGGTTATTCATCCATTTGAACAAATCACCGTACTCCAAGCCCGATATCTTTTTAGGAACGCCCTGATAGTTGATCTGGGAATAGGTTCCGTTCACGCGATACTGAGAAACCACCTCCGATAAAGAGCCAAGGGTTCTTTCGCCAATGATATGCGCCGACTCCGAATCCATTAAGGGAATGTTGGTGACAAGGTCGTTCTCGGGCATATCCTCTTCAAAGATCGCCTCGGGGACCTGAATGATATTGGCATATTTCGTTGCGTTAAAAAAGGTGGAGGAGATCAAATGTCCGACCAGCATAACCACGATGGGCGCAATGGTCAGGATCAGATATATTTTCACACCCTTTTTGGAGGATTTGATTCCCTGCTTGACTCCGTTCCCGCGCTGAAAAATGCCATCCTTTCGATTGAGCAACCAATAGCTCAATCCATAGATCGCCATGACGAAAAGCACGGAAAGCCAAAACTGATCGCTGTATACGTTCAGCGGAGGCAAAACGATATAGTATGCCAATGCTGAAATAACGACCGTAATGAGCAATGATAATAATATTTTTTTCTGTTTCATAATTCTCTCCTTAACTGATTATTCAAAGGTATTCCTACTATTCGCGGGATCCCCAAAATCAAACGTACACTGCCCGTCGTATAATCGCAGCGCGGCATCAAAGCTCTTGCCGTTTTTAGAAACGAAGCCCTGGATCTTTGCGGTATAGCCTACGTCCAAAAGCTGCTTGACATTGCGAATGGAAATCGCTCTGCCGCATTGATACATCCAAACGGTAAATTTACAGCCGTTTTTGTAGCCTGAGCACGAATAACTGTTTTTATAACGCTTGACATCTTCTCCGCACAGAGGACAAATACCAACGAAGTCACCGAAGAAGCCCGTATCCTTATCCTCCTCCAAGGGGGCTTCGAGCTTAAAAAAATACTGTGATATCTCGTCAACCGCCATGCGAACGCTATCGGAAATCTTTATTTCGCCTCGGTACACCTTTTTGAGCGCCCTGCCCATTTCGGAGGTTTTAAATTTATCCATAACGATATTCATTTTGGATAGGGATTCAATGAAATAAATCCCTCCTGGAAGAATGGTATACACGTCCTTCTTCAGTTGAATATAGCCGCTGTTTCTCGCGTTATCAATGATTCCCGTTCTGGTGGCTTCCGTTCCAAGCTCAACTCCCTCGAACATGGCGCGATATTCCTCGGCATCATCCGCTCCCATCGTATCGTCCACCGCCGCCTTCTCCTCACGGAACGGATTTTTTAAATAATTATTCAGGGTTTCAATGGTATAATGTTTGGGCGGCGTGGTTTCTTTTTCCGTGGGAAGGAAATTGATATTGACACGATCCCCCTTTTGTAAGGATGGAAGGAGCTTGTCCTTTTGTGTGGTATCGTCATACTTCGTCCATCCCTTTTCCAGAATCGTCATCCCCTTTAGCAAAAATTCCTCGTATTCTCCGACCTGAATCGTAATCTCCACACGCTCAACGATGCAATCCTCGCGGCAAAATACTGCCACAAATCGACGAAATACCGTCGAATATACCTGCATTTCCTTCTCGCTGAGTCTGCTTTTGTCAGGAATCTTATAGGTGGGGGTAATTGCCGAGTGAGATTCAATCTTGCTGTCGTCAAAAATTGATTTTTTATCCTTAAATATGACGGGATAACCCAATTTCTCGCAATTTTGCAAGACGCTTTTGATCTTTCCCTTTTCTGCCGTAGCCAGATATTCGGTATCGGTACGGGGATAGGTGAGATAGCCCGCCTCATAAAGTCCTTGTACGATCTCTAAGCTCTCCGCCATCGACATTTTATATTTTTTACCAAGTACGTTTTGAAGCTTGGATAAGGAGTACAGCTTGCCTGGATTCAACGTATCCTTTT
Organism: Eubacteriales bacterium; assembly: GCA_045656325.1. Lineage (GTDB taxonomy): Bacteria > Bacillota > Clostridia > Oscillospirales > CAG-272 > HGM12713. Next base: position 7,088 of record JAZOQX010000044.1, read on the forward strand.
TCCGTTTGACCGAGGTAACGATCGCCTCGCAGGCATTGTATTGATCACAGGTTCTTTGCGCTTTTTCGTATTCGTTCGCGGAAAATCTTTTTTTGCTCTGAAGCTCTACAACCTCGTCGCCTGTTTTTTCCTTGCTCGCGATAGAATAATAGGTTTCAGGGACAAAATTCTTGATTGCCATGTCTCGGTCATAGATCGCCTTGACAATGGGAACAATCACACGGCCGACCCGAAGCAGGGTTCCAGAACGCAACGTAGCATATCTGGTCAAATTGACCCCGTATAACCAATCGATATAGGTTCTCGCATATCCCTCGTTGGCAAGATGATCGTATTCCGCATCGTCCTTCATTTCGGAAAAGGCGGACTGAACCGTTTGCGGAGTTTGATCGGGCAGCCAAAGACGCTTTATCGTCTTGGGAGATTTCAACGCCTTTTCAATACAGGTCCGCACGATAATCTCTCCCTCGCGGTCTGCGTCTCCCGCGTTTACAATGGTATCCACGTCGCTTCTGTTACACAACGCCTCAATGATCTGAAATTGCTTAACCACTCCGCTGTCTGCCTTTTTATCTTTTCCCTTCCTCAATTCATATTGAAATTTTTCGGGAAAGCAAGGGAGATTTTCGATCGACCACCGACCGCTCGGAGAGGGACGGTACGCCTCGATATCCGCCAGCGAAAACAAATGACCGAACGCCCACGTGACAATACATTGTTCATTTTCCAAATAGCCGTCTCTGCGCCGAAACTGTCCCAGCGCCGACGCAATATTCCTGCCAAGACTTGGCTTTTCGGCAATGATCAAAATCATGGATGCTTCTCCTTTATGATTTGAATAAAGCCTTAGGTAAAAAATCACCTAAGGCTTCATTCAAATTTCACTTAATCAGATGTATTTCTTCATGGTTTCGGTTGCTTCCTCAACCGGTACGGAAGAGGTCATCACAACCTTGACGTTCAGCTTCTCGCAAAGAGCGTCAACTGCATCGATAAACTTCTCAAAAGCCGCCACGTCATTCTGGCAGATCTTGAGAGCGGAATCGACAAACAAATCGGTCACGTCGTGATTGCTTGCAAGCATTCCCGCAATGAAGCCGTACAGAGTCTGCGCGTCGGTAACCGCATACTCGTTGGTATCGATCAATCTAGCCTGATATTTAACATCATAACGAAGCTTCACACCCTTTTCGATGCAAACAACGCCGCCATGAGAATTATCCACTGCAGTGTTTACCAAATTGATAAGCGCCTTTGTTTTTCCGGTTCCTTTAACACCGATTATTAACTTTAACATTCCGAACCTCCGATTAAATTATTGAGCAAAACGATATGCTCAAATATATTATATCGCATATCGGAAAGATTTTCAAGAGCAATTTGAAAAAATTATCAGATATTTACAATTATTTTAAGCGATTTTCCAACGCTTCGCGCATATCCTCGTATCCAGGCTTGCCAAGAAGAGCGAACATATTCTTCTTGTACGCTTCCACGCCGGGCTGGTTAAAGGGATTGACCCCAAGAACGTACCCCGAAACGCCGCAGGCAAACTCAAAAAAGTAAAGGAGATGTCCGAGACAGTATTCGTCCTTCTTGTCAATTTCAATCAGAATATTAGGAGTACCGCCATCGATATGCGCCAGCACGGTCGCTCTCATGGCAGTTGCGTTTACGTCGTTTAAATCGGTTCCCGCAAGGAAATTCAGTCCGTCTACGTTTGCCTCGTCATAGGGGATCGTCAGCTTGCTATCCGCATTCTTGACAAACACCACGGTTTCAAACAGATTCCGCTTTCCGTCCTGAATGTACTGACCAAGGGAATGAAGATCGGTGGAGAAAATAACGGAAGCCGGGAAAAGACCCTTCTGATCCTTTCCTTCGCTCTCGCCGTAAAGCTGCTTCCACCACTCGTTAAACATGGCGGCATAGGGCTCGTAGTTGACCAGGATCTCGGTCGTCTTACCCTGACGGTACAGAAGATTTCTGATCGCCACGTATTTCAACGCCGCGTTCTTTTCAAGATCGGTCTCCTCGGTATAGAGAGCCGCCGCGTCGGATGCGCCCTTCATCAGCTGCTCCAGATCGATTCCCGAAACGGCAATCGGAAGCAAACCAACGGCTGTCAGAACCGAGAATCTTCCTCCTACATTATCCGGAACCACAAAGGTTTCGTAACCCGCGTTGTCGGAAAAGCTCTTCAAGGTTCCCCTTGCCTTATCGGTGGTAACGAAAATTCTTTCACGGGCTCCGTCCTTTCCGTACTTCTTTTCGAGAAGCTCGCGGAATACGCGGAACGCAACAGCAGGCTCCGTAGTCGTGCCGGACTTGGAAATTACGTTGATGCAAATGTCCCGTCCCTCACAAATCGCCAACAATTCATTCAAGGACTGTGCGCTGATATTACATCCCGAAAAATAAACGTCGGGCGTATCCTTTTTCATATTGTTATACAAGGGAGACTTAAGAAAATCGATGACGGCTCTGGCGCCAAGATAAGAGCCACCGATTCCGATTACAACGAATACGTCGCAGGAAGACTGAATCTTCTTTGCTGCCGCCTGAATCCGAACAAACTCCTCCTTATCATAATCATCGGGCAAGGTAACCCAACCGAGGAAATCGTTTCCTTCTCCGTTCCCTGCAAGCAGCGTCGCCTGAGCGGCAAGCACTTCGTCCTTGATAGACGAAATTTGCTCATCGCTGATTACATTTTTTACGTAAGAATCGTTTACATTTAACGTCATAATAAAATTCCTCCAAAAAGTTTTAAACTACGTTAAACAATTATATAACATAAATCCAAAATAAATTATAACATTTTGTGACTTTTTTGTAACTGATTAAAAAGGAAAAGACATATGCTTTAATATTTTCGCCCAAATTCCCCAAAAAGTGATTCGATCAACCGTTTCGTCCGCCAAAATATCCGCCTCACCGATCTTATTTCCGTCAAGAACGTATGCAACGCTTCCTATCTTTTGCCCTTTTTGGAGGGGAGCGGATACTCGATCGGAGATCGTAATCTCTTTTTTTACGTTCGGAAGATCTGCCTTTTCCACAATGGTTGAAAAGGATTCTCCGTAAATACGACAACGGTCCTGCGTACCGCCAATGACGGGAACCTCCGCGCAATATGGCTCGGTGTCGTCATACCGCGCATAATTGGCAAAGCCCCAGTCCAGCAAGGAGCAAGCCGCCGCGTTTCGTATATCGCGGGATTCCGCGCCCATGATTACGCAAATTAAGCTCATGTTATCCCGTTCTGCCGTAGCGGAAATGCAAAATCCCGCCTTGGAGGTGGATCCTGTTTTCAAGCCTGTGGCACCCTTATAAAATCGTATCAGCCGATTGGTATTGGTCAATCCAAACTCTCCGTTGCGAATGGTATCCATCCAGATCGAGCTATACTCCAATATTTTCGGATACCGAATCAGTTCCCGCGACATGATTGCAATATCTCTGGCGGAGGTGACATGATTGGTCGCCGTATCATCCAAGCCGTTGGTATTTTCAAAATGTGTGTTCTTCATTTCCAGCGTTCGCGCTTTGGCATTCATGGCTTCCACGAAAGCATTCTCGGTTCCGCTTACCGCCTCCGCCAAAACCACCGCCGCGTCATTGGCGGACGCGATCACCACACTTTTAATGAGATCCTCCACGCTCATTTGCTCTCCCTCTTCCAAATATATCTGGGAGCCCCCCATGGAGCAGGCGTGGGCGCTTGCGCTGAGCGTATCGGAGTATTGAAGCCTTCCGTCTTCAATGGCTTCCATCACCAACAAAAGCGTCATGACCTTCGTTACGGACGCGGGTGCCATTGCCTCATCGGAATTTTGCTCGAACAATACTTTTCCCGTGGACGCTTCCATCAAAATCGCGGATTTACAGTTTAAGGCAGGCCTTCCGATGGCTTCTTGTTCCCCTTCGTTTGCGCTGTCAGCTCCGACAAAAACACAAAATTCCCATATAAGAAGGAAACCCAGACACACAGAAATAGTCTTTTTCAAAAAATTTTTCATGCTCATCACCTCAAGACAATATATGTGCGTCTTTTCCCTTTCATGTATCAAAAAGCGGCGTTTTGCTTCACACAAAACGCCGCTGAAGAATTTTATTTTACAGAGAAGCGATACTCCGTGGTATAATCATACACCTTGCCAGGCTTCAACACACAGTTGGTAAAATTCTCGTGGTTGATGGCATCGGGCATATGCTGAGTCTCCAGACACATAAGCGTCTGAGGGACTTGACGGTATCCGCCCTTAAAGGGATACGCTTCATTTTTAAGGAAATTTCCCGAATAAAGCTGAACGCAGGGCTGATTGGTATACAGAGTCATTACACGTCCCGTTTCGGGATCATAGAGCTCGCCGCGCTTTACAGGCTCCTTCGTCTCACCGCCCACAAAATTCAGGCAATGGTCATATCCTCCCGCAAGCTTCAGATCGATCTGGTCTGCTCCGATATCTCTTCCCACCGCTTTTGCCACACGAAAATCAAAGGGAGTTCCCTCCACGCTCTTGATTTCGCCCGTGGGGATCAGATCCGCGTCGGTCGTGAGATAGGTGTCGGCATCCAGCCAAAGCTCTAAGGGATGAACGCTTCCCGAGGCATAGCCGCGCAGATTAAAATAGCAATGGTTGGTCAGATTCAAAATCGTCGTCTGATCGGTCGTTGCGTAATAGCGCAGCACAAGTCCGTTGCTTTTATTCACCGTATAGGTCACGGTAAGATCGAGATTTCCGGGATATCCCTCGTCTCCATCGGGGGACAGAATATGCAGCCTCAAGGACGGCTCGTTACCGTCAATCTCGGTCACGTCCCAAACCTTGGCGTTGTAGCCGAACTCACCGCCATGGAGGTGATTGGGTCCGTTATTGATAAAGAGACTGTATTCCTTTCCCTCAAGGGTAAATCTACCCTTATTGATGCGGTTGCCCCATCTTCCGATCAACGCTCCCTGATAGCCATCTCCCTCTACATAAGATTCCAGACAGTCATATCCGCCGATCACGTCGGTAAAGCATCCCTTGCGTTCGGGAACCTTGACGGACACCAGCGCGCCGCCATAGCTTATGATCTTGACCTCCATACCGTTTTGATTGACAAGGGTATAGGCATAGACCTCCCTGCCGTCCTTCAAAACACCGAATAATTCCTTCTTAATCATAACGTCTCCTGTTTAGTCATCATATCCGCGAGGATTCTTCAACTGCCAGTTATAAGAATCTCGGCACATATCCTCAATGTTGTATTCAGCCTGCCAGCCAAGAAGCTCAGCCGCCTTTTGGGGATTGGCGTAGCATTCGTCAATGTCTCCCGGACGGCGATCCACGATCTTATAGTTGATCTTGATTCCCGTTGCCTTTTCATAGGCGTGAACAATATCAAGAACCGAATATCCTACGCCCGTTCCAATATTGAACTGCTCCACGCCCGTCAGCGTCTCGGCGCGCTCGATCGCCTTCAGATGCGCGCGAGCCAGATCGACCACGTGGATATAATCACGGACACCCGTTCCGTCGTGAGTCTTATAGTCGTTTCCGAATACGGACAGGCATTCTCTGCGTCCTGCCGCAACCTGCGTAATATAAGGCAAGAGGTTGTTGGGGATACCCTGAGGATCCTCACCGATCATTCCGCTGTGATGCGCGCCAATGGGATTAAAGTAGCGCAGAATGGAAATGCTCCATTCCTTGTCTGCCTTGTAGAGATCGGAAAGAATCCGCTCGATCATCAGCTTGGTCTCACCGTAGGGATTGGTGGTGGACAAGGGGAAGTCCTCGGTGATCGGAACGCTTGCGGGATTACCGTAAACGGTGGCGGAGGAGCTGAACACGATCCTCTTCGCGCCGTACTTTTGAAGAACCTCGCAAAGATTCAAGGTTCCCGTAATGTTGTTATGATAGTACAAAAGAGGCTTCGCACAGGATTCGCCCACAGCCTTAAGTCCCGCGAAATGAATACAACTGTCGATATTATTTTCGCGTACCACCTTGTCAAGCGCTTCCTTGTCAAGAAGATCCACCTCAAAGAATTTAAAATCCTTCCCCGTGATCTTTCTTACGCGGTCCAAGGAGACGGGCTTGCTGTTAACGAAGTTATCAACAACCACCAATTCTCTTCCCGCATTCAAAAGCTCTACCATCGTATGAGAGCCGATGTATCCTGCTCCGCCTGTAATCAAAATTGCCATAACAAAATCCTCTCTATCTTTTTGATTTTTATTTGCTTAGTCTTTCGGGGTAGGCTCCGTTATCCTTTAATTGCCGGATGCTTGCCTTGACCTTCGCCTTATCCTCTTGATAGGTGACACCATACCACGCATCCTCAGAGGCATATACCTTTACCGCGCACTTACCCGCTTCCATAAGCTCGCGGACCGCGAAAGGAAGATAATACTCGCATTTTAAAGGATTGGGATTGGAATCCAGCTTCGACAAAAACGCCTTAAAGCCCTCTTCCACGCCTTCAAAAATATCGGGAGTAAAGCCCCAGCAATTCATCGAGGCGATCGAATTTAGGGGAATTGCGGTTTCCTCACCGTTTTCCTCGTAGACCGCAAGATCGCCCACGCGGCGAATGCTCGTTCGCTCGGTTACGTCTGCCAGATAACCGTCCCTAACATCACAGATTCCTCTGGACACCGTTCCGTTTTCAGTCAGCGTATTCTCAAGAACGTAGCCGACCATACAATATTCGGGAATCTTTATATCCTTATTTTCCGAAAAATGCGACGCGATCAACTGATAGGCGCTCTTTCCGTAGAAATCATCGGCATTGATCACCGCAAAAGGTTCCTTTACGACACTCCTTGCCGCCAAAAGCGCTTGCGCCGTTCCCCATGGCTTGATTCTTCCCTCGGGGACCGAATATCCGTCGGGAAGATCGGTCAGGCTTTGGAATGCGTACTCAACCTTGATCTTGTCCTCAAAGCGACTGCCGATCGTTGCGCGAAACAGGTCAAGATTCTCTTCCTTGATTACAAAAACAACCTTTTGAAATCCGTTTCGAATTGCGTCAAAAACAGAAAAATCAATAATAAACTCGCCGTGATCGGAAATCGGATCAATCTGCTTCAATCCCCCATAGCGAGAACCCATTCCTGCTGCCAAAATTACAAGGGTCATGTCTTTCTCCTCCTAATCGGATCATATTCTTGAATCTTCATTTTACACCTTTTTCCACAATATGTAAAGAAGTTTCATTTTCATTTAACACTTTGTTTACATTTTTATTTTCAATCAGAATGGTTGACAGAAATTCGGGGATATGGTATAATAAATTGTCTCATATGAGACAAAAGGAGGCGCGTCATGTCGGTTCAACAGCTAATCCCCTATATTCAAAATCACCCGATTTTCGTCGGCGCTTCCCTGCACGCCGTCAATCGGCATTTAACGGATCGGGTCATGTCGGTGGTGGAATTTTCGGACGGCTCGGTCGCATATTCTTCTGCCGAACGCCAAGGGAAAATCGGCATCGTTCTGCAAGGAAGGGCGCAGGTTTATACGGGTACTCCTGCCGATCCGATTCTTTTGAACACGTTACGGGTAGGGGAAATGTTTGGGATTGCCAATCTTTACGCAGAGGATGAGCCGTTTCCAACGGTGATCCTTGCCAAGGATTCCTGCAAGATCCTATTCATCGATCGGGAGGCAATCTGCGAGCTGATCGAGCATGATCCCGTTATCATGAAAAATTTTCTGAAATTTCAAAGCAAAAAGATCATGTATTTAAACCGAAAGATCATGACCTTTACCGCAGGAAGCGCAGAACGAAAGCTTTCCGTATTTCTTGCGGAAAATGCCACGGACGGGGTATTCACTCCAACCTGCTCCATGTCCGCCTTAGCGAATATGCTGGGGATCGGACGGGCATCCCTTTACCGCGCACTGGACCGTTTGACCGATTGCGGTTGGATCGAAAGACGCGGAAAAGAAATTTACGTTTTGGATCAAGACGCGTTAGCGGAACTGATATAAATTATGGTACAAATGAAAGGACTCAAAATTATGAAAAAAGCAATCAAACTTTTATCGTTACTGTTGGCAGCGCTTCTGCTCCTTCCCTTTTCCCTGGTTTCCTGCGCTCCGGAGGCAGACAGCGGACTTGAAATGAAAATATACGCCTTGAACGGAACCACCGCTCTTGGCATGGCGCAGATGATTCAAAAGGCAAAAGACGGAACCGACACCATGAATTATGAATTTTCTCTCCATGATTCTGCCGATGCCATCACGGGGGCCATCGTGAGCGGAGAATGTGCCATCGCGGCTCTACCCACCAACGCAGCGGCAAATCTTTACAAAAAGAGCGAAGGAAAAATCCAACTGTTGGCGCTGAACACGCTGGGCGTATTGTATCTGCTGGATGCGGACAATTCGGTATCCTCCATCAACGATTTGAGAGGAAAAACCGTATACGTTCCCGGGGCGGGAACCAACCCTGAGTTTATTACCATCGCGCTTCTTGAGGCGGCGGGACTTGAGGTTGGGAAGGACGTATTTGTAAATTCCTCCGATTACAACTCTCCCGATGCCTTACAGGCGGCAATCACGCAAGGGCAAGCAAAGCTCGCCGTTCTTCCCGAGCCCAAGGTAACCGTTGTTACCACCAAGGCACCTTCCGTTTCGGTTGCTTTGAACCTGACCGAGGAATGGGAGGCGATCAACGGCAAAAATACGCTGGTGCAGGGTTGTCTGGTTGTCAACAAGGCATTTGCCGAGGCGCATCCCACGGAGGTCGCCCAGTTCCTCAAGGATTATGAGTCCTCCGTCAATTTCATCAAGGAGGGCAGCGATGAAGCGATTGAAATGATTGTCAATGCAGAAATCCTTCCCGCAGCAGCTATTGCAAAAAAAGCTCTTCCCAAGTGCAATCTTTGCTTTATCGCGGGAGAAGATATGATTCCTCTTATGACCAGCTTCTGCCAAAAGATGCACGAATCCAATTCCAAAGCGGTAGCTGCCGTACCCGACGACGGATTTTATTTCGTTGCCAGCTAACTTATGAAAAAGAAATTAAAGCTTCTTTCTAAAATCCTTGCCGTTACGGCGTTTTGGGGGCTTGTTTGGTTTCTGCTATCCAAGAAGATCGGAAATGATTTCCTCTTTCCCTCCCCCTCTGCCGTCGGTCAGGAGTTGTGGCGTTTGATTGGCGAAAAGGCCTTTTGGCTGACCACCTCCGTGTCCTTGCTCCGTGTCCTTTGGGGAATTTTGATATCTTGGATCATCGGTACGGCTCTTGCCTACGTTCTTCACGCTTCCTCCGTCCTTCGGGCATTGATTTCTCCCGTTCTTACGGTCATGAAATCGACCCCCGTGGCATCCTTTATTATATTAGCCTTGCTTTGGATGGAGCGAGACTTTTTGCCCGTTTTCATTACGGCTCTCATCGTCATTCCTATCGTGTGGGCAAACGTCACCGAGGGAATCCATTCGATTGACCCGAACCTGTCGGAGGTAACCAAGGTTTACCGTTTTTCGGTCAAGCAACGACTATTCCGACTATATATTCCCTCGGTTTCTCCCTACTTTATGGCGGCCTGCAAATCCTCCTTGGGAATGGCATGGAAAGCGGGGATCGCCGCAGAGGTATTGTCTACCCCCAACCACTCCATTGGAAAAGAACTGTATTTGTCCAAGACGTATCTGGAAACCCCTACCCTTTTTGCATGGACCTTGGTGGTCATTTTACTGAGTGTCATCATCGAAAAGCTTTTGGTATACGGATTGGAGCGCGTTGGCAAGGGCTTGCGCGTGATTCCGAAAGGAGGCAATCATGCTGAAGATTCATGATCTATGCGTTTCTTACGATAAAAAACGCATTTTGGATAATCTGACTCATTCCTTTACGGACGGCCAGATAACTGCCGTCACGGGGGTCTCCGGAATCGGAAAAACAACCCTGCTTCGTATTATCGCGGGATTGCTTTCCCCTACCTCGGGCAAGGTCGTTTCCTCCTATCAAAGACCCGCCTATATTTTTCAAGAGCCTCGGCTCTTTCCGTGGATGACCGCCTTGGAAAACGTCACCGAGGTTTGTAGGGACGAAGAAAAGGCGCGCAGAATCTTAACGGCGCTATTACCCGAAGCCGATGCTCACAAAAAATATCCCCACGAGCTTTCCGGCGGTATGAAGCAACGCGTTTCTATTGCCCGCGCCTTGGCGTACGAGCCTGATCTGCTCTTGATGGATGAACCGTTCAAGGGACTGGATCATGAAACCAGAGAACAGGTTGTGCAATTTTTATTTGAAAATATTCAAAATAAAACTGCCATTCTTGTGACCCATGATACAAGAGATCTTCCCTTTTGC
>JAZOQX010000045.1:0-15260 GCA_045656325.1 Eubacteriales bacterium
AAGGTGGGAACCGTCATCTGTCTTCTGGACGGTGTAGTAGGCTTAAACTTCTTCGTAGGCATTCTTCTTTACCTCCTACCATCAGTTAAGGCCGTCGAAGAACTCGATGGTCTTGGAGTCAGCGGTCAGAGTAACCACTGCCTTCTTCCACTCGGAGGTGTATCCGAAGTGTACGCCGAGTCTCTTGGGCTTTTTCTTCATGTTGATCGTGTTTACTTTCGCTACCTTTACACCGAACATAACCTCAACCGCCTTCGCGATCTCAGGCTTGGTGGCATCGGAGCGCACCTCGAAGGTATACCGCTTTGCGGAGAGAGCATCCATGCTCGCTTCGGTGATCACGGGCTTAATGATGATATCCTGTACCATTTTCATTATGCATATACCTCCTGGAGTTTTTCAACGGCTGCGCGGGTCATAACGACCTTCTCAGCCTTCAGCACTTCATACACGTTGATGGTGCTGTACAGAGTGGTCTCAACGCCGGGAATGTTGCGGCAAGAGCCGATGACGAATGCGTCAACAGCGGGAAGAACGACCAACGCGCTCTGAGGAACCACAGCGGTTCTGGTCTTTCTCTCTCTGACGACCTCGCCCTCGTTGACGGTGGTCACCTTGTAGTTCTTGGTAACCTCCTTCTCGCAGCCGAGAGCCTTGAGCATTTTCACCATCTCAGCAGTCTTGTATGCTTCCATCTTGATCTCATCCACAACGATGAGCTCGCCGGCAGCGACCTTAGCGGACAGTGCGCTGAAGAGAGCAATTCTCTTTACCTTCTTATTCATACCCGTACGGTAATCTCTGGGCTTCGGGCCGAGAGCGATACCGCCGTGAGTCCACTGAGGAGAACGGGTAGAGCCCTGACGAGCGCGTCCGGTTCCCTTCTGTCTCCAGGGCTTCTTACCGCCACCGGAAACCTCGGAACGGGTCAGCGTGGACTGGGTTCCCTGACTCTGGTTCATCAGATATGCTCTGACAGCGGCGTGGAGGACAGCTTCGTTTACTTCTCTTGCGAAGATTGCATCAGCCAGCATCATCTCGCCGACTGCCTTGCCGGTCATATCAACAACTTTAATATTAGGCATGATTCATTTCCTCCTTCCGCTTATGCTTTAACCGAGTCGCGGATGAATACGATGCCATCCTTTGCGCCGGGAACGGCACCCTTGATAGCGATCAGATTCTTTTCGGAATCGATTTTCACAACTTTAAGATTGAGTACCGTAACCTGCTCGTTACCGTACTGACCTGCCATCTTCTTGTTCTTGAAGATTCTCGCGGGGTCAATAACGCCCATAGAGCCGGGCTGACGGTGGATAGGACCTGTACCGTGAGTCATACGGAGGTGGTGGTGGTTCCATCTCTTGATAACACCCGAGTAACCGTGACCCTTCGTCATACCTGTTACGTCGACCTTGTCGCCTGCGGCGAAGGTATCGGCTGTAATGACGTCGCCCACGTTCAGAGCGGAGATGTCGTCAAGACGGAATTCCTTGAGGTGCTTTCTGAGAGCAACTCCCGCCTTCTCGAAATGGCCCTTCTCGGCCTTGGTCAGATGCTTCTCCTTGGCATCGGAGAAACCGAGCTGAACGGCGTTGTATCCGTCGCTCTCAACGGTCTTCTTCTGTGCGACCACACAGGGACCTGCCTGGATTACCGTTACCGGAATTACGTTTCCGATCTCGTCGAAAATCTGGGTCATGCCGATTTTCTTTCCGATAATACCCTTTTTCATTTGTTTTTTCCTCCTGTAAATTATTGGTTGACACCTGCATGTTGATGCCAACATGATTTACAAAGTTGCCGAGCTGCAATAACTTGCATCGACTGTTATCTTTGTTTTGCCGAAGATCTTGGTGCTTGATTTAGATTTTTACCTCGATCTCTACGCCGGCGGGGAGCTCAATGCTCATGAGAGCGTCAACAACCTTCTGGGACGGCTTCACAATGTCGATCAGTCTCTTGTGCGTACGCATCTCGAACTGCTCGCGGCTATCCTTGTACTTGTGAACCGCACGAAGGATCGTAACGATCTCCTTTTCCGTGGGGAGCGGAATGGGACCCGAAACGGTTGCGCCGTTTCTCTTGGCAACTTCCACGATCTTCTCTGCAGCCGCATCGATGAGGGTGTGGTCGTAGCTCTTCAGTCTCACTCTGATTTTTTCCTTGACTGCCACCTGTCTTTTCCTCCTTATTAAGATTTGCCTGTCCGCATGAGCGCTATGGGTCGTACGTCCTGCGAACCGCATTTCAGGGGCGCAAGCCTTAACACCGTGCCGTGCGTTTTCTTTTTGTCCATTTAAAAATCCGAACGTCACCTGCACATCAGCATCTGTACAAACGAGATTCGGGTCATGAACAACTCCTCAGCACACACCTCGGCAAAGGATTGCTTTTCGCCCGGTTAAAACGGACATACTCCGCGAAAATTCCCCGATGGCTTGTCAAATTCCATCGGCAACCTCTCGCTTCATCGCATATCAAGCCCTATGATTATATCATATCTCCTCAAAATTTTCAATAGATATTTTATCGTCAAAACATAGAATTTTTGCAGAATTTAAAACAAATATATATATACTTTACACAAAATTCAGAGAAATTCACGGAAATCCCATAGTTTTTTGGGCGCATAAGTGCCAATTTGAGGTCATTTTTCAAAAAAATCGGCTTTTTGGAGTCAAAAAATCCTTCCTTTTATTATATATAGAGAAAAAGGGGCTTCAAGAGAGAGCCGCCCCTCCTCGGCTCCTGCCGAGAAGAAGCGGTCAAATCTTCTTATCCCTTCTTTTTCAAGCGCACAAGAAGGGTCAGAAGCGCCCTTGGGCGGAACGGAATCAGCGGATCCAGATAATTTCTTCTCCCGTTCAGCGTAGTATTGGTGGCAACCAGAACCAAGGATCCGAGGATCCCTCCCAAAAAGCCCCACAGCCCAAACAAAGCGGTAAGCGCAAGAATCCCGATCCGCAAAAACTTGATAGCATATCCCAGCTCGTAGCTTCTCTGCGTAAAATTGGCAATGGCAACGAACGCCATATACAGGATCACCTCGGGAATCAACCAGCCAATGTCCACCGCGAAATCCCCAAGGATCAGTCCTCCCACCACCGACAAGGAATTGTTCAGCATATTCGGCGTATTGAGTGAGGCCAAGCGAAGAGCGTCGATGATAAACTCCACCAGAAGAAGCTGTATAAATATAGGAAGCTTTCCCGCCTCTTCGGGCAGGGCGAACACCAGCCAATCGGGTACGTAAGCGGGATATCGCGTCATCAGAAACCAAAGAGGCGTCAGAATCCACGTCAAAAAGAAAACCGTATAGCGGACCCAGCGAATATAGGTTCCCGTCAAGGGAGGAAAATAAAAATCGTTGGTCTCCTGCATAAAGTCAAAAATGGTAGAAGGCAAAACCATCACCTGCGGACTGTTGTCCACGAGAATCAGCACGCTCCCCTCCAAGAGCTGCGCCGCCGCCGCGTCGGGACGCTCGGAGGTTCGGATCTTCGGAAAGGGATTATACCAGCGCCGCGGGATCAGACATTCGGCAAGAGAGCGATATCCCATCGTCAAAGCGTCGGTCTTTACCTGTGCCAGCCTCTTTTTCAGCCACTCCACATATTGAAGATCGGCTCGATCCGACATATAGGAGATCACCACGTCGGTCCGCGAATCCTCCCCAATACTCAGATATTGCATTCTCAGCCTCGGATTGCGGATCCTCCGACGAATCAGCGCCGTGTTGAAAATCAGCGTCTCCACAAAGCCGTCTCTCGCCCCCCGCATGACCCGATCCCCCTCAGGCTCGGCCGTCTCTCTGGCGGGATAGGTTCGGGAATCGATCAGAATCCCGACACGCCCCAGCCCCTCGCCGATCAACAGGCTGGCGCCCGAAAGAACCGAGGTGATCATGAGATCCAAATCCTCCGTCACGTCGGTCTCCACGTAAGGCACCGCCGCCTTCATAAAATTCTCGGCAGGCTTCGCAATCTCCTTTTGGGAGCTTAAATTCATCATCAGCTTCTGCATGACCGTGTCCTTCACGAAGCCATCCACAAAATATAAGGTGATCTCTCCGTCTCCCACTGTCAGCGTCTTTTTCAGTACGTCAAAATTTTCCTTTACAAAAAGCTCTCGGTCCAATCGATCAACGTTTTCCCGATAGTCCTCTCCCAGTGTTCTCATCCCATCCCTCCTTGGAGCATTTTTCCTTTTTAGTATGCCCCTCGGAGGAGGTTTTATCCCTGCAAAAAAGAGAGCCGTCGGCGGCACGTCGGCCGCCCTACAGCTCTCTCATTCACTATCCTACAACCATCTCAATCGATTATTACGTGCTTCGGCACACCCATCTCCCAGATCAGCTCTCGTTCGCCGCAGATCAAGGGAAGCAAATATTCGCAGCACGCGTCGGTCACGTCGTTTGCCTCGGCATTGATAAACTCGTCGGGTACGTATCGGGTCTGGTTCGCCACGTTTTTCACGTCCTCAAAGCAAAGCTCATAGCCGTACGTGTCACCCTCGGTTCTGCGAAGCATGACCACACCCCCGCTAAGCCCCTCGGCAGCGGATTTTGCCGCCTTCCGACCGATTTCAATCGACTCGGAGATATCGGTATCCGACAGAATATGCGCCGCGCAACGCTGAGGAAGATTCAGCTCTACCGTACGAACCTTACAACCAAAGCGCTCCTTAATGGCATACTCCAGCGCCTTGCCCGTTCCCGACAGATATTTATGTCCGAACACGTCTACCGCGCCGCTCTGCTGTCCCGCGCCAACGCTGGTTCCGTCCGCGAACTCCAAGCCCTCGGAAATCGCCACCACCAGATTGGGCTTCTCCTCGAACTTCTTCTCAAGACTCTCGAAAAACGCCTCCATATCAAAGGCTCTTTCGGGCAGGTAGACGAGATCGGGCGCGGGACGACCCAGCGCGCGGGGAATGGCGGTGGATGCGGTCAGCCAGCCCGCGTCGCGTCCCATACACTCCACCACGGTCACGGCGCGGGTCGTGTAGACCGCGCAGTCCCGAAGGATCTCCTGCATGGTAACGGCAAGATACTTCGCCGCGGAGCCGAAGCCCGGGGTGTGATCGGTTCCCACCAAATCGTTGTCAATCGTCTTGGGTACACCCACCACGCGGATCTCGTAGCCGCATTTTTTCGCGTAAGCGGAGAGCTTCATGACCGTATCCATCGAATCGTTTCCGCCGATATAGAAGAAGAAACGGATATTTTCCTCGCGGAAGATCCCGAAGACCTTCTCGTAGAACTCCTCGGATTCGGGAAGATTGGGATCGGGCAGCTTTTTACGGCAGGAGCCAAGCGCCGCCGCGGGAGTCTGCTCCAGCACGCGAAGATCCTCCTCCCTCGAGAACATATCGGACAGGCAGACCCATCTCTTTGCCAGAAATCCTTCTATCCCGTTTTTCATACCGTAAAGCTTTTCAATGCAGCCTCCCTCTCTGATCTCAGAGAGACATCCGCGAATAACGCCGCTCAGGGTGGCGTTGATCGCCGCGGTCGGTCCGCCCGATTGTCCGACGATCGCATTTCCTCTTATCATATCCATTTCCTCCTTGGATTTATCTTCCATAATTGTACCATACTTTTGTCCCATCGTCAATCCTTTTTCATGGATTCCCCTTTCTCGGCATAGAGATAGAAAGAAACCACCTTACGAAAAGGAGAGCGCCATGTTCACCAACCTATTTTCCCTCTTGTCGAGCTTCGTCCATCTGATCCTTGGGATCACCACGCCGCAAAAATTCCCTCCTCCCCTCCCTCCCGATCGGGAAAAGGAGCTTTTCCGTCTGGCATCGGGCGGAAACGAGGAAGCCAGACAAAAGCTGATCCTGCACAATTTGCGTCTGGTGTCCCATATCGTCCGAAAATATTATGCCTCCGCCCCCAATCAGGAGGATCTCGTTTCCATCGGCACCATTGGACTAGTCAAGGCAGTGGACACCTACTCGGTGTCAAACGGAGCGAGATTCGCCACCTACGCCGCAAGATGTATCCAAAACGAGATTCTGATGCACTTCCGATCCCAAAAAAAGCTTGCCACCGAGGTTTCTCTCAACGAAACCATTGACGTGGACCGTGACGGAAATCCCCTGACCTACATAGACGTAGTGGGATGCGACGAAAGCCTTTGCGAGGAGATCGAACGAAAGATCGCCTCGGACCGCGCCCTTTCCTACATTAAGACCCGCCTTACCCCAAGAGAACGGCAGATCATTGTCCTTCGCTACGGGCTTTCGGGAAAGCCGCCCCTGACCCAGAGGGAGATCGCCGAGCGCATGAAGATTTCCCGATCCTACGTCAGCCGCATTGAAAAAAGCGCCCTTGAAAAGCTCCGCGGCGCGTTTCGCTCCTGACTCATAACGCAAAAGGCAGTCTCCTCTCGGAGACTGCCCTCTTATTTTTACAATTAGCCGTGCGTCACTCCGCCGTTGGAGGAAACGCCGGTGGAAGGAAGTCCCTCCACAGCAGACAGAACGTCGGGGGTTCCCTTCAGGTAGAAGATCGCGTTCTCATAATACTTGATCTCGCTGTTGGCTGCCTTCCAGGAGCCGGTGTACGATACCTTGTACCAAACGCCGCTCTTGCTCTTTCCGATCAGCTTCAAGGACTCAACCACGTCGTTTTCAGCCGCATCCTTTCCGTTCAGGGCAGTTGCGTCAAATCCGTTGATACCGACGTTAAATTCCTTTGCCGAGTCGCTATAGAAGGGAGTCGTTCTCAGGTTGATGCTCTTCTCTGCCTTTACAGACAAGGAAACCTGAGCCTCTGCCGCATAATCGTCAAACTCAAAATCCTTTGCGCTTCCGCTATACTGGGCACTGACGTAGTAGGTCATGCCGTCGTAGATGACCTCGTTCCATGTATCGCTGGTTCTGGTACACTTCAGCTTGGTGTTGGCGTTCAGAACCGCTACCATATCGTAATCCACACCGGGACCCTTACGCAGAGCGACACCGTCGATACCTACGCAAACGTAGTAATCGGTTCTCGTGATCCACTCGTCGTCATCGGGCTCATTGTAAAGATGGTCGGAGCCATCACCGCTTCCGCTGTCGGAGCCGTTGCCGCTTCCATCGCCGTTATATTCGTAATCGTCCTCGGGATCCTCTTCCCCTTCCTTCGTGCAAGCGGTCAGAGACACCAAAGACACAACCATCAGAATCGCCAGAGCCAAAGCCAAAATCTTCTTCATTTCTTTTCTCCTTGTTCCTTCATTTTACTTTATAATACGTCCATAGCTTCGCTATTACTCTATTCCCAATCATTATATCAAAAAAGATACAAGGTGTCAAGAGCAAAAATTCGTTTTTTTCAACTTTTTTTAGGTTCTGTCTCCTCTTTTTCGGATCAATCGGCGAATTGCCTCTACCGCGGTCAAAATGGCAGGCTCCGTATCGTGTTCCTCGGAAGCGTCGGTGTCGAGTCCCGCCAAAAATCTCTCCTGATTCCATACGGAAAGAAACACGGCGCCCGTAGCAATTCCAAGGGACGCGCCCACCGTAAAGAGGGTCGCCGCCTCCATCTCGCTGGCAAGCACGCCCAGCCGCTTCCACGCCTCCCATTTCGCCCTCAGCTCGCCCTCCACGGGCATCCGTTGAGGAGAATGCTGACCGTAAAAGGAGTCCTTACTCTGAACCACGCCCGTATGGACCCGATAGCCCAACGCCTCCGCGCTCTCCATCAAGCCGAGAAGCACCGAGGGATCCGACACTGCGGGAAATTCAAGAGGCGCGTACTCCCTTGACGTACCGTCCTGCCGCACAGCTCCCGTAGCAATCACCAAATGCCCCGACTCCACGGGAAGCGCGATCCCGCCGCAGGTCCCCACGCGGATCATGGTGTGCGCCCCGCAGGCAGCCAGCTCCTCCACCGCAATAGCGGTAGAGGGACCGCCGATTCCCGTTGAGCAGACCGTTACCGTCTCTCCCAGAAGCGTGCCGTTCCAAATGTTGTATTCCCGATTCATCCCCACGTGACGGGGGCTTTCCAAGGCAGCGGCAATCCGTTCGCAGCGCGCGGGATCTCCGGGAAGGATGCAGTATCCCCCCACCTCTCCTCGGCATACCCCAATATGGTATTGTCTTTCATGCGCTTGAAGCATATCCGCTCCTCCTTAACCAAAGACCAATTCGATCTCATCGGCTCTGGCTTTGCCCGAATCCAGCCAAATAAGATCCTTCTTGACCGCCAAATCCTCGCTGTCTCCCTCGACCGAGGGCATTCCGCTCCAAGGCTCGATGCAAAGATAGGGAGCCGCCCCCGCGCAATGCCAAAAGCCGATATACGGGCGATCGGGATAGAATACTCCCACGAACCGCTCGCTCTTCTCGGAGCGAAGCGTCACCGAGCGGGCCACTCCTTTGAGGAAGATTCCGTCAATATCGAACAGCCCGTGGTGCAAGCGAAGAATCCGTCCGTTTTCCAAGGCGTACGGTTCGACCCGACCCGTCAAAAAGCCGTCGGGGGATATCTCCATTTGCATTGGACTTGCCGCCTCGCCAAATTCCAAAAACCAATCCTCAAATTCGCCTCCCTCCAGCGGGACGAAAAAGCCGGGATGCGCTCCCACCATAAAGGGAAGCTTCTCGTCACCCGTATTCTCCACGCGCACGGAAAGGGACAAGCGGTTTTCCTCCAAGCGATAGGTCACGGTCAGCAAGAAATCAAAGGGATACACCCTTCTCGTCTTCTCCGACGAGCGAAGCGTCAGCGCGATCGCATCCTCTCCCAAGCGCTCCGCCGAAAAGATTTCTTCCTGAGCAAAGCCGTGGCATCCCATGGAATAGGTCTTCCCCTCATACGTATAGGTATCATTCTGCACGCGTCCGCAAAAAGGGAACATCAAGGGAGAACGGTCCTCCCAATAGGCTTTGTCCCCCTGCCACATATATTCCGTGTCTCGGTCTCTGCGGCGTACCGACCAAAGCTCCGCCCCCCGATCGCTCACCGTAACCGAGAGACGCTCGTTTTTAATTTCAAACAGCATAGAAATTTCTCCTCTCGCTCGCTATAATCGTACTTTTATTATATCACATATTATATCACACCCCCTCCCTTTTTTGCAAGTATAGAACCGAATATTTTGCAAATAATAACCAAAAAGAAAAAGGATGACAGAGAATGCAAAACAGGATTTTAAAATTTTCGGGAGGAGCCGCCATCGTCTGCGCCGCGTCGGTGGTGGGAAAGCGGGAATACGACGGACCCCTCGGCGACTGTTTCGATCTGCACGATGCCACCGACAAATTCGGCATGAAGAGCTGGGAGCGCGCCGAAAGCGAAATGCAGCGCCTCGCCTTTAACACCGCCCTTGCCAAGGCAAGCGCCTCGGAGCGGGACGTGGATGTGCTTTTGGCGGGAGATCTTCTGAATCAATGCGTCGGCTCCTCCTACGGACTTTTGGATTTCGATATTCCCTATCTCGGTCTGTACGGTGCCTGCTCTACCGCCGCGGAGGGGCTGATGCTTGCCGCCATGATGGTATCGGGAGGATTTTTCCCCACCGCCGCGGCAGTTACCTCCTCCCATTATTGCTCGGCGGAGCGGCAATACCGAACCCCCTTGGAATACGGCTCTCAGCGTACGCCCACCGCCCAATGGACCGTAACGGGAGCGGGCGCGTTTCTCGTACGCAAGGAGGGAGAGGTAAAAATAAAAGAGGCGCTGCCGGGGATCGTCATAGAAAAGGGGATCAAGGATGCCGCCAACATGGGAGCAGCCATGGCGCCTGCCGCCGCCGATACGCTTTTGCGATATTTCCGCTTTGGCAAGCACACCCCCGAGGAGTTTGACCTGATCGTAACGGGAGATCTCGGCTCGGAGGGCGGCTCAATCCTTTGCGAGCTGCTGGAAAGAGAGGACTTGGCGCTGGGAAGACGCTACAACGACTGCGGCATCATGATCTACAACGCCAAAAAGCAGGATATGCACGCGGGGGGATCGGGCTGCGGCTGCTCCGCCGTCGTCCTTGCCTCCTACCTCTTGCCCCGCCTCCGCCAAGGCGACCTGAAAAACATTTTGTTCGTGGGAACAGGCGCGATGATGAGCCCCGCCAGCATTCAGCAGGGGGAGTCGATCCCCGCCGTGGCACATCTTTTGTACCTGTCCTCCGACCAAACGAAAGGAGACTGACCGTGGATACGCTTCTTCCTTATTTTTGGGCATTTTCCGTGGGCGGTCTTTTTTGCGTGATCGCCCAGATCCTTCTGGACCGTACCGCGCTCTCTCCCGCCCGCATCCTCGTAGGCTACGTGGTAGGAGGTGTTCTCCTCGGTGCCATAGGAGTATACGAGCCGTTGGCTGAATTTGCGGGAGCGGGTGCCACCACCCCCCTTTCGGGCTTTGGCAACCTGATCGCCAAGGGGATCCGCCGCGCGATCGACGAAAAGGGAGCCATTGGGATTCTCTCGGGGGCGCTGACCGCCGCCTCGGCGGGAACCGCCGCCGCCCTCTGCTTCGGCTTTCTCGCCTCTCTCTTCAGCAGAGGTCGCCCCAAGTAACCACTCACCCCTCTTCCCCCATCGCCATACAATAAGAAGGAGAAGTCGGATTCTGTCGCCGACCAAGGAAAAAACTTCCTGCCCGCGGGAGGGACAAATCGTCCCCTGCCCTGTTTAAAGCGGTTGTCGGGCGGGAAAAATAATCCTGCAAGGAAAACAGAATGGGAGTGTGAAATACCATGAGTGTCAAGCGAGGAGATATTTATTACGCGGACCTGAGCCCCGTGGTCGGCTCAGAGCAGGGCGGTCTTCGCCCCGTCCTGATCATACAAAACGACATTGGAAATCGATACAGCCCCACCGTCATCGCGGCGGCGATCACCTCACGTATGGGAAAAAATCGACTTCCCACCCACATTGACATATATGCGGAGCAGGTGGGACTTTCCAAGGATTCGGTGGTCCTTCTGGAGCAGATACGTACTCTGGACAAACGCAGACTCAAGGAAAAGATGGGACACCTGGACGAGAGCATGATGCATGCGGTCAACACCGCCATTGCCGTCAGCTTTGGACTGGGAGACACCGAGGAGGAGCGCGCCGCCTATCGGCTGCGCGCCGTGGCAAGCACCGCCCCGCAAAAGTCGGAGGAAACGCCTCCTAACGTCACGGGATAAGAATAATTTTCGGAATCTTCTTGAATCCTTCACAATTATCTGTTACAATAAGGGTAACGTGAAGATCAAGGAGATTCTTTTTTATGAAATATTCGGAATCCTACCGCACTCGCTGGCACGACACCGATGCCGAGCGCAGGGTCTGCCCCTCTCAGCTTCTCGTCTATATGCAGGAGACCTCCAACGGCCACACCCGCTCTGCGGGGCGGACGACGGACGACCTGCGGGACAAGAAGCATCTCGCTTTTATCCTGAGCAAGCTTCGTTTGGAGATCTACCGTCCCCTCTATGCCTTTGAGGATATCACCGTAGAAACCTGGACCTCCCCCTCCCGCGGCTTCAGCTCTCTCAGAAGCTTCCGCATTCTTCGTGGGGATGAGGTGATCGCCGCCGCCGATTCCGTTTGGGCGCTGGTAGACACCGAGAACGGCTCGCTTCATAAGCCGCAGGAGTCGGGGTACGGATTTGAGCACGAGGACTCGGTTCCGCTGGATCTGCCCGCCCGCGTCCGTTTTCCCTCGGATATCCCGCTCGAAAGGATCGGGGAACGCGCCGTAGTCTACTCCGATCTGGATCTCAATATGCACATGAACAACACCCGCTACCCCAATATGCTCTGCGACTTTCTCCCTCTTGAGGAGGTGGGACGTATCAAGGGAATGGTCCTTTCCTATCTGCACGAGGGCTCCTTCGGCAGTACGCTGACCGTATTCTGCGCCAAAACCGAGAAGGACCGCTATTTCCGCACGGTCAATGAGAATGGGACCGTTTGTCTTGAGGCGCACGTGCTTTTAAGAGATTGAATCCCCTCGTTCTGCCCCAATTTCGGGCAGGGCGTTCTTCATTTTATAATTTCCCAATAATTGTTTACAAATATTTCATTGCTTTTTCGGCACTTTTGCGGTATGATAAAATAGAATGTTTGTAGATTTACCCTTTTCATGATTACGGAGGTAGCTCATGTTCGGTTACGTACGGGTCCATCATCCCGAGCTGAAGGTAAAAGAATATGAGTTTTACAAGGGGACCTATTGCGGACTCTGCCGTTCCATGGGAAAATGCACGGGCTGGTGCTCCCGCATGACCCTCAGCTACGATTTCGCTTTCTTGGCGCTGATGCGGCTTGCCTTGACGGGAGACAGGATCGAATTTGCTCAAGGGCGCTGCATGGCGCATCCCCTCAAAAAAAGGAACTACATGAAGCACAACGACACTCTCGCCTATTGCGCGGGGGCGGCGGCGATCCTGAATTACCACAAGCTGATGGATGATCTGTCGGACGAAAAGGGGTTTAAGCGCGTCCGCGCTATCCTTGCTCGCCCCTTTGTTGCCCGAGGAAGGAACAAAGCGCTGAGACAAGGTCTGTCCGATCTGGACAAAACGGTCTTTGAGCGGCTCTGCCGCCTTTCGGAAACCGAACGGGAGCAAAATCCCAGCGTCGACCTGCCCGCGGGACTGTTCGGTGAGATCCTCGCCGACATTATGAGCTTCGGACTATCCGATGCCGATCGGCGCATCGCCTCGGCGGCGGGACTGGCGGTAGGCAAGTGGATCTATATCGCCGACGCGCTGGACGACGCAAGGGAGGACGCGAGAAAGTCCCGCTATAACCCCTTCCTTCTTTTGTTCGGACACGTTCCCCTGCCGTCCGAGCAGGAGGGGATCCAGAATGCCCTCAAAAACCAGCTGTGCGAGGCAGAAGCGGCAATCGATCTGATCGATTTTGAAAACTCCGCAGTAAAGAGCATCATCCAAAACATTCTGTATTTGGGTATGCCCCTGCGAATCAAGGATATTTGCGAAAAGCCCTGCGAAAAGAGAAACAAGAAAGGACATAAAGAGACATGAGCGATCCTTATAAGGTATTAGGCGTTTCCCCCAACGCCACGGATGAGGAGATCAAAAAAGCATACCGCGCTTTGGCGAGAAAATATCATCCCGACAAATACAGAGACAGCGATCTTGCCGATCTGGCAAGTGAAAAAATGAAAGAGGTCAACGCCGCCTACGAGGAAATCAAGCAGATGCGCGAAAACGGCGGCTCCTCCCACTCGGGCGGAAGCAGCTACGACGGAAACGGCTCCTCGGGCTCGCCCCGTTACGCCGAAATCCGCCGACAGATCAACCGCGGAAATATCAGTCAGGCGCATACCCTTCTCAATAACATTCCCGTGAGCGACCGCAACGCCGAATGGAATTTCCTGATGGGCAACGTCGCCCTCAGACGGGGCGCTTACGTGGACGCGCAGCACTATTTTGATATCGCTTGCTCCATGGATCCCTACAATCGGGAGTACAGCGCGGCGCAGCAGCAGCTGAGAAACCGCGCGGGCGGATACGGCGGAGGCTACCAAACCGCGGGCGGAGGCGGATGCTCGGGCTGTGACGTATGCTCGGGGCTTCTTTGCGCCGACTGCCTTTGCGAATGCTGCGGCGGAGACCTGATCCGTTGCTGCTGATCCCCTCACGGATAAGGAGATTCTTATGACGGGAAAAGAAAAAACCAAACGGCTCACCGTATGCGCCATGCTGGCGGCTCTCGGAGTCGTCCTTCTGTGGCTCGGCTCCATGATCGAGGTCTTGGATATTTCCATGTCGGTCATCGCGTCTCTCTTTTGCGTGTTTGCCGTGATCGAATACGGAAGCGGTGCCTCTTGGATGGTCTTCGGAGTAACCTCGGTTCTGTCCCTGATCCTGCTTCCCTCCAAGGCTCCCGCCGCCATGTACGTCCTCTTTTTCGGGTATTATCCGATCATCAAGGAAAAGCTGGAGCGGCATCCCCGCCTTGTATCGTGGATCATCAAGGAGATCATCTTCAACGTTGCCCTTGTCGCCATGCTTTTGCTCTCCCACCTCCTGCTCTTCCCCGGGATCGCCTTCGGAAGTATGCTTTATTATTACGCGGGCTTGGCGCTCATTGCCGAGGTGGTCTTCCCGATTTACGACGTGGCGCTGACCCGTCTCATTACCGTGTATCTCTTCCGTCTGCGAAAGAGATTCCGCTTCAAATGATTTTTTCTTCACGGACGGCGGACGCCGTCCGTGAAGTTTTTCCATAAAAAAACAATAAAACTCTTGATTTTTTTGGGAATATATATTACAATAGATAACGCAAATCCGTTAAAACTTTAACTATACGAGGTATATGGAACATGAAACATTTCAGAAGAATCGGTATTCTCACCTCCGGCGGAGACGCCCCGGGAATGAACGCCGCCGTCCGTGCCATTGCGAGAAAGGCAAGAAAGCAGGGCGTTGAGGCGGTGGGTATCATCGGCGGCTATTCGGGTCTGATCAACGAAAAGCTGGTCAACCTGACCTCCAGTGCCGTTTCCAATATTATCACCAAGGGCGGAACCATGCTTTACTCCGACCGCTGCCTTGAATTTAAGACCGAAGAGGGCATGAAGAAGGCAATCGCTACCTGTAAGAGAAACAGCATCGATGCCATCATCGCCATCGGCGGAGACGGAACCTTCCGCGGTGCCACCGATCTGGCGGTTCACGGCATTCCCACCATCGGCGTAACGGGTACCATCGATAACGATATTACCGCCACCGACTATACCGTGGGCTTCGACACCGCCATGAACACCGTCGTGGAGATCCTCGACAAGCTGCGCGATACCTGCGAATCCCACGCCCGCTGCAACGTGGTAGAGGTTATGGGACGGGACTGCGGTCAGATCGCCCTTCGGGCAGGCATTGCCGCAGGCGCTATGGCGGTGGCCGTTCCCGAAATTCCCTTTGACGAGGAAGAGACCATCGAGAGAATCAAATCGGCAAAGCTGAAGGCAAAGAGAGGAATGCTCATCGTGGTCAGCGAGGGCGTATTCGGAACCGACGAAAACGGAAATGAGGTGCCCTACGGCGAGCTGCTGCAAAAGAGAATCGAAAAGGAAACGGGCATTGAAACAAAATTTGCCAGACTTGCTCATATCGTCCGCGGCGGTACTCCGACCCTGCGCGACCGCTTGACCGCCTCTCAAATGGGCATTAAGGCGATCGACCTGATTCTGGAGGGAAAGAGCAATCTGGTCGTCATCGAGGAGGACGGAAAAATCAGCAGCATGGATATCGTCTTTGCGCTGACCGCCGACCGTATGTATAAGAACAAGCTCAAGG
>JAZOQX010000046.1:0-8013 GCA_045656325.1 Eubacteriales bacterium
ATTTACCGTGATATGAGAATTATCCGTGAGTTCGAGACCATGCTTAACGAGATCAAGACAAAGTCTGCTTACAACGGCGTTGAGTACAACAACCCCGGTCCTGCTCACCTTTCCATCGGTCAGGAGGCATCCGCTGTCGGTGAAGCTTACTGCCTTGATATCAACGACTTTTCCTTTGGTTCCCACCGCAGCCACGGCGAGATCCTTGCAAAGGGACTTTCCTCCATCCACAAGCTCGACGAGAAGGAGCTTTACGATATCATGAAGGAGTTCCTCGACGGCTCCGTTCTTTCCGTCGTTGAGAAGCACATGAACGCAGGCGGCAACGTCAAGGAGCTTGCCATCAACTTCCTGCTCTACGGCGCGCTCGCTGAGATCTTTGCCCGCAAGACCGGCTTTAACCGCGGTCTTGGCGGTTCTATGCACGCCTTCTTTATTCCCTTCGGTCTGATGCCCAACAACGCCATCGTAGGCGCTTCGGCTCCCATTGCCCTCGGCGCGGCTCTTTATAAGAGATCCAACCACAAGCCCGGTATCGTCATTTCCAACTGCGGAGACGGCGCTACGGGACGCGGACCCGTGCTGGAGTCCCTCAACTTCGCTTCCATGGACCAGATCACCAAGCTCTGGGGTATGGACGGCAAGTTCAGCGACGGCGGTATGCCCATCCTCTTTAACGTATTCAACAACCACTACGGCATGGGCGGACAGACCCGCGGCGAGACCATGGGCTTTGACATGGTTGCCCGTCTGGGTGCGGGCTTCAACCCCAGCCAGATGCACGCCGAGCGTGTCAACGGCTACGATCCGCTGGCGGTCATCGACGCTGTGACCCGCAAGAAGAAGCTTCTGCTTGAGGGCAAGGGTCCCGCGCTTCTGGACGTGGTTACTTACCGTGTATCGGGTCACTCCCCTTCCGACTCCTCTACCTACCGTACCGCGGAGGAGATCGAGGCTTGGAAGGCTGCCGATCCCATTGCCGCATTCAAGGCAAAGCTGATCCTTGGCGGCATTGCTACCGAGGACGAGTTTGCGACTCTGCACGAGCAGATCACCAACCGCATGACCGAGATCATGAAGCTGGCGATCAACGACGAGATCTCTCCCCGTATGGATCTGGACAAGGAGCCCGATGCCATCGCGTCCATCATGTTCTCCAACCAGAAGGTTGCCAGCATGGATCCCTCCCGTGAGGCTGACGTGCTGATGCCCAAGGAGGAATGCCCCAGAGTCAAGGAGATCAAGGGCAAGATCCGCACCGCAAAGGACGCCAACGGCAAGCCCGTGTCCAAGATGAAGATGTACAACGTCTGCGACGGTCTCTTTGAGCCGATCATCGATAAGTTCTACGAGGATCCCACGCTCATCGCTTACGGCGAGGACAACCGTGACTGGGGCGGCGCCTTCGGTGTCTACAAGAAGATGACCGAGGCAATTCCCTACCACCGCTTCTTTAACTCTCCCATCTCCGAATCCGCCATCGTCGGTTCGGCGGTCGGCTACGCAATGTGCGGCGGCCGCGCCATCGTTGAGCTGATGTACGCCGACTTTATCGGCTGCGCGGGCGACGAGATCTTCAACCAGATGGCAAAATGGCAGTCCATGTCCGCGGGTATTCTGAAAATGCCCATCGTCCTTCGTGTTTCCGTCGGATCCAAGTACGGCGCGCAGCACTCTCAGGACTGGACCGCACTCTGCGCCCATATCCCCGGCTTGAAGGTCGTATTCCCCTCCACCCCCTCCGATGCAAAGGGTCTGATGACCAGCGCTCTTGAGGGAACCGACCCTGTGGTCTTCTTTGAGTCTCAGAGAGTTTACGGTTTCGGCGAGGAATTTATGAAGGACGGCGTACCCGAGGGTCACTACGAGATCCCCTTCGGCGAGCCTGACGTAAAGAAAGAGGGTAAGGACGTTACCATTCTGACCGTAGGCGCAGTTCTCTACCGCGCCATGGAGGCAGCAAAGATTCTGGAAGAAAAGTACGGCATTTCCGCCGAGGTCATCGACACCCGCTCCATCGTTCCCTTCAACTACGAGAAGGTTCTGGAGTCGGTGAAGAAGACGGGCAAGATTCTGATCGTGGGCGATGCCTGCGAGCGTGGTTCCATTATGAGAGACATGGCATCCAACATTACCGAGCTTGCCTTCGATTATCTGGACGGACCTCCCGTTGTCGTCGGTTCCCGCAACTGGATCACTCCCGCCTTCGAGCTGGAAAAGAGCTTCTTCCCTCAGGCAAGCTGGATCATTTCCGCTCTTGCCGAGAAGATCATGCCCATTCCCGGATATGTTCCCGAGGTGAACTTCACCGAGATCGAAAAGATCGAACGTGCCAAGAAGGGTATCTAAAATTCCGTAAAGGAAAGGATTTCGGGCATATCACTATGCCCGAAATCCGTTTTTTCTATGAAATATTTACGTTTAACAACCACCGATCCCTACTACAATCTTGCCGTCGAGGAATACCTTTTTCGCCACGCGAAGGAGGATATCTTCATGCTTTGGCAGAATGAGCCGACGGTGGTCATCGGCAAGAATCAAAACGCCTATGCCGAGGTGAATCTTTCTTATGCCAAGGAACACGGGATCCACGTAAGCCGCCGTATTACGGGCGGAGGAGCGGTCTATCATGACCTTGGCAATATCAATTACAGCTTCGTAACCTCGGACACCTATGCCGATTCCCTGAACTATGCCCGCTTTTGCGAGCCTATTCTCGGCGCCCTTGCCGACTTGGGGCTTCCCTGCGTCCTGAACGGGCGAAACGACTTGGAATGCGGGGGCAGAAAATTTTCGGGCAACGCCCAGTATACCGCCGACGGGCGGATCCTGCATCATGGCACGCTCCTCTTTGACACCGATCTATCGGTCATGTCATCGGTGCTTCGGGTGGACAAGGAAAAGCTGGCATATCGGGCAGTCAAATCCACCTCCGCTCGGGTCATCAATCTATCCGAGTGTTTGGAAAAGGAGTTTACGGCGGAGCGTTTGATCGGGCATATAGAGAGCTACGTTGCCACCCATATGGATGCCACCCCCATGGAGCTGCCGACCGACGGGTCTGTGGAGACGCTGCGGGCAAGGAACGCAAGCGCGGAATGGATTCTTTCTGACAAGCGGTTTCTGACCGATTACACGGTATTCCGCAAGAGAAAATACCCTTACGCTCTGGTTCTGCTCGAAATGCGGATGAAGGAGGATCGGATCGAGGACATTCGTATCTCGGGAGATTTCTTTGGAAGCGCGCCCATTGAGGAGCTGGAGCAAGCCCTCATCGGGAAAGCCCTCTCATCCCTTCCCCCTCTTGACGTTTCCCGTTACATTGACGGAATGAGTGATGAGGACCTATGCTCTCTTCTGAAATAGATACGGATGATGTGAGGACGCGTTTTGCCGCTCTTTCGAAAGCAGCGACGCAAAAAATTTATATAGGGTTTCAATCCTGGTTCTGTGTTCAATTCATGATATTCGTATAATCAAATGTTTTTTAAAGTAAAAACCCGTGGACAGCTTCTGCGCTACCACGGGTTTCTTTATTTTTTCGGAGCTTTTCGTGCCCCCGTATCCTCTGATTTTTCTTAAATTGTATGTATTATAAGAAATACGAAAACATCGAAAACATACCCATGCTTCCGATCATGAAGGACGCGAGTAGCACAACAACGGCAAGAGATGCGCCGACGATACCGCAGATAAGACCTGCCTTAGCCATACCGCCCACAAGGATCTTATATAGATTCTTTCTCGCCTGTGTTCGCGGGATCTCACGGTTCCAAAGACACCTCCACCAATTCACGCGATTCATCTCCGACCTCCTTTCCGAATACTCAAAGCCACCGTCCCAAAGGAACGGTGGCTTTTTTGCTTAAATGGGAATCAATATCCGACCTTTTCCCAGCACTCGAAGGGAGCAGCCAGCTCCTCGCTGATATAGACCTGAGTCTTCTTGGTCTGCAGCATGGAGGAAGGCAGGTAGGGAGTGATGGGTCCGTGGGTACACAGACGGGAGGTCATTCTCTGCCAAGAGGAGAAGGTACCGCAGGTTGCCAGTGCGTGAACCTCGATTCTCTCCTTTGCGCGCATTACGTCGAGAGGACCGATGGTAGCGGCGCAGGGAGGAACGTTTGCGATATCTCCCGACTGACCGAAGGTACCGTTGAGGGAGTTCTGCATAATGGTCATGGGGTGCAGCTTGACGATCTGAGCGGGCTGGTTGAGCCACTCCTCAATGTCACCGCTTCCGATAAACTCGGGAATGGGATCTACGAACGCCATGTGCCCTGCCCATCCGGGAGAGGTGGATGCGATATCCGCGCCCGTTCCCTCGGTAATATCGTCAATGATCTTGGAGTAATCCTTGATATTGGCGTTGGTGGGGAAATGTACGTTCTCCATGGGCATTCTCAGCTTCTCGTCGATCTGGTAGTACAGATACTTGATCATAGAGTGAGCAAAGCCTGCCTCGTAGGTGATAGGAGCGATGTTGCCGTCCTGATCTGCCCACTCGTCCTCCGCAACCAGATGTACCTTGGAGCAATCAATGCCAAAGTAGTTGATCAGCTGCGCCAGAGGAATGTAGGTATCGGGCTCGGGGTTGCCGAGGATCATGGTAAAGGACTTGCCTGCCTCGGAAGCCGCTCTCAGACGCTCAAAGAGGGTGGCGATAAGAACGGGGTGGGGGTTCATCATAACCTTTACGTTAAATTCGGGATGCCACCAAGCCTCGCGCCTTTCCAGATCCTTGCCGCTCAGGGAGCGAACGTAGTCGCAGACCTTCTTGTCCTTGAAGGGAACGAAGTCCGCAGGCTGAAAATCAAATTTCGTTGCGGGATCGACAATAAAATTTTTCATGTCTTTTTTCTCCTTTATAATTTATTTTTTAATTTCTCACTTTACTCGCTCACCGCCGAGGAACACGCCAAGGACGGTAAATTCGGGATCCACGACCAAAAGGTTTGCCACGTTGCCCTTGGCGATACGGCCTCTGTCGTAAAGCCCCAGCGCGGTAGCGGGGTTGGTGGACGCATACTTGAAGACCTGACAGAGCGACGCGCCCGTATGGGTCATCATATTGCGGCAGGGTCCGTCGAGGATCATCTTACTGCCCGCGATCTCTCCCGCAAAGTCAAAATTGATATCGTCCGCGCCCTCGTAAAGGTCGCCGTCGGGAATCGGTCCGTGCTCTACAAAGGCATCCGCGATCAGAATGATACGGTCGTCTCCCTTGATCTTTTTAATCAGTCGGAGCATATAGGGATCTACGTGGATTCCCACCTTATCGCAGATCAGCTCGGTATAGATCTCATGATTGTACTGCGCCGTCTCGTCCACGCAGGCGCTTCTGCACTCGGGGTACTTATGAAGCACGCCCGTAGCGTTGGTATGATGGGTAGCGATCTTCAAGCCGTAGGGCATCAGCCGCTCGATCTCCTCGGGACTCGCCTCGCTGTGGGCGACCGAAAAGACGGCGTTCGGGTTCTTTTCCTTCACGTAGCGGACAAATTCCTCAATATTCTCCCGCTCGGGAGCCACGCACCAAACGCGGGCAAGGTCGTGCGCCGCCTCTACCACACGCTCGTAATCCTTGCGGTCGATGGGACCTCTCCAAGGATTGCTCTCACGGTTGCAGCCGTAATTGGGATTCAGATAGGGGGCTTCCATATAAAGTCCGATGATATTCTTTGCTCTGCCCGATTCCATCGCGGCGCGGATGATTCCCACCTGCTCCACCAGTTGATCGGCGGTCATATTAAAATACAGGGCGGGAAGCACGTCGGTAATGCCGTGCTGAAGAAGGGTCGCGGCAGCCGTCTCTGGCTCCTCGTAAAAGAAATGGTCTCCGTCGGCGTGGGTATGAATATCGATCAGTCCCGGACCCGTGTAGGCTCCCTCAAGGTCGATGATCTCCATTCCCTCGGTCGAAAGCTTTTTTCCGAAATCAAGGATCCTTCCGTCCTCGATCACGATCACGCCGTCTCGGATGATATGATCGGGCATCACGATATTGGTATGGATCAGTGCCTTTTTCATGGGCGTTTCCCTCCCTTTTGTGGTTTTATCAGTTCATTTTGCAGGATTTTTTATATTGGCTGGGCGTCATGCCCGTTTGCTTCTTGAAAATGGTGGAAAAATAGTGGGAATTGGAAAACATGAGCATTTCGGAGATCTCGTAAAAGTTATACCGCGACTCGCGGATCAGGCGCTTTGCCTCGTTGATCTTCATCATGCAGAAATAATCCCCCACGGAATAGCCGCTCGCCTTCGCGAAGTTTTTGGAAATATAGGTCTTGCTGAAGGACAACGCGCGACTCAGCTCATCCATGGTGAACCGTCCGTAGAGCCGCTCCTCCATAAAGGCGATCACGCTTCGGGCAAAGGGGTCGGTTACGGTTTCCTTGGTGAAATACATCTTCGGCTTTGCCGCGTAATATCGGTTTCGGCGGATGATCTCAATGAGCATCAGCTCAAGCCGTATAAGAATACTCTGTTCCCCTCCCCACAGGGCATCCTCCCGTTTACGGGTCAGAAGCTGCATCTTGGGGTTGTTCAAGGGAAAATCAAAGGTACCGCTCGCCTCGTGAAGAATGGCGGAGATATGCTGCTTGGTGGACATGGATGCCCCCAGCCGCCGCCCCTCAAAATACCGCATGGCGGGAGAAGAGGAGAGAAAGGTCACGATAAAAATATTGGGCGCTGTTCCCTTCACCGTCTTAAGCATATGCGTCTCATGAGGCTTATGAAAATACATTTCGCCTTGATTGAGCACGAAGCTCTCTCCGTCGGCGACGATGCCACACACCCCTCGGTCCACGTAGACTAACTCCCACGGCTCGTGCGCCTCGGCTTCGTCCTCAAAGCTATCGTCAAACTCAAAATAATGGATCGACGTGATGGCATCGATGGCGATCGCTCTCTCAATCTTATGTTGGCTGTAATCGTATGACATGAACGAATACCCTTTACGTACATTATAATATTTTTTTCACAGATTTGCGTATAAGATCATACGCGTTTTGTACAATTTCTTTAATTTTTTTCGATTTTGTATAAAATTCTGCACCGCATTAGGTTTCTACGGTACGGATTCCCATTTCCGAAAGGCGCTCCAATTCGCTCTTATCCTCCATGGTTCCCGTAACCAGCACGTCCACCTTGGAGGCTCCCGTGATCTTGGCAAAGGCACTTCTGCCCACCTTGCTCGCGTCCGCCGCCACGATCACTGCCGAGGAGGACGCGATCATTTTGCGCGCCAAGGAGGCTTCGTTGGAGTAATACAGGGTCAGACCCGCGTCGGCGCTGATACCGTCCACCGAGAGAATACACTTGGAGGCATGATAATTATCCAGCTGGCGCTCGGCATCCTGCCCGTAGGTGAATTGATATTTGGAATCCAGCTCTCCTCCGAGAAGGATCACGTTAAAGGAAGAATAGAGAGCCGCCTCGTTGGCGTTCTGAATCGAATTGGTGACGATGCTGACGTTCTTTTTGCCCTTGATGGCTCGCAGCACGTATGCCAGCGTGGTTCCCGCGTTCATCATCAGCGTATCGTTGTCCTCGATAAACTCCGCCACCCGCTCGGCAAGAAGCTTCTTGGAGCCTGCGTTGGTTTTGAACCGTTCGTTCAGGTCCATATTGACGTACATTTTTTCAAGAGCCACCGCGCCGCCGTGGATCCTTGCCAGCTGTCCTCTGGTCTCGAGAATCTCCAGATCCTTGCGGATCGACACCTCCGATACGCCGTATGCTTCACTCAATTCCGAGACCCTGACCTTTCCGCTGACACGGATCGCCGCCACGATCTCCTCCCGTCTCTGTTCTGCGCTCTTTTGTTCCATCTTCTATCGCCTTTCATTTTTTGTCATTCGTTTTATCAATTATAACATATTTTTTCCAAAAATGCAACCCCCAAAACGAAACCTTTTTTTCTTTTTAAAACAAAAAACGATTTTCAAAAAGCAATCACCGAGAAATCGATGATATATAGATGATATATAAATTTAATAATGTGGTTTA
>JAZOQX010000047.1:0-16886 GCA_045656325.1 Eubacteriales bacterium
TAATAGTTTTTTATAATATACATCTAAAAAACAATTGCGCCAATTATAAAAATCATTAGGGGTATTTTTCAGTTCAAACAAAGAAGCGATATATTTGATTCCTAAGTTTGAGGCGGTTTCAAATACTACATCCTCTATTTCACCACACATCCGGTTATCACCGATAGAACGCGCTACGTCAGAAATGGTTAGCAATTTCATTCCATGGACTAATAGTTTTTCTTCTGACAATGGCAACTGTTTATAACAATCCAATAGCCCACTTAGTGAATAATCTTTGTGATCCACATAGCCAAACAATTTGAACAATATTATTTTTTCAATCTTGGTTGCCTTGTCTGTTAATCCGAATTGATTAAGTAGCTGAACAATATTTAATCCATGATATTCAACTTCGTCATAGGATTGGTTCCACAAAATTCCTTGTACTCCGCACCAATGGTCAACAATATTTAAAAATATTTTTTTGGCATTGGCAATATAAAACAGTCCGGTTAATTCATTTACATACATTGCATTGTCCCATAAAAACATATCACATATATTGTCGCAAATATCAACCAACTTAGCCTTGCTCGTCTTACTTTCATTGGCATGGGTGAAGAAAAGCACTTTAAGTAAAAATCTTTTTACTTCGTACGCGTTGCAATCATGACTTGAGCCAGTACCATTTCGTTGCGTAAAATATACTGTGTCATATATTGTTCTAATCTGCACATCACAGTTGTCGTTGCCTTCAAAGAAGTCTATGCAAATTCTCTTAGTCAAACTCAATTGAGAAATGGCAGGAACATAACCTCTTTTCCCTGGTGTTACACGGCTCTTTTTTAAAATTTCAGTATAAAGTTTTGGGATATCTATACCGACATCTGTTTTTGTAAACAAGCAAAAATAAGATTTGATATAATAAGGAATTCTGTCAGTATCATACTTGAATTCATCCGATGTTAATATTTCTTCCTGTCTTGTTATTATTGCTTGTTGCAAACTGTCGACTATCTGATTATGCAGGATACCATAGGCGCATAGATCTACCAATGATGAAATAGGCTTATCATTCCCCGACAAATATATTTCGCAAAGTTTATTAAATACCTCGGTGTCCATTTTCTCTTTGGTGCAAATTTTTACCGTAAACGCATTTAAATATTCAAAGCAATAGTGTTCAAAGGTAAATGTTTTTTCTATACCCTCCAAATTAATAAATTTTGCACTTGCATCAAGCCATCCTTCAACAAATTTCAAATATAGTGAAAAATCATCATCTTCATCCACCACTTCATCACCGTATTCAAAAATGTTCGAAGCGAAATATCTACAAACATATCCACAATGTTTGCAATAGTCAAGATCTGAGTCATCTTGGCTTCCGGTTAAGTATTCGCTCAAGGTTATTTCTTTCAAATATTCATCAAAAACTTTTTTTGCTCTATCAATAAAATTGTTTTTCAGTAAAGTGTATATGTCATATACGATGTCATTAATTTTTTCTTTAACCGATAAGATGTACTTTTCTGACTCGGTTTTTGAACGCCTCGTTCTATCATCGTAAAACAAGTCTTGTTTCTCATTATATTGAATATTATTAATATACTGCGAAATTGTACAAGCGGCAGCACTTATCTTATCAATATTATTGAGAGTCTCAGAATTACAAACAATCTGTGTTAAAGTATAGAACTGCTGAACAAGTCTATTAACCGAAACTTTATATTGGATTGACTTTACGATATAATCCGAGGAAAACAATTCAAAAACAATTTGTTTGTCCTTTAGTTCAAGAGCCGTACCAAATAATACATCATACTTGTAACGATGAAGATTTTCATTTTCAAATACTTTGTTATGTATCGATAAAGTCAAGGCTTCATAATTACTATTAGCTATCATCGATTCTTTTAAAAAGAGTCTAACATCATTATGAAATGTATAATACTCGTTTGAATCGTGTTCGATTAGCGGATAAAGCTTATTCAAAATAATAACTACATTTTCCACACTTTCGCTACACATATCTGCTATATCTTGAGCACTAATTTTTTGTGAAGCAAATGCAAAAATGATTTTGATTTTTAACAGCAATGTGTCTTCTGGAACAGCAGAAAATATCCATTCATAATATCTATCTATGTGACCGTTAAGATTTTTTTCTTGCAGACAAGCAATTATTGAATCAAAAGAAATATCCGCATCCAGTTGTTTTATCTCACGAATGGTGAACAAAACATTTAAAGCATTGTTTCCGACAACATCAATTATACTTTTTGCCAAAGACGAGGGATCGATATTGGGAATGCTAATGTTTTCTTGAGATAATAGCATTATTATATCAGGTTCTTCCAGTACGGGTAAATTCACATAGTCAATTTGATCATTACTAATGAGCTGACGAGGATATTTATCATTTATAGGCTGCCCAACCAAGACAATCTTAACATTGCCATTGATTTCATCGGGGTGTGGCAACTGTGCTAAAAAAGAGTTTCGCGAATTGGATGATCTTGCGGCATGGTCCAAACCATCGATAAATACATAGCATGTCCGTCCAATGAGATTTGCATATTCCGGCAAATATTTAAGAACAACATCTTTCATTTGAGTTACAGATAAATAGTTATATACAAGTGGGAAATTAAGTTCGTATAATAAATTTTTCTTTTCAAAGTGCTTCTTAAGTTGAGTTAATAAACTGCGCCAAAGGAAATCTCCAGTATAGTAACCCTCATCATCACTAAACGAAGGATACTCTTTGTTGACGGGTAAATAAGTGTAAAATCTAAAATCAACTATCGAATTATCAAGTTGCGCTAAGTAACTAACAAAATTTGTTTTACCAGCCCCCGGAAGACCTTGCAAAAAGAGCATCTTCTTATCACTTTTCTGAAGTTGTTCTAAAAAAGAAACGGCGAACGACTCTCTTGAAGGAAAAATGGGTTTTTCGGGATATAATTCATACTCTGGTAAATCAACTGAAGATATACAAAGCGCATTATAAATATCTTCTCTGTATATCTCTTGTCGAGTTCTTTTAGAAGTAGACCATTCGTTTAGTTTTGCCAAAAGACTGTTAGTTGCTGCATCGACTGCATCTTTCCTATCAGTTCCTAAAATTTGAGAAACGTGATCTCTAATTTTTGCGTCAACACCACTTAAACCTTCTTCTCTATGAAAATTCAAAATTTTAATAAAGTTATACGCATCAGTTCCCAAGTATGAAATTTGAGTTTTAAGCCAAGCGCAAGCGGCTGCTTCTTTCGGAACTGTACTTTGATAATTAAAGTCAGCCTGCATTTTGGGAAAAACATTATTAATAAATCTATCAAAAGAACACTTGCCATCACTCGCATTGGTGCCCCAAGAACGATTGGTAACAATGCGAATTTCTTTTATGTTAAAACTATTTTTTTGTTTCTGCCATTCCTTGGCCCATTTACTTAACATTGGAGGGGTGTCCGATGTTAAAGTGGAGTAGGTGAAGTTTTCCTTTACATCTGAATGTTTAGCTTGTATATTGATTATACTCCCATCAGTGTAGCAAACAACAACATCATCCAAAGATTGAAAATCCAGAGATTGCAAAGTCACGGATTTTATCGTGGTATCCGACATCATTTTCAGACATTCTAATAACCCTACCTCCCATTCGTACCAGTAAGGTGTTCCACTACCTGCTATATACATTACTTCTCCCACCTTTCATCGACCAACTTGCTTATTTCATAAAAATAAGAGGTTATTTCTTCGTTTGTAAAATTGATATGATAACCTTTAATCAAAGAATCAATCAAATATTTTATGTTTTCATAATAATCGTAACTATACACGTCCACATTTGATAAATCCATAATATCACGAGTAAAACTACAAAGTTCTTTATACGTTGTTGGCTCATATAATGGTATATCAGAATTAACAAACTCGGTGAATCTTTTGGGTGAATCCATAATATTGCTACAAAGCTTTATAAAACTACCGTGATTAGTAAATACACTTTGGTCGCACATAAACTGCCATTTAAAGAAAAATGATGACCATATTCTATCGGGTAATGTTTGAATATTATGATTTATAAGTGATTTTTTTAATGGAGCTGGCATGCAATTGTACGTTCCTTCAAAAATAACGATCTTGTTTTTGTGAATATCAATAGGATACAAGTGCCCGTGTTCTTTTTCAACAAGTATATAACCGCATATGTGAAAATATTTCTTTATTTCTGAAAGGGCTTTGCGTTTTAGGAAAATGGTTCCCCATATAATGTCATCGTTAAAGTTGCTTTTATTGAGTTTTCTAAAACGCTTAACAGTTTCATCATATACCATTAGTTCCATAGTATTACCCCTTAGTAAAATGTTCGGACCAAATTTTTAGTTTCAAATACATTATAATACAAATTGGGTCTATTGTAAAGCATGGATGCTGAAGTCGAGAAAAAAGACAAGGGTGTTACACAATCTGCGTAGCAATTTGTGTAGCAGTCGGCGAAAAGCTGCGTAACAGGGCAGAAAAAAAGCATTGAAAACACTACGTTTTCAATGCTTTTTTGGTCTGAGTGACAAGACTTGAACTTGCGGCCTCTACCACCCCAAGGTAGCGCGCTACCAGCTGCGCCACACCCAGATGTCTTGACGACCCGTATATTATAGCACGGTTTTCGTTGAAAGTCAATACCTTTTTGAAAATATTTTTATCTTTTTTGGAATTTTTCTGAACTTTATGAAGTCACGTGACGTTTGCTTCTTTTCCTGGCGACAGGGGCGTGATCCTCCATCCAAGAAACCGTCGCCATGGCGTACATCGCCGCAAGGCTATACGCCGCTTCAAGACCTTCGCTCAAAAATCATCCGCATGGACGAGAGGTTCCAAGCCTACTCCACAAAGCTGACAAGCTCCTTCATCGTCTTACGCTTCTTTGGTCGGAGCTGGTTGTCCTCATGGGGATATCCCAACGTGATCACAAGGCGAATTTTCTCGTCGATCCCACAGATTTGGCGAATTTCCATATCGTCCAGCCACCCGAGAATACAAGTGCCAAGCCCCTGAGCGGTTGCCTCTGCCGTAATATACGCTGACAGGATCCCAATATCGATGGAGCGGTAATCATTCTTTTTCACTCTCGCCCCTAAGGCTGCCGTTGCCACGTAGGGGCGCTCGGAGATCACCAGCATAACGGGCGCCTCCGTGGCGAATTGATTCAATCCCATTCCGCGGGTTGCCATAGCCACCCTTTGAGCGGCACTTCCGCGGCACACCGTAATATGATAGGGCTGACCGTTGCAGGCAGAGGGAGAAAGCCGCGCCGCCTCCAGGATGCGCGCAAGCTTTTCTTCCTCAACCGATCGTTGTGCGTTGTAGCTTCGGCAGGATTGTCTGTTTTCTGCAATTTCGGTAAAATTCATCATCGTGTTCCTTTCCTGCGTATGATTCCCCCAGAGGCAGTGCGTTTGATTGCATGACCTTAAGGTATATTCCTTTACGTTCATTATACCATACGTTTCCTCGGTCGTCAACGCAAAGTATATTTTCTTCCTCCATGGAATATAATTTGTTTAAAGATATTGGAGGTGCGTTATGAAACGATCGATGGGGCTATCCCAGTTTGTGGGCTTTGCCGTGACCTCGCTTTTGGGGACGCTGTTACATTTTCTGTACGACTGGCTTGGCGGGGCAGTATGGATCGCGCCGTTTTCGGGTGTCAACGAATCCACGTGGGAGCATATGAAGCTGCTTTTCTGGCCAATGCTTCTTTATGCCGTCGCGCAAAGCTTTTTTTGGAGGGATCGAACGGATTTCTGGTGCGTGAAGCTTCGCGGTATTTTTTTGGGGCTTTTGTTGATTCCCGTTATCTTTTATACCTACAACGGTGTGATTGGCAAATCGCCCGATTGGATCAATATCGCGATTTTCTTTATTTCCGCTGCCCTCGCGTATATTTACGAGACAGGGCTGTTTCGTTCCGAAAAGACGGTGTGCGGGTCGCAAAAATGGGCGATTGCAGCGATTGCCGTTTTGGGCTTTATGTTCGTGATTTTCACCTTCCGAGCGCCTGAGCTCGGTATTTTCAGGGATCCTTTGACGGGGACGTATGGAATCTAAGCAGGGGAGGCTTTGTTTTTTGCAAAGCCTCTTTACATTTTGAAAAATTTGTGATATAATATACTTGTTAAAAATATGGGTCACCGGAGACGGAGCGCCGTAGCGCTCAGACGTCGGATTAGGTGTCCGAGTGAGCTCGGGTTATTGTGCGCGCAATACCCGAGCCATATTCTTTTATGGGAGGCAATATGAAAGACACAAGGGTTACTCTCAGTCCTTTCACGGAGGACGATCGGGAACAGTTTATTCTTGACAATCAATGGGCGTTCAAATACGGCGCGATGATGGAATTTGGGGAGCGAGACGACCATATGGACGATGACGGTGAGATCATCTCGCGGCAGACCATAGAGGGTTGTATTGACGATCCGAGCAACGAGGTCTATCGCATCGTCTTGGACGGTAAAAAGGTCGGTGGCTTGGTTCTTAAGATTGATCGGGAAACGCACCGCAACGAGCTTGAGTTGCTCTTTGTTTCTCCCGAGGAGCATAGCAAGGGAATCGGCTTCGGCGCATGGCAGGCGGTAGAGGCCCTGCATCCCGAAACGGAGGTGTGGGAGACCTGTACACCCTATTTTGAAAAGAGAAACATTCATTTTTACGTGAATAAGTGCGGATTTCAAATCGATCAATTTTGGTGCGAATATTTTCAGCCTCCCCGCGAAACGGCGGAAAAGGATCGCGGACCCGATGAGGGACCCGACGAAATGTTTCGCTTTGTCAAAATCATGAAATAAAAGAAACGAGTGCTTCGGCGGGGTTCATATGCGCCCAAAGCCTGCAATCACCGTCGTCAATACGAAAACACGGCATATCTCCTTCGAGATATGCCGTGTTCCTGCAAAAACGTCTTGGGTGACGTTTTTTTATTTTGTTTCAAAGGACTTACTTTACCTTGATTTCGTGGATCCAACCCTCGGGGGCTTCGATTCTACCCATCTGAATGCCCGTCAAGGTGTCATACAGTTTTTTCGTTACGGGGCCCATTTCCGCCATGCCGCTGGGGAAGCAGATCTCCTTGCCGTGATCGACGATCTTGCCGACGGGCGAAATGACTGCCGCAGTGCCGCAAAGACCGCACTCGGCGAAATCCTTTACCTCATCCAGAAGAACCTCTCTCTCCTCAACCTCCATGCCCAGATATTCCTTTGCCACGTAGCAAAGCGAGCGTCTGGTAATCGAGGGAAGAATGGTGTCGGACTTAGGCGTTACCAGCTTGCCGTCCTTCGTAACGAAAAGGAAGTTTGCTCCGCCCGTTTCCTCAACCTTGGTTCTCGTGGCGGAATCCAAATACATATTTTCGTCAAAGCCCTGATTGTGCGCGTCAACGATGGCGTGCAGGCTCATTGCGTAATTGAGTCCCGCCTTGATATGACCGGTTCCGCGGGGAGCCGCACGGTCAAAATCGCATACGCGAAGGGTCAGAGGCTTTGCGCCTCCCTTGAAGTAGGGACCGACGGGGGTAGCGAAGATACGGAACTGATATTCCGTAGCGGGCTTTACGCCGATCACGGGGTTGCTTCCGAACATATAGGGACGGAGATACATGGTTGCGCCCGAGCCGTAGGGGGGAACGAAATCGGCGTTTGCCGCAACAACCTCCTCCACTGCCTTGATAAACTGCTCCTCGGGATAGGCAGGCATTTCCAGTCTTCTTGCGCTGTCAGCCATGCGCTGCGCGTTCAGATCGGGGCGGAAGGTCACGATGCGGCCGTCCTGCGTACGGTATGCCTTCAATCCCTCAAAGACGGTCTGCGCGTACTGGAAAACACCGGCGCACTCGTTGAGGGTAACGGTGGCGTCCTCGGTGAGGAAGCCCTCCTCCCATGCGCCGTTTTTAAAGTTGGAAACATATCTTTTATCTGTCTGGACGTATCCAAAACCCAAATTAGACCAATCCAATTGCTTGTTACTCATTATTTTTTCTCCCTTTTGTAATGTTTGCCGCTGAAAAATTACTTCTTATAATTTTTTCCGAGGCTGAGCGCCTTCATATTCAGCTCCTTCATGGCAGCCTTCTTGGCGGGAACCAGCTTTTCCACCACCGCATCCGCTCCGTCGAAGGAAAGCTCGGGGGGGTTTTCAAGAAGATGACCGACGATGATCATGTTCGCAAGGCTGGCGATGCCCTCTTCCTTTGCCATCTGCGTAGCGGGGATATAGAATACCTCTACGTCCTCTCTCTCTACCTTTAAATCGATCAAGGAGGAATCTACATAGATCTGTCCGCCCGATACGACCGTGTTCACGTATTTTTCAAGAGAGGGAAGATTCATGGCGATCAGCACGTTCGGGGTGGTGATGATCGGAGAACCGACAGGGGTATCGGAAAGAATCACGTTACAGTTTGCCGTACCTCCGCGCATCTCGGGACCGTAGGAGGGAAGCCAGGATACCTGAAGATCCTCCAAAAGACCTTTATAAGCCAAAAACTTTCCCGAGAAAAGAATGCCTTGTCCGCCAAAGCCCGCGATAAGAATTTCTGTGGTTTTCATTCTGCAGCGCCCTCCTTCTCGGATCTGTCCTTGTATACACCGATGGGGTAGTAGGGAAGCATATCGCTTTCGACCCACTCAAGCGCCTGCTTGGGGGTCATGCCCCAGTTGGTGGGACAAGCGGAAACGACCTCGACCAGCGAGAAGCCCTTGCCATCGATCTGATTTTGGAACGCCTTTTTGATCGCCTTCTTGGCGTTTCTTACGTTCTTGACGTTATTGACGGCAACGCGGGCGATGTACTCGGGACCCTCCAAGGTTGCCAGCATCTCGCTGACTCGGATGGGCCATCCGCAGTGCTTTACGTCGCGTCCGTAGGGGGAGGTCTGCGTCACCTGACCGGGAAGACTGGTGGGAGCCATCTGTCCGCCCGTCATGCCGTAGATGGCGTTGTTGACGAAGATGACGGTAATGTTCTCGTTTCTTGCGGCGGAGTGAACCGTTTCCGCCATACCGATGGAGGCAAGGTCTCCGTCGCCCTGATAAGTAAATACGATATTGTCGGGACGGCAACGCTTAATGCCCGTCGCGACAGCGGGCGCTCTGCCGTGAGCCGCTTCGATCATATCACAGTTGAAGTAATCGTATGCCATAACGGCACATCCGACGGGGGCGACACCGATCGCCTTTCCCTCGATCCCAAGCTCGTCCATGGTTTCGGCTACCAAGCGATGGATAATGCCGTGGGGACAGCCGGGGCAATAATGAAACGGCGCATCAGACAACGCTTTCGGTTTTTCAAATACGATCGCCATAATTAGAACTCTCCTTTCTCTGCCTTTTGAATAGCAGAAAGCACCTCATCGGGGGTGGGGATCATGCCGCCCGCACGATTGCAAAGAGCGACAGGGCGCTTGCTTTCGGTGGCAAGTCTCACGTCCTCAATCATCTGACCCATGCTCAGCTCCACCGAAATGAAGGATTTCACGCGATCCGCCGCCGCTCTGAGAGCCTTGGTGGGGAAGGGCCACAGAGTGATCGGACGGATGAGTCCGACCTTGATGCCCGCCTTGCGAGCCTCCGCTACCGCGTTCTTCGCGATTCTCGAGGCAATACCGAAGGCGACCACGCAGATCTCTGCGTCGTCCATCATGTATTCCTCCCACATAGCCTCGTTCTTTTCGATCTCTGCATACTTTTCGAAACGCTCGAAGTTCTTCTTTTCCAGCTCGTCGGGCTTCAGATACAGCGAGTTTACTACGTTGTGGGGACGCTTGCACTCGGTACCCGTAAGCGCCCAAGGCTTCTCGTATACCACGGGCTCCGTATCCTCAAAGGTGATGGGCTCCATCATCTGACCGATGGTTCCGTCTGCCAGAATCATGGTGGTCATGGAATACTTATCTGCAAGGTCAAAGCCCTTGATGGTAAGGCTTGCCATCTCCTGAACCGAGGCGGGAGCGAGAACGATCATGCGATAGTCGCCGTGACCGCCGCCCTTGGTTGCCTGAAAATAGTCCGACTGAGAGGGCTGAATTCCTCCAAGACCGGGACCTCCGCGCTGTACGTTTACCACGAGCGCAGGGATATCCGAGCCTGCAATATAGCTGAGTCCCTCTGCCTTCAGTGAGATTCCGGGGCTGGAGGAGGAGGTCATCACGCGCATTCCCGCAGCCGACGCGCCGTATACCATGTTGATCGATGCGATCTCACTTTCCGCTTGAAGAAATACGCCGCCGATCTTGGGCATTTTCTTTGCCATATACGCGGCAATTTCCGTCTGAGGCGTGATGGGATAACCGAAATAGTGTCGGCAGCCTGCGCGAATCGCCGCCTCCGCGATCGCCTCGTTACCCTTCATTAAAATTCTTTCTGCCATAATCTTCTCCATTCCGTCGCCCTGAGGCGACTACAAAAAATCCAAGCGTTGGCGCACAGAGCCCCATGAGGGATTCGGTGCTTACCTTTCGCAAATTTTACTTTTCAACCGTGATGATACAATCGGGACACATGGTGGCGCAGAAGGCGCAGCCGATACATTTTTCCTGATCCATCATAAACGCGGGAGAATATCCCTTAGAGTTCAGCTTATCCTGCGCGATTGCCAGACATTTCTTGGGGCAAGCGTCAACACACAGGCCGCAGCCCTTGCAAAGATCCGTATTAAACGTTACT
The DNA here is from genome assembly GCA_045656325.1 of Eubacteriales bacterium. Classification (GTDB taxonomy): domain Bacteria; phylum Bacillota; class Clostridia; order Oscillospirales; family CAG-272; genus HGM12713. Next base: position 10,707 of record JAZOQX010000047.1, read on the forward strand.
TTCATGTTTTTTGTTCCTCCTATTCGATGACTGTCCGCTTGATCCATGGAATCAATCCTCTCGGTCAGTCGGGCAGATCAAAATACTTTTTTTGAAGCGTCAAGGGAAATACCGATAAATCGGAAAGTCCCTCGGCGATAGTTTTTTCGGCTGTATGAAGCCATATCGGCAAGCCCGTCGCTTGGCTGACCGCCTCGGCAAATCCGACCGATTCCCGAAGGGTTTCTTCCGTGGTTTCGGAGCCGATATTGGAATTGTTTACGATACAGGTGAACGGGATCCCCGAAGCCGCCTCGATCTCCTTCATGATCTCCACGGTATCCTCTACGGTGGAGGTCAGGGGACGGTGTCGATTGATGACGAACGCCATGCGGTAGTTTCCCTCTGCCTTGATGGCATCGGCAAATCTGCCCAAGGCATAGGCGCCTCGGTCATCACCGCCGATATCGGCAACGCCAAAGATCGATTGATCCTGAATAAGTCGGTAGCTTTCCGCGGGAAGGGCGGGGAGGTCTACGTTCGTATTGGCGTAGCGCGGGGAGATCAGGGTGACGCCCTGCTCGGTCAATTCGCGCTCGCTGTCCTTGGTTCGGAAATAGGGATTGACGATATCCAGATCGGCAATGCAGACCTTCTTGCCCTCTTTTGCCAAATGCAACGCGTAGTTGACGGCAATGTTGGTCTTTCCGCTTCCGTAATGTCCCGCAAACAGCGTTACTCTTTTATGTTCCATCGGTTTCATCATGACTCAAAGCTTTTTGCGGATGATCTTTCCGCTGGTGGTCTTCGGCAGACTCTCGTGGAATTCCACGATTCTCGGATATTTATAGGGTGCCGTACGGGATTTGACGTAGTTCTGAATTTCCTTCTTCAGCTCGTCGGTTCCCTCGGTTCCCTGAACGAGAACGATGCTTGCCTTGACTACCTGTCCGCGAATCTCGTCGGGAGCTGCGGAAACGCCGCATTCCAGCACGTAGGGAAGCTCCATAATGACGTTCTCAATCTCAAACGGACCGATTCGATAGCCCGAGGACTTGATTACGTCGTCCGCGCGTCCTACGTACCAAAGGAATCCATCCTCGTCGCACCACGCAAGGTCGCCCGTGTGATAAAATCCGTCGCGCCAAGTTTCCGCCGTAACCTCGGGGTTGCCCTCGTAGGAGTAGGAAAGACCGCAGGGAAGACCCTTGGCAATGTTAATACAGATCTCTCCGCTTTCGCCCGCCTCGACCTCCTCGCCCTCAGGGCTGAGCAGATGAACGTCGTAGAGAGGAGTGGGCTTGCCCATAGAACCGATCTTGTGGCTTCCGCCCGCAAGGTTTCCGATGATCAGCGTGCTTTCGGACTGACCGAAGCCCTCCATGATCTTCAGACCCGTATGCTTTTCAAACTGACGGAACACCTCGGGGTTGAGCGCCTCACCCGCGGTGGATGCGTGTTCAATGCTGGAAAGATCAAAGCGGGAAAGATCCTGCTTGATCAACATTCTGTACATGGTAGGAGGCGCGCAGAAGGTCGTAATGTTGTGCTTCTTAAATAAAGGAAGAATCTTTTCCGCGTCAAAGCGGTCAAAGTCGTATACGAAGGTTGCCGCCTCGCACAGCCACTGACCGTAAAGCTTCCCCCACATTGCCTTTGCCCATCCCGTATCGGAGATGGTCAGATGCAGTCCGTCGGGATTGACCTGATGCCAGTATTTTGCGGTGATGAAATGTCCCAAGGGATATTTGTAGTTGTGCGCCGCGATCTTCGGATACCCCGAGGTTCCCGAGGTGAAGAACATGAGCATGGGATCGTTTCCGCAGGGAGCGTCCTCTGCTCGCTCATAGCGGCTGCTATACATACCGTATTCGTCGTCAAAGCTGCGCCAGCCCTCGCGAGTGCCTCCCACGAGGATCTTGTGCTCCAGTCCCGAGCATTTTTCTGCCGCCGCGTCCACCGAATTGGCTACGTCGCCGTCTGCCGTACAAAGGATTGCCTTTACGTTGCCGACGTTGAATCTGTATTCAAAATCCTTTTCCAGCAGCTGATTGGGGGCGGGAATGGCAATGGCGCCGATCTTATGTAACGCCAGAATCGAGAACCAGAACTGATAGTGGCGCTTGAGCACCAGCATCACGCGGTCGCCTCTCTTAATGCCGATGGATTTGAAATAGTTGGCGACTCTCGCGGATTCCTTCTTCATATCGCTGAAGGTAAATCTCCGCTCCGCGCCGTCCTCGCTGATATGCAGCATGGCAAGCTTGTTCGGCTTGCGCTTGCCCAACGCGTCGACCACGTCAAAGGCAAAGTTGAAGCGATCCTCGTTTTTGAAGGAAATCTCCTTAAGCGTACCGTCTTTTTCGGTGGGGATAATGAAATCCTGATAGATTCTCTCCTGATTGTCCTCGTTGCGACGCTTGGTCACCATAGACGAGGCGGCAGCCTGTTCGCCCACTCTCGCGGCTTGGTTGCGAAGCACGATGGCGTAGAAGGAGCAGTCTGCTCCGCCCACGGCGATCATTCCGTGGGGAGTACCCGAATCGTAATAGATACAGTCGCCGGGATTCAGGATCTCGCTGTGATCGCCGATCTGAATCTTCATCTGACCCGTGATCACGATATCACATTCCTGACCCTCGTGGGTGACCATTTCGATCTTCTCGTTTTCCGCGCCCTCGTGGTACTTGATTTCCATGTAAAGGGGAAGGGCAATACGGTTGCGGAATTCCGAGGCAAGGTTGAATCCCACCATGTGATGGGCCTCCTCGATCCGCTGTCCCTCTCCTCTTCTGGTCAGAGCGTAGGAACGAAGCTTCGGGCTTCGACCCTCAAGGATATCGTTCATATCCACGCCGAAGTTCAGCGCGCAGTGGTAGAGGAAGGCGATGCTGAGATTTCTGTTACCGCTCTCACACGCCTCGTATTCGCTCTCGTCCATTCCCGTACGCGCAGCCATTTCGGCAACCGACAGACCCGAGATCAGTCGCAATTCGCGGACACGGTCCGCAATTTGTTTCAATTTTTCGTCTATGGGCTGTTTCATACTACCTCTTTCTTTCGAATGCGCCTTGGCGAAGGGGATCCCCTTAGCGCATGATTTTACTGTGAATATTCGTTGGAGTCCGATCAAAAACAAAAAACGTCTCAAGAACCAATATCCCGAGACGAGCGCAAAATACCCGCGAAACCACTCAAATTGCGGAAAACCGCCGCTTAGAACCCAATATAAGTCCTTGCCCTTAACGCGGGGAACGTGAAACCCTAACCTTCGCTCGGATTCCAGACTCGGAAGTGATGGGTAGATCGGCTTTTTACAATCGGCTCACACCACCCGCCGACTCTCTGAATGCTCATTCTGCCATACCGTCTTCGTCTCAGTCTTTGCTTTTTGTACCTATGTTATATATTTTATCATTCCTCTACAAAAATGTCAAACAGTTTCTGCCCGAAAAATGCACAAACTTTTGTAAAAATCAAGTTCCTTTTTTGTGCGTTATTGTTGAATCTTGCGATTTTTAAGAATTTGTACTTGACAAAAAGCCGATTTGGTGGTTAAATATACTCATCAAAGCACAAAAAGAAAGACAGTGACGGAAATTATACCTTCATTTCGGATGCTCCAGAGAGTCGGCGGGTGGTGCGAGCCGATGCGGATGGTTGAAGGAAACTCTTTCCCGAGTTAGACTTGTCAAAGCGTAAGCGAGTAATGAGTCTCGGTTGCCCCCGTTATAGGGCAGGGCCCTTATTGGGGCTTTTGAGTGATTTCCCTTTTTGGGGGTAATCAGGGTGGTACCGCGAATCAGATTCGTCCCTGAAGCCGTATGAACGGCTCAGGGATTTTTTTGTTTGATATGAAAGGAGAATTGAACGAATCATGAGACAAATTGTAATCAGTGACGCAACGATGAAGCAGACCTCTGAGGATTTGCGCCTTACGTTTAAAGAAAAGATTGAGCTTTCCAAGCTATTGGATAAGCTGGGTGTGGACCTGATCGAGCTTGACGGGATCAAAACGCCCCGTATTGACGCGCTCTTGATCAAGTCGATCTCCGCCGCCGTCAGCAATAGCCGCATCGCGGTTCCCGTGGAGCTGTCGAACGAGGAAAATCTGGAGCGGACGTGGGCTGCCCTGAAAAACGCAAACGCTCCGCGTCTTCAGGTCTGCGCGCCCACCAGCGCCGTACAGATAGAATATCTTTACCATAAGAAGCCCGAGGCAATGATCGAAGCGATTCGCGGTACGGTCGCCGCCTGCCGCGCACTCTGCGATGACGTGGAGTTTGTGGCGGGTGACGCGACCCGCAGCGAGAGCGATTTTCTTGCCAAGGCGATCGAGGCCGCGATTTCGGCGGGAGCCAAGACCGTGACGCTCTGCGACACGGCGGGAACCATGCTCCCCTCGGAGTTTGCCGAGTTCATTGGCTGTCAGTATGATGCCGTTCCGCAGCTTCGTGAGGTGACGCTCGGCGTTTGCTGCGCCAATACCATCGCCATGGCGGATGCCTGTGCCGTGATGGCGGTCGCCAAGGGAGCGGGACAGATTCGCGCCGCGGCATATACGAACGACGAGGCAGCCACCGCGAACGTTGCTCGGATCCTTTCCGCCAAGGCGGATTCCCTGAACGCGTACGTGGGAGTTAAGGCGACTCAGCTCAGCAGGATCCTCTCCCAGATCGAGTGGCTCTGCCATAGCGGAAAGGGTCAAAATACCGCAACGGGTGCCGAGCAGGACGACGGAATCTTCCTCACGGCGCACGACACCGAGGAGGCGGTAGCCGCGGCTACGGTCAGACTGGGATACGATCTTTCCGACGAGGACGCGCAGAAGGTCTACGCGGCGTTTAAGCAGATCGCGGAAAAGAAGGAAAGGGTGACCTTCAAGGAGCTGGATGCCATCGTCGCATCCTCCGCGATGCAGGTACCCGCTACCTACAAGCTGGATACCTATGTGATCACCTCGGGGAATACCATTGCCGCCACGGCGCACATTAAGCTTCTGAAGGACGGCAATCCTGTCGAGGGTGTTTACATTGGCGACGGATCCATCGATGCCGCCTTCCAGGCGATCGAAAAGATCACGGGCTGCCATTACGAGCTGGACGACTTCCAACTTCAAGCGGTCACCGAGGGACGCGAGGCAATGGGACAGACCGTTGTCAAGCTTCGCGCGGGTGGCAAGGTTTATTCGGGCAGAGGTATCTCTACCGATATCGTGGGAGCGGGAATACAAGCCTATTTGAGCGCCCTGAATAAAATTGTTTATGAGGAGGAAATCGAATGAAACTTTCCTTTTCCACGAGAGGCTGGCCAAACCTTTCCTTTGACGAGATGCTCGACGTTGCCGTTGATATGGGCTTTGCGGGCGTAGAGGTATATAACCTCTCAAAATTTAATCCGTTGACCGAAAAGGGAGGTCCCTTTCATAAGTACAACACCGCCGCTACGATCCGTCTGCTGAGAGAGAGAGGGCTCTCCATTCCTTGCTTTGATACCTCTTTGGATCTTTCGTCCGACGCAAACGCGGTATCCACGATCAAGAACTTAATCGACGTGGCGCACAACGCGCGGGTTCCGTACGTTGTGGTATGCGCCCTTTGCGACAAGGAGGACGCGGTCTATGCCGCCTTGGAGGAGCTTTTGCCCGTCGCCGAGGAGAACAGCGTAAGTATTCTGATGAAAACCAGCGGAATTTACTCCGATACGGGGAGACTCCGCGCCATGCTGGACCGCTTTGCCAGCGATCATCTCGCGGCGCTTTGGGACGTTCACCATCCGTACAGAGATCACGGAGAATCGGGGGATCAGACCATCAAAAATCTGGGTGCCTACGTTGCCCACGTCCATATGCGCGACTCGGACGATGAGGGAGCGTATCAGCTGATCGGAGAGGGAACCATGCCCATCGGGGACGTGATGCGCGCCCTTTCCTCGGTGAACTACGATGCGTTTATCTCTCTGGAGTGGAAGCCCGAGTGGCTGGAGGATCTTCAGGATCCCGAAATCATCTTTCCTCACTTCGTGAACTATATGTCTCATTTCCATTCCACGCGGGATATGAAGAAGAGCCTTTACTTCAATCACGACGGAACGGGACAATACGTGTGGAAAAAGGATGAGCTGATCGATCTGACCTTCTCCGAGGTGCTTGACAGAGTAGCGGATGAATTTCCCGATCAGTACTGCTTTAAGTATACGACC
>JAZOQX010000048.1:0-19928 GCA_045656325.1 Eubacteriales bacterium
GACCACAGGCCCTGAGATCTGGGCCGACTGTGACGGCGAAGTGGACATCTTCGTCGCCGGAGTGGGCACCGGCGGCACCATCACCGGTGTGGGCCGATATCTGAAAGAGAATAATCCCCACTGCCGCATCGTGGCTGTGGAACCCATGTCCTCCCCCCTGCTCTCCGCCGGAAAATCCGGTCCCCACGGGCTTCAGGGCATCGGCGCCAACTTTGTTCCTGCAGTCCTGGACACCGGGATCTACGACGAGATCCTCGCCGTCACCGAGGAAGACGCTTTCGCCGCCGCCCGGGAGCTGGGCAAGCGGGAGGGCATCCTCTGCGGCATCTCCTCCGGCGCAGCCCTCTTCGCCGCCCTGCAGGTGGCAGGCCGCCCGGAGAACGCAGGAAAAACCATCGTCGCCCTCCTGCCCGACACTGGCGAACGGTACCTGTCCACCACCCTGTTTGTATAAGGAAAAGCAGCCTCAATCGAGGCTGCTTTTTTTGCAAAAAGAGCCGATTGGGTTCGAACGAGGAAAACAATGGAGCATCCCTCGGTTTGGCTTTGGGAACCATTGCGGTCCGTTTTAAAAAATGAAAATCCGCGGTGGCGCTAAAGCCGTCCGCGGATTTTTTTCTTAGAAAGAAACTATAAAATTCAACTTAACACAAGGGATAGGAAAGTGTGTAACCTTACACATATTTTGTATAAAAGTTTTTGCCAAGCTTTTTTCTAAAAAGCGTAAAAACCTATTCCCAACTAATCTCAACCACCAATTTCCCTTACACCTTGAGACAGCCCTGCTTTTTCAGCTCCTCTTTTTGGGAATTGATCTCCTCGGGATCGCGGAAGGACGGGACCACCGCCTTCATTGCCTTGCGGATCTCCTCGGATTCCAGCTCGTCCTTTGCCTTTTCCAGCGCCTCTCGAAGGATCGCCAGCTTCTCCTCCACCGCCTCTCGGCTCAGGGGAGTATCATACTCGATAAAGATCATCTTGTTTTCGGTGCGGGTCATACGCTCGTTGGCGATGAGAAGCTCCTCGTAAAGCTTTTCGCCCGGTCGCAAACCGATCTCTACAATGTCAATATCCTTATAGGGCGTGTATCCCGACAGACGGATCATATTTTCCGCCAGATCCAAGATCTTCACGGGCCGTCCCATATCCAATACGAAAAGCTCGCCCCGCTTTGCCATAGCCCCCGCCTGCATCACAAGCTGGCTTGCCTCGGGAATGGTCATGAAATACCGAATGATCCGCTTGTCGGTCAGCGTGATGGGTCCCCCCTGCTCGATCTGACGGCGGAAAAGCGGAATCACCGAGCCGTTGGAGCCCAGCACGTTTCCGAAGCGAACCGCCGCAAAGGAGGTCTTGCTGTCGGTACGGCACTGAACCACCATCTCGCACATTCTCTTGGACGCGCCCATAATATTGGTGGGATTCACCGCCTTGTCGGTGGATACCAAAATAAAGCGCTCCGTACCGTACGCCTCCGCCATGTCGGCGACGTTGTAGGTACCCAGTACGTTATTCTTGATCGCCTCGCAGTTGCTATGCTCCATCAGCGGCACGTGCTTGTGAGCGGCGGCATGGAAAACGATCTCGGGACGGTAATAGTCGAAAATACTCGCCAGTCTCACGCGGTCGCGAACCGACGCGATCTCCACCCGCAGATCCAGATCCTCGCCGTATTCCCGAATCAGCTCCTGCTGAATGTCATAGGCGTTGTTCTCATAAATATCCACCACGATCAGCTGCTTCGGATGGCACTTTGCCAGCTGACGGCAAAGCTCGCTGCCGATCGAGCCGCCACCGCCCGTCACCATGATGACCTTCTGCCCGTAAAAATCACGGGTCATTTGATTGTTGATCTCCAAGGAGTGACGGAATAAAAGGTCCTCAATGCGGAACTCACGCAGCATACGGTGTCCGTCCTCGCGTTCATCGTTCAAATGAGAGATCGGACGGTCATAGATCTTCACCTTGCAGCCCGTCTTGGCGTAATATTCCCGAATCCCCCGCAGCTCCTCGCCCGACAACTTGGGAAGCGCGATAAAAATCTCCTGGATCGGCTCGATCTTGAGACGCTCCAGCGTCGCCTCACATTCGTTGAGAACCCGAAGCCCCGCGATCTGATTTCCCGCCTTCGTGGGATCCTTGTCCACGAAATAACAGGGGTAATAATGGGAGTTTTTACTGTTAAGCAGCTCCACGGCAAGCTGAACGCCAACCGCGCCCGCGCCTACGATGGCAACGTTGATCTTTTTGTCCTTGTCCACGTTCTTTCTGCTTCTGGTCCGATGGTGCCGATACAACAAACGGCCAAACACCGTAACACCGCAGGTAAGACAAGCGGAAAACAGAGCAACCGCAAGAGCGGACGGTCCCAAAAGGAACAGACAAAGGACCGCGGCGACCACGCCGCCCACCGCGTCGGTGACGATCATTTTGATAAAAAGCTCCACCGAGGCATATCGCCACACGTTCACGTAAATACGCATCGTCAGTCTGGCGACCAAAAGCGCGCCGTACAGAATCCCCGCGCACAAAAGGCAGTCCTCAAGCGCCCACGCGAAAATCGTTCCGCAGGCCAGAAGCGCCAAAATATAGGATATCGCAAAGGAAAGGGAGTCTACCAGACCCAACAAAAGTTTTCTGTTCATCTCTATGCCCTTTCATTTCATTACTTCTTTCATTGTATCATGTTCCCCCCCGCTTGTCAAGCCCTTTCCTCCCCGCTTCCAAAAAAAGTGCTTTTTCGATTTTCCTTGACGCATCTCCTTGACAAAATCCGCTTTATCCTATATAATGTAGGTAACAAACCGCAAATGCGGTTGGGAAAGGAATTTCCATATGAAGAAATCAACGAAATGGATCCTGATTGCTTCGGGCGTACTCCTCGTCCTGTTGACGGTCGCCATCATCATAGCAATCGCGGTAAAGGACTCTTATTTAGAAAAGCTTCCCTACGACGAAATACATTCCACCGCCTACAACCAAACCAAGATCGTCTCCGAGGACGGCTTGTTCTATCTGGTAACGGACGGAGCCCAATCCAAGGAGGGCTATTCCTACCTGAAGAGCGTCAACGATTTTTATGAGGAGAACGGCACGAATGACTCCTCCTTTCGCCCCCTTTATGAATATTATCTGGCAAAAAAGCCGAACGATACCAATTACTGGTTGGTCCATTCGAACGGAAGCGAATATCGGATCGAGGGGGACAACCTCTCCCTGACCGAAGCCTCCCTGCCCTTTTTGATCTTTCGGAGCAACGCCAATTCCCGTATGTCCGCCCTGTCTCTCCGCTCCCTTGACTCCAATCTGTCGGCTACGGGAGAAGGAACGCTGACCCTCACCCAAACCCATCTCTATCTCCACGCCCAAAAGGCGGACGGCGAGAGAGTCGGCTACGACTATCTGGTGGCGCAAAACGATCAGGAGGGCAAGCAATGCACGGTATATTCCGCTCAGGGCACCGCGCTCTTGGACGGCGGAACGCCTTCCCTCCTTTCCTTTGAACGGGAAAGCGGCGACCTTTGCTATTATTTCATCGATACGAACGATCATAAGACCTACTCCTCCACGGGCGAGCTTCTCGCCTCGGGAGATACCGATCCCGTCCTTTCCTCTGACGAAAGCTGGGCTTATCAGCTATGTAAAGGAAACGATACGATTTCGGAGGATTCCCTCTTCCTTTTCTCCGCGGAGCAGGCATTTTCGGTCAGCGGCAGAGAGTACGACCTTTCCACCCTGCGGATCCTTGAGGGCTGTATCGTCGTGGAACGTCTGCACGAGCACGCCATCGACGTAATCTCTCCCACCACGCGGGAGATTACCTCCTATCAGTCGGTGGCGGAGCGGGACGGTATTCTGCTGGCAAGCCAAGCCGACGTACCCGATTGGATCTATCTGTCCTTGGAGGGTAAGGAGCTTCTCCGTTCCTCCTACGACGACATGAAGCTGCACGAGCTGACCACCGATCTGTGCTACGTGCTGACCAGTCCGAGCTATAACAATTCCCTTCCCGAAAAGAGCTATGCCTATTTCTTCTCCTCGGGCAACGGCGCGTCGGCAGAAAAGAGACTGGCGCTGGACGAAACCGTACGGATCCCCGAGGGACTCTGCCTTGAGGACACCTCGTCTCCCGTCTATCTCATTGCGGGCAGCGATCAGGACGGAACCCCCCTCTATCGAATCTACACCCCCTTCTCCTCCCAGCCCGAAAGCAATATCTACCATGAAATTGATTTCTACTGTCACGGAGGCATCGTTTGGGCGCTGGGAACCTCCTATACGAGAGAATCCTACGACGTTCTGGATCCCGTCAACAATCTGCTTACCATCAGCATCGCGGCAAAGAACACCGATCTTGCCCGTCTGTCCCTTTCGTATTGCGAGACGCAATCGCTCCTCAGCGACCCCTATAACAGCCAGAGCGGCATCCACACCGTGATCCTCAAGCTGACCCGCTACGAGGATAAGCAGGCAGGCGTGGTCGCCACCCGTTATTTTGCCATCTACCGATCCGCCCTTGCCGCATCCCCCGCCTTTGCCACCGCCTCCCTGCAGGTCAAGGAGCTTGGGCAGAACCTGCTTTTGAACCATCCCTACGATTTTTACCCCGAGGAAAACGCGCTGGTTATTCACCACGCCACGGGAAGCCGCGTTTACCGATTTAACGACGCCAACCGCTTGGAGGAGCGCGCCTCGGTTCCCTACTACGTGGACGGAATCTTAAGAGACGGCGCAAACGCGTCCAAGCTCTATCTGAAAATCTCCTCCGTAACCGATCAAACCCGACTGCTCACCCAATCCGAGCGCTTCGGCATTGCGGACGAAACGGGAACGATCCTGCTTGCCCCCGTCTATGAGACGATCTCCTACGCCGAGCAAAATCGCTTCATCGCGATCTCCCGAAACGCCTACGGCGTGGTGGAATACGACGAAGGAAAGCTCCGCACCCTCGTGGATTTCGAATACCGCCGCGTCATTCCCTTGGCGGACGGAGCCTATTTGGCAACCGCTTCCGACGGAACCTATGAGCTGTTTTTGGGCGATCAGCGTCTGGAACGGGGAATCCTGAATTATACCCCCATTCAAATGGCCCGCGTGAACGAGGACGGCTACGTCGTCTACGCCACCGCTCCTCTGCTCAATATCGAGGGCAGACTGTATTTCCACGAGCCCGAGCAATACGCCCCTCTTGCCGCCGACGGTGCCGCATCCCCCGTCTCTCATTCGGGAGAGCTGACCGACCGCCGCGTCAAGCTGATCAGCTATTACGATGAATCGGGCGCGCTGAGCGCATCCGACCTGCTTCTTCCCACCGTAACCGATCAGAAGAATTTTGAGACCAATCATACGGGGGAATGGTATACGTCCCCCGTTGCCAAGGAGCAAGAAGCTCCTCTCACACGGAAGGATATCCTCGCCTCCTCCGATCATTTCTTCCACCTTTATCCCAAGGTGGGCGCGGAAGGCTCAAAGTAATTGAATCATAAAAAAGCAGATGCCGTTCCTGATGGAAACGGCATCCGCTTTTTTAATTTCCGCTGTATTTCTGCTTCAGGCTATCCACCTGCGTCTGGGGTGCCTGAGCGGAGGGGTACCAGCCCTTCCCCGCCATTTTGCTATACAGATCGCTCTGCATGGTCAAGGATTCGGTCAACGCCGCCCGAAACGCGCCCTGCACGTTTCCCGTGGAAGCCTCTACGGTTCCGTGCATATAGAGATCGCAGCATCCCTTTTCCAAAAGCAAAAGATTTTCCATCAGATTTTTGTCATCCATCCCGTTTGTTCCCCCTTACAGTAATCCGTAAAAATTTTTAAAAATCTGCTCGTGCTTTCCCGCCATCTGCTCGACGCAGGATCTCAGCTCCGCGTCCTGAATCTGATTGGCGGTTTCACGGCACTTCGTTTGGAAGAACTGCTCATGACCCAGCGCGTCCTCCACGTACAAAAGCTCCTTGGGTGTCATTGTAAAATACCTCCTCTTTTGCATGAATGTATCCTTAGTATGAGCAGAGGAAAGAAATTTATACCAATTTTAAGGGAATTTTATGAAAGCAGTGACTGCCCCGTCAGCAGAGCCTATATCGAAAAAAACGCCCCCGCGGGCTTCGGAGGTCTTCCGTTCCCGCGGGGGCATTTTTCGTCCTTTTATTCCGTTTTTCATTCGGAGCGATTCGCCAGCATCAGCTTGATGCGGTTTTCCTGATTGACGGCGGTGGCGCCCGCGTCGTAGTCAATGGCTACGATATTGATATCGGGGTTCTTCTCCTTGAGAAGCCGCATCATGCCCTTTCCGCAAATGTGATTGGGCAGGCATCCAAAGGGCTGGGCGCATACGATATTCTTCACGCCCTTCTCCGAAAGCTCCAGCATTTCGGCGGTCAAAAGCCAGCCCTCGCCCATCTTCGCGCCGATTCCGATATATCCCTTGACCAGCGTCAGGGTATGGTCAAAGGGTGTAGGCGCGGGAAATTCCGAGCGGCTCTCGATACACTCAATCAGATCCTTCTGCTTGCCGAGGAAAAACCGATAAACCATCCGCCAAAAGCGATACTGCTTCTTGTTCTTCCCCAAAAGCTCGGTATCCATCATATTATTGTAGACACAGTACAGACAGAAATCCAGAAGCCCGGGTACCGTGACCTCCGCTCCCTCCCTGACCAGAAACTCCTCCAAATTGTTGTTGCCCAAGGGGGAATATTTGACGAAGATCTCTCCCACGATCCCTACCCGAGTCTTGCTTGCCTCGGCGCGGGGAATCCGTTGAAAATCCGCAAGGATCTTCGTGTAATTCTCCTTCGCTCTGCGATAGGAGATCCTCTTTCCCGCGCTCATCTCCGCCGCCAAGCGCTCGGTCCAAAGCTCCGCCAGGGCATCGCTGTCCCCCTCGCGGATCTCGTAGCTGCGGCAATGATTCCGCAAAAGCATCAGAAGATCGGCATAAAGAATGGCGTGCAAAAGACGGCGGATCATGGACATGGACAACCGAAATCCCGGGTGGTCCTCCAGCCCCGACAGACTCATGGAGATCACGGGAACGTAACCGAAGCCCGCCTTTTCCAGCGCCTTTCGCAAAAGATTGATATAGTTGGAGGCGCGGCAGCCGCCCCCCGTCTGGAAGAGGATCAGCGCCGTTTTGTGAGGATCGTAGGCTCCGCTCTGCAGCGCGTCAATAAATTGACCGATCACCAGCACGGCGGGATAACAGGTGTCATTGTGAACGTACTTCAAGCCCGTATCCTTGATATGCTGTCCCGTAGTGGTAAGAAGCTCCGCGTTCAGCCCGAAATTTTTGAACACCTTGCAAATCAGCGTAAAGTGCATGGGGAGCATATTGGGGACCAGTATGGTATAGTCCTTTTTCATTTCCTCCGTAAAGGGGATATAGTTTTTTTCCATTCCGCTCCTCCTTACTGCTCAAGCGCGCCCAACAGACTTCTCAAGCGGATCCGTACCGCGCCGAGGTTGGTGATCTCGTCTATTTTGATCTGCGTATAGAATTTTCCCTTGCTTTCCAAAATAGACCGCACCTCGTCGGTGGTAATGGCATCCACGCCGCAGCCGAAGGACACGAGCTGAACCAGCTCCGCGTTCTTCTCCTCGGTGACGAAGCGCGCCGCCCGATACAGCCTTGCGTGATAGGTCCATTGATTCAGCACGCGAACGGGCTGACGCTCACTCAGATGGCAAATACTGTCCTCGCTGACCACGCAGAAGCCGAGGGAGGTCGCCAGCTTATCGATCCCGTGACCGATCTCCGCATCCGCGTGATAGGGTCTGCCTGCCAACACCATCAGCCGCATTCCCCGCTCGCGGGCATAGGATACGGCTCTCTCGCCCTCGCGGCGGACGCTTGCCATATACGCGTGATACAGGGAAAATCCGTATCCGATCGCCCGTCGCATCTCTCCCCTCCCAAGGTCGGGGTAAAACGCGGAAAGATAGCGCAAAAGTCCGCGGCAAAGCTCTCGGCGGCTGTTGATATTCAGATAAGGATAAAGGAAGCGAACCCCGTGAAGCGAGTCCATATTGCCCTGTAGCAGCTCGGAATAATACGCCACCACGGGGCAGTTGTAATGATTGTCCGAATGCTTTTCGTCAATGTTGTAGGAAAGACAGGGGTAAAATACCGCGTCCACGCCCTTCGCCACCAGCTCCTCCACGTGTCCGTGCATAATCTTGGCGGGGTAGCAGGCGGTATCCGAGGGGATCGAAAACTGTCCTTTTTCGTAGGTCCTGCGATTGGACATTTCCGAAACGACCACGCGGAAGCCGAGGAAGGTAAATACGCCGTACCAAAGCGGCAAAAGCTCGTACATTCCAAGGGACAGAGGAAGCCCCACCGTCCCCCTCTCTCCCGTCCCTGCGGGATACCGTTGGGAAAGGGTAGTCAGATAGTCTCTCTTAAAGGCGTGGAGATTGGGAATCTCCTCTCCCGCCTCCTCCAGCCCCAGCCCCTTTTGGCACTGGTTACCCGAAATGAAGGGCTTGCCCTCGGAGAAGCGGTTGACGGTCAGATGGCATTGATTGGCGCATCCCTTGCACACCGTGGATTTGGAGGTATGCTCAAAGGTAGCAAGCGCCTCCCTTTTGAGGATCGCGCTTTCCGAAAGGCGCATGGAGTAAAGCGCCGCGCCGTACGCCCCCATGAGTCCCGCGATGGCGGGTCGGACCACCTCGCGTCCAAGCTCCATCTCAAAGGCGCGCAGCACCGCGTCGTTATAAAAGGTTCCGCCCTGCACCACGATATGCTCGCCAAGCTCCTCCGCGCTTCCCGCGCGGATCACTTTATAGACGGCGTTCTTCACCACGCTCACCGACAGTCCCGCGGAAATATCCTCCACGGTAGCTCCGTCACGCTGAGACTGCTTCACCGAGGAGTTCATGAAAACGGTGCAGCGGCTGCCAAGATTCACGGGTGCCGTTCCAAACAGTCCCCGCTTGGCAAACTCGTCGATTTCATAGCCCATGGAACGGGCAAAGGTTTCGATAAAGGAGCCGCAGCCCGAGGAGCACGCCTCGTTGAGCATGATACTGTCAATGGCTCCGTTTCGGATGCGGAAGCACTTTATATCCTGTCCGCCGATATCGAGAATAAAATCCACCTCGGGAAGAAAATGCTTGGCGGCGGTGTAATGCGCGATCGTCTCCACAAGTCCCAAATCCATATGGAACGCGTGCTTGATCAGCTCCTCGCCGTAGCCCGTCACCGCGCTGCCCGCAAGAAGGATACGGTCGCCGCACAGCTCGTAGATCCTCTCAAGCTGCTCCTTGACAATGCTCACGGGATTGCCCCGATTGGAGCTGTAATATGTATACAAAAGCTCCCGATCCTCGGACAGAAGCACCATCTTGGTGGTCGTGCTTCCGCAATCCACACCGAGCCATGCCCGTCCGCTGTATTCCTCAATGGATCGTCTCTTCACGTCCGCCTTCAGATGGCGGAGACGAAACTCCCCGTATTGCTCCCGATTCTCAAACAGAGGCGGAAGTCGGTTGGCAACAGAGCTGGCGGTAAGCTGTCCCCGTATCGCCTCGATCAGGGCGGGAAACTCAAAGAGCCGTCCCGTACGCTCGGCGTAAATCGCCGCTCCCATCGCCACGGCATATCTGCCGTATTCGGGGAAAACGGCTTCCTCATCGGAAAGCCCCAGCGTCTCCTGAAATCGTTGGCGAAGCCCCCGACAGTAATAGAGGGGACCGCCGAGGAAAAGCACCTTTCCGTGAATCCTTCTTCCCTGCGCCAAGCCCGCGATGGTCTGATTGACCACCGCCTGATAGATGCTCGCCGCCACGTCCTCCTTTCGCGCCCCTTGATTCAAAAGGGGCTGAACGTCGGTCTTGGCGAACACGCCGCAGCGGGAGGCAATGGGATAGATTCGGTGATAGTCCAGACTCAGCCGATCCATTTCGTCGGCATCCAGATCCAGAAGGGTCGCCATCTGATCAATAAACGCTCCCGTTCCACCCGCGCAGCTTCCGTTCATGCGCTCGTCGGTACCGCCCTCAAAGAAGATGATCTTCGCGTCCTCACCGCCCAGCTCAATGACCGCCGTGGCGTCAGGCTCCATGCGCTTGACCACCTCTCCCGTGGCAAATACCTCCTGCACGAAGGGAATGTCGCACGCCTCTGCCAGTCCCAACCCCGCCGAGCCCGAAAGCGCCAAAGTAAACCGCTTCCCCTCAAGAAGGGGGGAAAGCTCGGTCAGCATCTCTAACGCCTTGACTCGGACCTGAGACATATGCCGCTCGTATTTTTCATAAATAACCCGTCCGTCCTCGGTCAGCACCGTTTTGATGGTGGTAGAACCTATGTCGATTCCCAATGAATACAACATGAAACAATTCCTTTCCTTTTCAATAGGACGATTTGAAGCATTCGGTCTTCACTCAAAAAGGCTTATTCCAGTTCAAACGCGCCCGTGTAAAGCTGATAATATTTTCCTCTCTCCTCGATCAGCCGCTCGTGGCTTCCCCGCTCAATGATCTGCCCCTGCTCAAGGACCATGATCACGTCGGAGTTGCGGACGGTAGAGAGTCTGTGGGCGATCACGAAAACGGTTCGTCCCTTCATCAGCGCGTCCATGCCTCTCTGCACCTGCGCCTCGGTTCGGGTATCGATGGAGGAGGTTGCCTCGTCCAGAATCATCACGGGCGGGTCTGCCACCGCCGCGCGGGCAATGGACAGAAGCTGACGCTGACCCTGAGACAGATTGGCACCTCCCTCGGTCAGCATGGTTGCGTAGCCGTCGGGCAAGCGAGTGATAAATTCATCCGCATGGGCAAGCTTTGCCGCCCGAATACACTCCTCGTCGGTAGCGTCCAGCTTTCCGTAGCGAATATTCTCCATGACCGTACCCGTAAACAGACTGGTATCCTGAAGCACGATGCCAAGAGAGCGGCGAAGGTCTGCCTTCTTGATCTTATTGATATTGATTCCGTCGTAGCGGATCTTTCCGTCGTCAATGTCGTAAAAGCGGTTGATGAGGTTGGTAATGGTGGTTTTTCCCGCGCCCGTCGCGCCAACGAACGCCACCTTCTGACCCGGCTCCGCGTAGAGAGTAACGTCCCGCAGCACCGTCTTGTCGGGGGTATATCCGAAGTCCATATGCTCAATCCGAACGTCTCCCCGCAGTCGGGTATAGGTCACCGTACCGTCCGCCGCGTGGGGATGTCTCCATGCCCACGTGCCCGTACGCTCCTCACATTCCACGAGGGTCCCGTTTTCCTCCCGCGCGTTGACAAGGGTAACGTAGCCCGCGTCCACCTCAGGCTCCTCGTCCATCAGCGAGAAGATGCGTCCCGCACCCGCCATTGCCATGACGATGGCGTTCATCTGCTGGGACACCTGACTGACGTTGTTGGTAAACTGACGGGTAATATTCAAAAACGGAAGCACCACGGCAATTCCCATTGCCTTTCCCGAAAGAGAGAGATTGGGCGCGTCCAGAATGATCAGCGCTCCGCCCACAAAGGCGACCAGCACGTACATAATATTTCCGATATTTCCCATAATAGGCATCAGAATGTTGGCAAAACGGTTGGCGCTGGTGGCATCGGCGCAAAGCTGCTCGTTCACCTTGTCGAAATCCTCACAGCTCTGCTTCTCGTGGCAGAATGCCTTGACCACCTTTTGCCCATGCATCATTTCCTCCACAAAGCCCTCCGCCCTTGCCATGGACTTCTGCTGCCTGAGGAAGAAGTGGGCGCTTCTGCCGCCGATCTTTTTCGTCACCAGCGTCATGGCGACCACGCCGCCCGCCATAACCAGCGCCATCCAGAAGCTGAGATAGAACATATTGAAGGTCAGCAAAACGAGAATGAGCGCGGAGCTGAGAATCTGGGGAAGGCTTCGGGAGATCAGCTCGCGAAGCGTATCGATATCGTTGGTGTAATAGGACATGATATCCCCGTGAGGATGGGTATCAAAATACCGAAGAGGCAGAGACTGCATCTTCTGGAACATCCGCTTGCGGGTTCTGTGCAGAAAATCCTGCGTCACGATCGCCATGACGCGGTTGTAGACGAAGGAGGCGATCCAGCCCATCACGTAGATCGTCAGCATGATCGCGACCGATTGGAATACGTCGGCGCGGATCGACTCCCATCCGCCTCCCTCCAGCGCTTCGCTGGCGTAGGTAATAAATTTCGTCAAAAAGAGACTGGCAACGGTAGACGCCACCGAAACGATGATCACGCAAACCGCCACGAGGATCAGCTGAGGCTTATAGTCACGGAAGAGCATCCCGAGCAGACGCTTCAGGGTCCCCTTTTGCAGAGGAGGTCGTTTTTTCATATTTGCGGAAGCCTTGCTCATTCTGCGTCCCCTCCCTTCGTCTGGGATTCATAGACCTCGCGGTAAATATCGCTGCTTCTCAAAAGCTCCTCGTGAGAGCCAATGGCAACGATCCGTCCGCCATCCATAACCAAAATCTTATCGGCGTGCTCCACCGAGGCGATTCTTTGGGCAATGATGATCTTGGTGGTATCGGGGATCTCCTCGGCAAATGCCCGTCGGATGAGCGCGTCGGTCTTGGTATCCACGGCGCTGGTAGAGTCGTCGAGAATCAGAATCTTCGGCTTTCTCAACAGGGCGCGGGCAATACAAAGCCTCTGCTTCTGTCCGCCCGACACGTTGGTTCCGCCCTGCTCTATGTAGGTGTCGTAGCCGTCGGGAAGATTTCTGATAAATTCGTCCGCCTGCGCCAATCGGCAGATCCGCTCCATCTCCTCATCGGTAGCGTTGGGATCTCCCCAACGGAGATTTTCCTTGATGGTTCCCGAGAACAGCACGTTCTTCTGCAGCACCACCGCCACCTGCGTGCGAAGGGTATCCAGATCGTAGGCGCGAACGTCCTCGCCTCCTACGCGCACCACGCCCTCGGTCGCATCGTAGAGACGGGAGATCAGCTGGATCAAGGAGGTCTTTCCTACTCCCGTACCGCCGATAATTCCTACCGTTTCGCCCGAGGCAATGGACAGATTGATCTCCGAGAGGGCGTTCTTCTCTGCCTTTTCGGAATAGCGGAAGCTGACGTTTTCAAAGACCACGCTTCCGTCCGCAACGGAGAGAAGCGCGTTTTCGGGATTGACGATGGCGCTCTTTTCGTTCAGCACCTCGGCAATTCTCGCCGCGGATGCCACCGAAAGCACCATCATCACGATGATCATGGAGAGAAACATAAGGCTCATGAGGATCTGCGCGCCGTAGGTCATCAGCGCCGACATTTCACCGATCTCCAGCGCACTCTGATTGCTCTTGACGATCAATCGCGTACCGAAGAAGCAGACCGAGATCATCAACGCGTTAAAGGAAAACTGCATCAAGGGACCGTTCAGCGCCAGCAACTTTTCCGCCTTGGTGAAATCGCGGGCGACCTCTCCCGAAGCCTTGTCAAACTTTTCGTTTTCGTACTCCTCGCGGACGTATGCCTTCACCACCCGCATACCCCGCACGTTTTCCTGAATCGACTCGTTGAGTCGGTCGTACTTTTTAAAGACCGAGCGGAAGATGGGATGGGCGCTCCTCATAATCAGGAACAGTCCGATCGCCAGCACGGGTACGATCACCGCGAAGCAGATCGACATAGAGGGGCTGATGATCACCGCCATCACCAGCGCGAAGATCAGCATAAAGGGACAGCGAACCGCCGTACGGATCAGCATCATATACGCCATCTGCACGTTTCCCACGTCGGTGGTCAAACGGGTCACCAGACTGGAGGTGGAGAACTTATCGATATTGGAAAAGGAATAATCCTGTACCGCATAGTAAAGGTCGTGCCTGAGATTTTTGGCAAAGCCGCAGGCAGCGATAGAGCAATAATGCCCCGCAAGGATTCCAAAGGTCAGGGAAAGCGCCGCCAGAAGAACCAACAAAAGTCCGTATTTTACGATCACCGAAAGATCGCAGCCCTCCTCGATCCTTGCCACCAGCTTGGCGGTAACGAAGGGAATGATACATTCCACCACCACCTCGCAGGAAACCAGAATCGGCGTTAGGATCGAGGGCTTTTTATATTCACGTATGCTTCGTGCCAACGTTTTGATCATAACAGGTCAAAATCCTCCAAAACATAAAATTACATATTAGATTATAATATACTTTTTTTGCATAGGTTCGTTTTCTTTGTAAACGAACTTTTAATATTCTCAAAACTTTTTCCGTTTTTTCAAATTCTCCCCAAGGGTGTTACAACACAAAAACGGGACCGCTTCCGCGATCCCGTTGTTGTTTCATTTTGAAAAGAGAATTACTTATACTTTCTCTTGCGAGCGGCTTCCGACTTTTTCTTGCGCTTTACGCTGGGCTTCTCGTAGTGTTCTCTCTTGCGAAGCTCGGTAAGGACGCCGGAACGAGCCATTGCTCTCTTAAAGCGACGAAGTGCGCTGTCCAAGGACTCGCCTTCCTTCACTCTGATTTCTGCCATTTCTGTTTTCCCTCCCTCCGCGATTGCCAGAGACAATTCAATCGGACTACATTATACACCATCCCCTCTTTTTTGTCAACCCCTTTTTCAAAAAATTACCGAGATTTCCTCTCCTTTTCTTCGACAAGCCCCAAATTCGGGGCGTTTCCCTTTCCCTCCCATGGAATAAGAACCCGTCCTTCTCTCATATAGTTTACCGTGAACAAAGCAGAAAGGAAGCAGCTATGACACGGACGGATCATCAGCGCAAAGCAACAGCAAAGGGGCTTACGGGGGAGGAGGTTCTCCGCTCTCGGGAAGCAAACGGAAGCAATCGATTGAGCGAGCCCGCAAAAAAGGGCTTTTTTCGTCATTTTCTCGGCAATCTCAACGACCCCGTCATCCGAATCCTCCTCATCGCCCTCGGCATCAATCTTTGCTTCGTGTTTCGGGGAGGAGATTGGATCGAGACGCTGGGAATCGGAATGTCGGTCACCCTTGCCACTCTGATCTCCACGCTATCCGAGCGCGGAAGCGAGGCGGCGTTTCGCCGTCTCTCCGAGGAATGGGGAAAGGGCAGCGTCCGCGTGTGGCGGGACGGCGCGCTGCGGGAATTGCCCATCGAGGAGCTGGTCGTAGGCGACCGAATCCTCCTGTCCGCGGGAGAGCAGATCCCCGCCGACGGACGTATGACCGAGGGATCCCTCCGTGTGGATCAATCCTCCATGACGGGAGAGAATCGGGAGATCCTTAAAAAGCCCTCTCCCGTCCGTACCCTCTCCCCCGAAAACGAGGGAGCCGTTCTTCGGGGCTGTCCGATCCTTACGGGTGAGGGCGAGGCGGAGGTGCTTGCCGTAGGCGACCAAACCTTTCTCGGACGGATTTCCCAAGAGATCCGCCAAGAAACGCGGGAAAGCCCGCTTCGGGTCCGCCTGACCCGCCTTGCCGCTCAGATCAGCCGCTTCGGCTACTGCGCCGCTTTCCTCTGCGCCCTTGCCTATCTCTTCAATATTTTCGTGTTGGACAGCGGCTTTGATCTGAGCGTAACCCTCTCAAGGCTTCGGGATACCCCTTATCTTCTTCACCATCTGCTTCGCGCCCTGATGCTGGGGCTGACCGTGGTAGTCATGAGCGTTCCCGAGGGGCTTCCTATGATGATTGCCGTGGTCCTTTCCTCCAATATGCGCCGCATGATCAAGGACAACGTGCTGGTCAGAAAGCCCGTGGGAATCGAGGCGGCGGGAAGCATGGACATTTTATTTACCGACAAAACGGGGACCCTTACCGAGGGCAAAATGAGCGTGGGACGTATTCTTTTGGCGGACGGAGCCGAATACCGCTCCCCGTCGGAGCTTCGAAAAAGCGCCCCCGACGTGTTTCGGCTCTTCGATGCCTCCTGCCGCTACAACACCGCCTCCTCCCTCGGCGCCGACGGCATACTGGGAGGAAACGCCACCGATCGGGCGCTGCTCGAATCGGTCATGGGACTCCCATCGGAGGGGACCGTGTCGGTGGGAGAGCGTCTCCCCTTTGACAGCGCAAAAAAATATTCGGCAGCGGCGCTTCTGCTGCCCCGCCGCGCATTTCTTCTGAAGGGCGCGCCCGAGCGCTTGCTTCCCCATCTTCGCTACGCTTACCGAAGAAACGGCTCCGCCGATGCCTTCGCGCCCCTTTCCTATGAATTTAGACGGCGAATCGCCCAACTGACCCAAGGAGGGGAAAGAGTCTTAGTGTTGGCGGAGGGAGATCGGATGCCGAGGAACGGAGGGTTCGGCGAGCTGACCCTGATCGCCGCCGTCTCCCTCTCCGACCGAATCCGCCCCGAGGCATCGGAATCGGTCCGTATTCTTCAAGAGGCGGGGATTCAGACCGTCATGATCACAGGCGACCACCCAAGCACGGCGCAAAGCATTGCCAGATCCTGCGGAATCCTCTCCTCCGCCGATTCGCTGATCCTAACCTCGGAGGAGCTGGGAGCCATGTCCGACGGCGAGGTGAAACGGATTCTGCCTCGCTTGGCAGTCGTCGCCAGAGCCCTCCCCTCGGACAAAAGCCGACTGGTTCGCTTGGCGCAGGAGTCCAAGCGGGTGGTGGGCATGACGGGAGACGGGGTCAACGACGCGCCCGCCCTCAAGCTTTCCGACGTGGGCTTTTCCATGGGAAGCGGTACCTCGGTGGCAAAGGACGCGGGGGACGTGATTATTCTCGACAACAATCTCTCCTCCATCACCCGCGCCGTCCTATACGGGCGAACCATCTTCAAGAGCATTCGCAAATTCATCACGCTCCAGCTCACCATGAACTTCTGCGCCGTGGGGGTCTCCATGATCGGTCCCTTCGTGGGCTTTGACGCTCCCGTTACCATCACCCAGATGCTTTGGATCAATCTGATCATGGACACCCTCGGAGGTCTTGCCTTTGCGGGAGAAGCCCCCTCTCCTCGCTTCATGCGGGAAAAGCCGAAAAAACGGGAGGAGCCGATCCTCAACGGCTATATGCTCCACCAGATCGTGTTTTTGGGCGGCTTTACCGTCGCCCTGTGTCTTGGCTTTTTGCTTCTTCCCAGCGTACGTATACGCTTCCGCTCGGCTCCCGACCACCTCTATCTTCTGACCGCCTTCTTCGCGCTCTTTATCTTCACCTCGGTCTTTAACTGCTTCCACGCCCGAAGCGACCGCCTGCGTCTCTTCGCGGGGCTCTCCAAGAACAAGGGTTTTCTTCTCATCATGGGTGCCGTTTGCATTTTGCAGATCCTTTTCGTCTATCTGGGCGGTCCCGTTCTGCGGACCGTTCCCTTGACCGCCAAGGAGCTGCTCTTTACCCTTGATATGTCTCTTTTGGTCTTCCCCGCCGAGCTTTTGAGAAAGCTGATCTGGCGGCTGAGCGGACACCAAGAGGGATTTTAATACAGGAAATCCTTCTTTTGGAAAGCAAATATGAATAAAAGTTTACGGCGGTGCAATGCCCCCGTAAACTTTTTTTCTTTTCCCCTTGATATCTCCTCCCCGACCTTGACAAATCAAGAAAAAAAATATATAATAAATAAAACCATCTTCGCAAGGAGGCACGAATGACTGCCAAAAAAATAATTCTATGTCTTTGCGTTTTGCTGACGCTCACCCTGCTTGCTTGCTCCTGCGGGGGAGATGCCGAGGAACCGAACGACTCCTCGGAGGAAGCCGTCACCCATACGGTCACCTTTGATTCTCAGGGAGGCACACCCGTCCCCTCGGTTCAGGTCCTTCACGGCACCTCGGTTTCCGAGCCGAGCGTCCCGACCCGTGAAAACAGTATCTTTGAGGGCTGGTACTACGGCAACGTGAAATGGTCCTTCTTCCGCTCCATCGAGCAGGACGTTACGCTGGTAGCCCGTTGGACCGACTCAGGCTCTCTCTTTGAGTATGAGATCAACAGCCAGACCAATGAAGCTACCATCCTCGGAATCCAAGGAAGCCTTGCCGTGGATCAGCTGATCATTCCCTCTACCATCAAGGGCTTCCCCGTGACCGCCATCGGCGAGCGGGCGTTTGAGGACGCTCCCGCCACGCTGACGAAAGGAATTACCATTCCCTCCTCCATCAAGGCCGTGGGGGACTACGCCTTTTCGGGCTGCGAGAACATTCCCATCGACACCTCCGCCGCTACCTTTACGCAGATCGGCGAGTTTGCCTTTGCCGACTGTAATCTTTTAAGCAGCATTTCGCTGGGAGAGGGAATGACCGAGCTTCCCGCCTACGCGTTCATGAACTGCGAGGCGCTGATCTTCGTCTATCTCCCCTCAACGGTAACGCGCATTGATGAAAGCGCCTTTGACGGCTGCAGGAATCTTTCCGCCGTCCTGATCCCCTCCGCCGTGGAGGAAATCGGACACGGCGCGTTTAACAAATGCGAATCCCTTTCCTCTCTCTTCTTTGGCGGAACGAGAGAGCAGTTCGATCTCCTTCTCACCCACACCCATTCCAATTTTAACGCGCCCCTTTTCGATCTGGCGGAGGAGGTCTTCCTCTATTCCGCGGACGAGCCTTCCGAGGAAGGAAACTACTGGTGTTACGACGAAACCCACACCCCCAAGCTGTGGTGATCGATATGTTAGGAGGCAATTTTGAGTAAACCATGTAATCAAAATCCATGTCAGAAAAAAACGTCCATCGGCGGACAGGCGCTCATTGAGGGAATTATGATGCGAGGTCCGCAAACCACCGCCATGGCGGTACGGGACCCCGACGGACAGATTGTTCTGGAAAAGGAAGCCACCCCCGCCACGGGAAAGAGCAAGCTGACCAAGCTCCCCCTCATTCGGGGAATCTTCAATTTCATTGCGTCCATGCGGCTGGGCTATAAATATCTCATGCGCTCGGCAGAAATTGCCATGCCCGAGGAGATCAAAGAAAAGAAGACCGCCAAGGAGGACACCACCGCAGAGGAAGCGGAGAAGATCCCGACCGAAAAGAACGAGAAAAAGAAGGAAAGCTCCCTGCTTCTCAACGTAATCATGGTGATCGCCACCGTTTTGGGTGTCGCTCTCGCCATCGGACTTTTCATTATGCTTCCCTCCTTTATCTACAAGTGGTGCGCCGATTGGATCCCCTTCCTTTCCCCCAAGCACCCCGCCCTTCGCTCCCTCGTCAAATCCGCCTTTGAAGGAATCTTGAAGATCGCCGTCCTCGTGGGCTATATGCTTCTCGTTCGCCTGATGAAGGATATCAAGCGTACCTTCCAGTACCACGGCGCCGAGCATAAGACCATCTTCTGCTATGAACACGGCAAGGAGCTGACTACGGAAAACGTGCGGAACGAGCGTCGGTTCCACCCCCGATGCGGAACCTCCTTCCTCATTCTCATGCTCATCGTGGGAATCTTTATTTCCTTCCTCATCGATCCCATCAGCCTTTTGATCTTTGAGCAGGTCCCCCCCACGTGGCTGCGCGCCATCATTCGTCTCTTGCTCCTTCCCCTGATGATGGGCGTGGGCTATGAGATGATCCGACTGGCGGGTAAGCACGATAACCTCTTTACCCGTATCATCTCCGCCCCCGGTATGTGGCTCCAACGCATTACCGTCATGGAACCCGACGACGATATGATCGAATGCGCCCTCGACGCTTTTAAGGAGGTCTTGCCAAATGAGGAGAAGGATGGTTAGTTGGGAAGAGGATTTTACGCTTTTTGAAAAAAGCTTGGCAAAAACTTTTATTACAAATTATGTGTAGAGTTACACACCTTTCTATTGTTTATATTAGTGAAAGTTTATACTTTCTCTCTAAGGAAAAAAATCCGCGGACGGCTGCTGCGCCACCGCGGATTTTAATTTTTTAAAATTTTAAAATTAAAAAATAAGAGATTCGCGGTGGCGCAGCAGCCGTCCGAGAATCTCTACCTCAGAGAAAAACAATGTTTTATTCCTTACACAAAGAATAGAAAGGTGTGTCCCCAAAAACCAATTTTGTAATAAAAGTTTTTGCCAAGCTTTTTTCAAAAAGCGTAAAATCCTCTTCTCAACTAATCCTTTTTCATCAAATCGTC
>JAZOQX010000049.1:0-14408 GCA_045656325.1 Eubacteriales bacterium
ACCGCGCTTGGCTGGGATGCTCCTACCGCAGATAATCATACCTTGACGATCGAGGACGGAGCGTTTCGGTTCGTGAGCATCAACAAGACTAAGGGTAAGTATTCAACCGAATTGTTCGCTCGTGGTGACGATACGAGAATGAACTCCTCTATTACCGTAATTGAGTATGATCTGGAATTTCAGAGCTCGAGACTTTATGCCTCGCAATCGGCGAACGTCTCCATGAGCAGCTCTGACGGCAACACCTCGTTCATGACTACTTTCTTTAACGAGAAGGGAGCAATCGAAGAGTATCCGATGG
The DNA here is from genome assembly GCA_045656325.1 of Eubacteriales bacterium. GTDB lineage: Bacteria > Bacillota > Clostridia > Oscillospirales > CAG-272 > HGM12713. The sequence goes on from JAZOQX010000049.1 coordinate 302, forward strand.
CGGGTACGCATAAGCTTATGAACGGCAACGCCTTGAACCTCAGTATGTTTGATGACGTCCAGCTGAGACAGTTGAAGGATATTCCTGTTGCCGAGGAGGCGACGAATTGCGCCGATACGGAGTATCACGTGAAGGCTGTGGTGGATCCCGTTCTCGGAACCTACTATATGATGGTCAACGGTGTGGTTGTAGCCACGCTCAGCGATACGGAAAACTTCGGCGGATCTCTGCACGCGTTGATTGACAAGATGACGGAAACCTTCACTTTGGAGTTTTCCAAGGGTGCCGACATTCTGTTGGACAACATTCAGATCTACGGCTACGAGTCCTCGGCTCCCGCCTTGGTTGTGACCGAGATCGCGAACAACGGCGGCGCGGGCTACCAGTGGATAGAGCTTTATAACTCCACGCTGGCACCCATCAACGTATTTGACTATGCTCTGTACGTAAACAACGATCCCGCGGCGAATACCGTTTTCGGAGATACCAACCTTGGTTGTTTCGCGGGCTTTGGCGAAACCGTCTATGCGGACGGCACGCTTCAGTCGGGCGAGACCGCGGTCGTTTTGCTTCCGTTCACCGCTGCTGCGGCAGATATGGACGTGACCTCTGCCGATGCGTTCCGCACGGCAATCGGCGCGCCTGCGGATGTGAAGGCATTCGTATGTGACAACGATACTCTGGCGCTGACCTCGACCGAGGCGATGGTCGTCGGTCTGATGGAGGTTGACGGAGAGACGGGCGAGGGCAAATACGTTGGCTTGGACGATGCGCTCCGTATGTTCCTTGAGAGCTACGTGGTCGTGACCTCTTCCGCTATTGATAGCAACAAGGGTTATGAGGGCTTGGCGCTTCACGAGGGACTGATTTCCTACGGCTTGAATTTGGGCGAGGCAGGAAAGACTCTGGAGCTTACTTATTGGGGCGTACGCACCGAGAAGGTCACCTCTCGGTTGGGCGAGGTAAAGTACGATGCGTCCGCTGCGCGCGAGACCGCGTCGGGCGAGGATGGAACTCAGACCCCCGGTTACATTCCTTCCGAGTGCCGCTTTGACGTTTCCTTTACTGTATATGATGAAAACGGCGAGAACCCCGTTAAGAAGAACGCAAAGTTCATGGAGCTGTGGAGCGATCCCAGCCACGACACCAAGGATCATTACAAACTGGTCGGATATTCCGTAAACGGATCTACGGAATACGTGGACGAGGTGTTGTTGTCTGAGGACGGACTTCATGTGGTTCCCGTATACGTGAGAACCTCTCCTTACGCGCAGTGGTATCAGGTGTCCGAGCTTGACACCAAGGGAACCGATGATACCAGCGACGATACCTACACGGTACGTATTCTCGGCGGAATCAACCGCAAGGATATTTACTCGGCAGGATTCCAGTATTCGTATAAATACACCAATGAAAAGGGAAGAGAGATTCTCTATACACCCGACAGCAACTACGTTTGCACGTACGTATATGAATCGGTTATTGCGGATGGCGAAACGGTAACGGCAGCCGATCTCGGATGCGAGTATCTGTTTGCGATCCATATCACGGATATTCCCGCGGGCTCGATCGTGAAGGCGGGCGAGGGCGGTGAGCCTCTGACCGTGCCGATGGTATCCGATCTTACCATTACCGTGAGCTCCTTTATCGTCGATGAAACCACGCGTCAAACGGTTTGGAGCGAACAAAGCATCTTTACCGTTGAACCTCCCGTTGCTCCCGTTGAGTGAGCATTTGAATCCACCAAACAATAGCTAAGGAAAGGAAACGTGCATAAGCACGATCAGGAAAACATATATGAAAAAAATACTTTCCGTCCTGTTGGCGCTGTTGATGATCTTGAGCTCCATGACTCTCCTTGTGAGCGCGACAAATCTCTCCAATGACGGGGGAGACGGTGCGGGAACGACCGCAACCACGGGCAAGGTGTCAGGTACCTCCGGTCACATTTTCTACAGCGAGAATTTTGACGGTGAAAATCTGAAGGCGGACGAAGAGGAAACCCCCGATCCTAACGGCTCGGGCGATCCCAGCGCTCAGAATGAGCCCGACGGCTCGGGCGATCCCGACGGCTCGGGCGACCCCAACGGCTCGAATGAAAGCAACGAGGCAGAGGGATACAAAAAGAACAACGATCTGCTTAAGGCGCTCGGTTGGGCGACCACTGAGGATGAAAACCTTCAGTTCACCATCACCAAGGATGGCGGACTGAGAATCGTGGCGGGAGCCACCTCGTCCTACTCCACTCAGCTGGTGCAGGATAAGGATATGGCGGGAAATGCCATTACCATTGAATATGACTTTACCTACGCAACGGAAGCGTCGGCTTCTTCCTATCTCTCCCTGAACGTGGGAGTTGACGATCAGAACTACGTTAGAGCGACTCCTGTCACCGCGGCGGGAACCATCGACGTAAAAAACATGATCTTCAAGAACGGAGAGGCTTGGACGACGCAGATAATTGATGACAAGGGTAGCACCTCGGACGTACTGGAAAACCTCATTGAAAAGAATCTTGAGGAACCTCTTGGCAACCTTACTCAGAAGACGTACCGGATGAAGTGTATTATCGATCCCAACTCCGACGGTGTCTTGGTTTACGTGGATGGTAAGCCCATGACCAATATGGTGTATAATGTTCGTAAGTTTTGGAATCAGTACGGCGATGCGGAAGGGGATAGCTTCAACAAGGTGGTTGGCGACATTCTCAGCCTTGTTGTTACTTCCGGTGTGGACGTGACCATCGATAACATTCGCGTGTCCGAATACGCTCCCGCGCTTCAGATTACCGAGGTGATGGCAAACGCAAAGCGCTCGGGCTACTATCAGTGGATCGAGCTCTACAACCCCACCGATACTCCCACCAACGTTTACGATTACTGCGTGGTGATCTACAACGGCTGTACGAGCTCGGGCGGAAAAATCGGCGATGAGACCGATAACCCGATGACGGACGGTTCGACCACCACGGAATATATCACCCAAGAGGATGGAACGATTGTCGAGGTTACCAAGCCTGCCTACAACTCGTGGGATTCCGAGGCAGCCTCTACCATCGGATACTTTACTCCCGGTGATAAGACGATGCTTGTAAAGCCCGACGCGGAAGAGGAAGAGGACAGATATCAGACCTTCACCAGCCCCGCGTATGAGGACGGTGTGCTTCTTCCCGGTGAAACGGCGATCGTTTTGCTCCCCTATACCGCAATTCAGGGCGAGCGTGACGTGTCCGACAAGGCGTTCCGCGAGTATCTGAACGGTCTGGGTGTTACGCTGGATGAAAGCTACAAGACCTTTATTTGCGACAACAACTATTCGGGATGCGGCTGTGAAAGCTCGGTTTACTGTACTCGCGAGATGAAGGACGTGAACAATACGCCGAACGACCCGACTGACGACGTGCTTGAGAGCTGGCTGGAGGCTTGCCCCGATCCCAAGAAATACCCCTTCAAAATTATTGACGAGACCGACCAGTCCACCTCGGTGGCTTTGATGAAGGTAGAAAATACCGCTACCGCTGAGGAGCTGGAAAAAGATCCTACCACCTACAAGCCCGTAGGAATCGGTTACGGTAAGCCCAACGCGCAGCAGTTCCCCTACTACGAGAGTTACCTTGCGATGAGCTCCAAGCCCGCATCCTCGGGAACGAAAGTTTTTGGCTTTGAGGTTCGGACGACCACGACTTTCGTCGAGCAGGGCAAGTTCCCCGCGGGAACTGTGATCCACAAGGCGGACGAGAACGGAAAGTATATTCCTTTAAGAGACAGCAATAACAATATCGTCAGAGATAAAAATGACGAGATCGTGTATGAGACCTACGTGTACAACCAAGACAAAACCGTGACGGGTTACGTGTTCTCGGGACACTTCGGAACCGTAGCCGCAGGCTTCACTACGTACGGTGACAAGTCCTTTGAGATCTCCTACAACCGCTACGGCAAGGAGAACTGCTCGCAGAGAATGGGACGCTTGCAGTACAACGTAGATCAGGTTCGTCCCGGACTTGCGCCGAGAGACCAGTTTAACAGCCCCGGATACGTACCTCCTCTTTGCCGCGACGGTATCGCCGTCTCCGCTCGTGTGTCGGTTGACGGAGAAATCGTTGAGAACCAGCTGGTCGGAAGAGTCGGAGCCGATTATAAGTATTCCGAGCAGATTCCCGAGGGATATGAGTATCTGGGAATGCAGATCGTATCCATGGTTCCCGATCTGGATGAGAATGACGAGCCGAAGACGGATGACGACGGCAACATTCTTTACAAGGAAGAGCTTGGCGAGGTCATTCAGGTGCTTCCCGCAGACATGATGACCGCTGACGCGGACATTACCGTACAGGTCGTACTTCGCCGTATGGTTCCCACGTTCGTTGATTATAAGATGACCACTCCCGTGAACGGAAAGTACTCCATCAATATCATCGCACAGACCGAGTATATTCTGTGTCAGACTCTCGGTATGCGTATTGAAATGACATGGGTCGATAAGGAATCGGGTGAGCTTCAGACCGTTACCTACGACCGTGAGTGCAAATACATTTACGATACCCTGACGGTGGGCGGAACCACCTACGAGGCGCAGGAGGGAATCAAGTATTACGCTTACCAGATCTCCAACGTTCCCGTGGACGTAAAGAACCTCCAGATCAAGGTAACGCCCTACTACATCAAGGGCTACGCAGATACCGCGCCGCATCTGGCAACCGATAACCTGGGTTCCTTTGTGGTGAACGAGGGCAATCTCTTATTCGAGGGAGATTACGCAAAGCATAAGGACAACGTAGGCTTTGAATACGATAAGTCCAGAATTCCTTCTCCCGATTTGGATTGACCGAAATAATCTGTGACTTTAAAGAGGGCGACTGCTTCGGCAGTCGCCCTTTGCCGTTTTTCGGAGGAGCGCTCGCTCCTGCCGTGAACAGGGAAGAAGCTCCTTCAAAAATGGCTTCTGTTTTCTGTTACAAAAAAACGGAGTCTGTTTTGTATAATTTGCACAAACGAAAATGGGCACTATGTTAAAAAGAAAACAATATACTCAAAAAAATGGGGGTTTCAAAATAATTTTGAGTGAAAATCAAATGAAATCCATGAAAATTGGCTGAAAATTGGATTGATTGTATATAGTGAAAATGATATAATTATTATGCAAGTATTTTGCCTAAGTCCGAACTATGCCCAAAAATAGAGAAAGCGTGAAAAGGAACCGTGTCGCAGCAATTTTTTACCGATATGGGAGACACTCCCTATTCAGAGTACAGTACAGAGCCGAAGGTGATGAACTACCTGCACTTGCATCCTCAGTATGAAGTGTATTTTTGCCCCTTGGCAATCGAACAACAAATGATGATCAACGGCAAGGAGTATCGTCGGCAGAGTCCCTGTGTTGTGATTTCTCCTCCGTTTTTTATTCACTCCATGTCAACCATAAATCAATCGGAATTTCCGAGAATGGTCTTCTATTTTTCCGAGCGGGTCTTGGATCGGTTCAGAGATCAGTATTTTCCCGATCGTCCCATCAATTCCGAATGTCTTTTGGTTTCTCTGACCGTGGAACAGGCAAACAGCCTGTTGCCCTTGGCGGAGATGATCACCAAGCAGGGCAGGGAAAAGCTTACGCCCGATGAGAAGGAATTGGCAATGATTCTGTTTCTCAGCCATCTGTTCCACATTTGCGACGAAGCAAACGTGGAGACGGTGGGAAAATTCAACCTGTATATCCAAAACGTGTTCCGTTACATATCCGAGAACTTTATGAATAATATCAGCTCCGAAAGCGTTGCCAGCGAATTTTCGGTCAGCCGATCCAAGCTGGACAGAGATCTGCGATCCTATACGGGATGCACGCTTCACGAGTTTTTGGATCTGTGCCGTCTGAACAAGGCAAAGGAAATGCTGTCCGAGAAGCAGAAGCGCTCGGTAGAGGAAATCGCCTATGCCTGCGGCTTCCGCAACGAATCTTATTTTTACACCTTTTTCCGAAAGTACGAGGGGGTGTCTCCCTTGGAATATCGGAAGCAGTATCAATCCACATGATTTTATTTTAAAAATAAAATAAACTAACAAAACCAAGAGAAAGAAAGGAAAGAAAAATGGCTAAAAAGGTACTTAGTTTGATTTTGGTTCTGCTCCTGCTTTCGCTCTCCCTGGTCGCTTGCGGCGGACGTGAGGAGGAACCTCCCACAACGGACGGCGGCAATACGTCAGGAGACGATATCTACGGTGACGATCCCGCAGACGAGGGCAGTGACAGTGGATCCGGCAGCTCCACGGACAGCGGCTCCTCCGATGGAGGAGAAGAGGATGACGGCGGCGAAGAAGAGGAAGAAGAGTCCAACTCCACCTCCTTGGGCGACGGATACGTAGATAAGGATATTCTGAAGAAGCTTCCCCAGGCTGATTACGAGGGTAAGCAGTTCAGTATCTCTCTTCCCAACTCCGAGCATTCCTACCAGTTTGACCCCGATAAGATCACGGCAGACCCCGAGAAGGATGCTATCTACCGTTGGAAGAAGAAGGTTCAGGATACCTTCAACGTAAAGATCGTACATCAGAACTGGAACTCTGATTCTTACTATGCGGATGCATCTCCCGCAATTAAGAACAACCTGTCCACGCACAATATCTACGGACATTACGCATTCAAAATTAACGAGTTTATCATCAACGGATGCTTCCAGGATTGGAACGCGTTGGGAACTCAGGTTGATGCCAACGGAACCAAGTATTTGGATCTTTCCAATTCCGAGCGTTGGGACAAGATGCTGAACGATGAGGTTACCTACAACGGAAAGCTCCTTTCCTTGACGGGCGACCTTGGCGTATCCAAGCTTCAGTCCGCAATGGCAATGTTCGTAAACTTCGACCTTCTTGAGCAGTACGCGAAGATCGACAGCAAGACGCTTTACGGCTACGTAGATTCGGGCGACTGGACCTTTACGACCTTCAAGACCGTTGTTGCAAAGATCTATAAGAACAACGCAACCCCCGGCTACGACGTGAACGATACCCTTGGTTACTACGCAAAGTCGGGTAACTCGGGCGATATCTGGTTCCCCGCGTTTAACCGCGAGACCACGACCCGTGGCGACGGTACGATTAAGGCGACCTTCATGACTGACGCAACCAACAAGACCCTGATCTCCGAGCTGCGCGCGTTCCTCCACGGCGGTACCAACGTCATGTATAAGTTCTTAAGCGCAGGCGATCCCAACGAGGAAGCCAAGTTCCTCAGCGAGACCCTCGGATTCGTATCCACCTCCTTCAAGAGCGTATACGGACAGGACGGCTTTAACAATATGTCCAACTTCGGTGTGGTTCCCGTTCCGAAGTACGATACCAACCAGACGGTATACCGTACCAAGCTGAACGACCGTTTCACCATCTGGGGACTTCCCACCTCCTTGAAGAGCACCGAGCGTCAGTTCACGGCGCACATTACCGACGCGCTTTGCGCGGAGAGCTCCGAGACGTTGTACTACCAGTACTACGAGGTAATTCTGAAGGGTCGTTACTCTCAGGATCCCGAGACTGCAAGAATGGTTGATAAGGTTATGGAAAACACCCACTTCGATACCACGATCCAGTTCGGTTCCAACCTGAATATGCATGATTACACCTACCTGCCTCGTAACCTGATCGCGGATCCCACGATGGCGATCGAGTCTACCTACGATGCGGCTGCAAATAAGCTGGGTAGCTTCCTGCAGCAGATCTACGATTGCTATAAGTAATCCGAAATAAATCGATTTTGATATAGAATCGTAAAAAGCCGCTGTCGGGACTGTGGCGCAGGTTGCGGCGCATTCCCGACAGTGTTTTTCAAAGCGATATTTCCTCTAAGAAAGGAAAAAGAATAATGAAGATTTTTAACAAAAAATATCTCGTGCTCTTGTGCGCTCTGATGCTTCTCTTCGCCGTGCTCTTGACGGCTTGCGGAGATGACACAGAGGAAGAGCCGAATGATTCCCAGCAAGAGGAGCCTACGGGTGACCCCACGGGTGATCCGACCGAGGACAGCGGATCCGAGGATAGCGGATCCGAGGATTCGGGTCTTCCTCAAGGACCTACCCAGACCATCAACATGAAGCAGTACAAGATCGTGTATGATGACAAGGCGTCCGCTGCTGTAACCGAAATGGTTGCGAACTTCTGGGATGAGATTACGGGCTACCTCGATTACGAGGTGGAGTTCTTGTGGGACAAGGACGTATCCGATAAGACCTCAAAGGCGATTTTGATCGGTCTTTCCGATTTCCCCGCAACCGAGACCTCCTTCGCAAAGATCGGCGACAAGTTTACCTATAACATTTCGATCATCAACGATCAGATCTGTGTTCAGGCGGCTACCCCCGAGCTTCTGCAGGTTGCCTTGGATCTTTTGGTAGACGAGTATATCTCCAAGTCTGAGGGGAACGGCAAGTTTGAGCTTCCCGAAAATATGGATTATACCCCCGCAGAGATGAAGCATCTGACCTTCATCGAGCGCGGAAACTGTTTCTATAACGTGGTGTATCCCAGATCGGTCACCGCGGGTACGCCTATGAGCTTGGCGGCAATTGAAATCCTTCAGTATCTTCAGGCTCACACCAACGAAGAGCAGGAGGTTGAGCTGTTCCAGGACTTCCCGACAGGCGAGGGCGGAACCTTTGACCTGACTCAGGCTTCCGTTGTCATTGGTAATACGCTGTATCCCAGAAGCGCAGAGTTTTCTAAGGATATGGTCTATTTCAAGTGGCATATGGAATTCCTTGACAATCAGTACTATCTCTTCTGTAACGATACCGCGTCCAGTACGGTCATGAAGCAGAAGCTGTTGACCAAATTGAACAACGGTACGTATTTCAAGGATGAGAAAACCATTCGTATTCTGGTTCCCGAGGCAGAGAGCGGCTTGTATGCCGACTGGTGCAGCGAGGTTCCTCAGTACGTTCCCGTTGCGGGAGAAAAGATTACCGAGCTTCCGATCTCCGAGTTTTCCGAGGGCTATTTCCGTCTCCGCGTGTGTGGCGTAACGCCCGAAGGCGCGGCTGCCTACAACGAGCTGTTGAAGGCAAACGGATATATCGAATATCAGCAAAGAGTTTCCTCGTATAACTACGATTCCGAGCCGGGTTCCGAGCCAGGTGTCAGCACCTTCACCACTTACGTGGGAGAGAAGACGGTCGTACACGTATACTATTTGGCAAACCAGAGCAAGTCCCAGACTGCGCTTCGCGTTCTCGTTTGCAGCAAGGACAATTTCTACTTCTATGATACCAAGGCAGAGGATCTGACTACGGTGGCGGTAACGAAGCCCACCATGACGATCACGGATATGGATTATTCGAAGCAGTCGCTGAATAGTGAAGGAAACGGTCAGGACAACGGACTGGGTCTGATCTTTACTCTGGAGGATGGCAGCTACGTCATCTTCGACGGCGGTTATGCCCACGATACCGAAAAGCTCTATAACTATTTGGTTGAAAATAACAAGAATCCCACAGGACGCATCAAGATCCGCGCGTGGGTTTTGACTCACCCCCACGGCGACCATTACCCTGCCTTCGTAGAGTTCTCTAAGTACGGCGGTCAGTATTCCAACGTGGATCTGGGAACCGTTATATATCAGTTCGACTATGAGATGGCGATGAACCCCAACAACTCTGACTCCAACGACGTTCAGTCCGTTGAATTGGCAAAGATTCTGACCAGAGTCAAGCACGCGGCAGGTGCTCATATCGGATGTCAGGTCGTGGTTCCCATGGCTGGTCAGGTCATGTATTTCGGTACGCTGAAGCTGGAGATTCTGGCAACCTCCGAAATGCTCTATAAGGCAGACGGAACGGCAACCAGCAACCAGAACGACCACTCCTTGATTACCAGAGTGACCCTTGGTGGCGATACCGTCCTGATTACGGGAGATACCGCAACTCCATCCTATCATATGCTCACCATTGAAACCGTGTTTGGTGACGAGCTGAAGAGTAACATCATGACCGCTCCCCACCACGGCTTGAACGGAAGCGATTCGCTGTATAAGCTGGTACAGCCCAGCTACGTGATCTTCCACACCAATGAGAAGCATTACTACAGACGCTTGGATCCCGAGGATACCCAGTCCAAAGCGAACGGAGTTCTCATGGATCAGCGGAAGCTGGCTGAGGATGATCCTAACAGATGGCTCAAGGAGGTTCTCTATGCGGAGGGCGGTTCTAAGAACGGCTACCGTGAGCTTCTGTTGCCCTTCATGGGATCGGATTACTATGAGACTGATTTGGAGCAGGGCGGCAACTACGGCGACGGACCGTTGGATGGCGACGATTGGAATGATATTCCCAAACAGAACGCGGTTTTGCCTAAAAAAGAATCCTGATGATTTGCGATCGGTGCTTTAACACCGAGCAATAAGGAGAATCATAATGATAAGCGAATCAACAATCTTATCGCTTCTTGGCGCAGGGGTGCATACGTACCCCTGCGCTAAGGGTAGAATGGGGTATTATACCGAAAACGCGGGAAAAGAGACCTTTGACGGGGTGATCTCCGCGCTTCGCGCCCATGGCGCAAAGGAGGTATTTGCCCGCAGAGCAGGGCAGACCGAGTTTGCTCTGTATGAAAAGGATAGCCGTTACGCCCGCGTCAGCTATATTGAGAAGCGGGGCATCGTTCGGGTGATTACCACCGAGGAGGAGACGCTCTTCACGGGCTATGGTGATCTCTCTGCCAACGGCGACGTTGAAATGATGCTCATGAACATGGATTATGCGCATAGGGGTCACGACAACGGCGAGGGCTTGGTGATCAAGCTGGCAGACGGAAGCTTTTTGGTATACGACGGCGGATATCCCACCGAAATGCCCGTTCTTGTAGACTATATGGAAGCAAATACCCCTAAGGGACAAAAGCCCGTCATCGCTACGTGGTTTCTGACCCATTCCCATGGGGACCATTATTGGGGCTTTGAGTCGCTTTTAAAGAACGAGGAGCTTCTCGGTCGTGTAGAGATCAAAAACGTCATGCTGGCGATTCCTACGGCAGAGCAATGGTCTGCGGGAAGATTGCCCGAGCCCTTCTTTACCACGAAGATAGAGCCGATGCTGTCGGAGCGGGGAATCCCCATGATCCGTCCCTTTGCGGGACAGGTGCTTCACTATGCGGGCGTGGACATGGAGATTATGATGACGGTGGAGGATCTGCTTCCCGTCAGACCGTGGGATGACAATACGGCATCCTCGGTGACCTTCTTGAAATTCAAGAAGGCAGAAAGGACCGTGCTGGTTCCCGGTGATTCCGCGTCGTACGGTTTGGATATGCTGACCGATATGTACGGTTCCTATTTAAAGTGTGACGTGTTGCAGAATCCCCACCACGGACACAGTGGGATGACCAAAACTCTTTGCGAGCTTACTGACCCTGAGGTGGTTCTGTTCTGTACGTCGCAAGCCCATTATTTAGAGCGTATTTCCACCGATTACGCGTGGAATTACTATCTGATGAATCGTCTTCACGTGAAGCGGGCGTATTTTTCCGATCACAAGTATCAGAGGATCGTTTAATAAAAAAGCAAGAGCTGCCGTCGGCTGCTCTTGCTTTTTTATTGGATTGACAAACGGACGGATTTGTGGTATCATAGAGATAATGAATTTTTGGGAGGGCAGAGACGTGGATTTGAGAGAACGCCATGAGCTGGTAGAGGGATATCTTGGGAAAACGGTTCATATTGAAATTGACCGCCCCATCGGATACGTGCATCACAAGCCAAGCTACGATCTGGTCTACCCGATCAATTACGGCTATATCCCCGACGTGCTTGGAGGGGACGGAGAAGAGCTGGACGTATACGTGATGGGCGTGGGAGAACCTCTGTCTTCCTTTGAGGGGCAGATCATAGGGATCGTGTTCCGAGAGAATGACGTGGAGGACAAGCTGATTGCCGCTCCCGTTGGCTCCCGTTACAGCGAGCGGGAGATCGCGGAAGCCATTCGGTTTCAGGAGCAATATTACCGTACCCGCGTCAAGGCGCTTGGCGGGCTCGACGAAGATTTTGGGAGTGCTACATGATTTTTTTGATTCTTCCGCTGCTTGCGGCGGTGTTATTGTTTCCATACGGTTGGGCGGTGTTCCATCGCTATCGGCTTTTGAAGCGGCTGACGGTAAAAGGGAAGCAGCTTGGGTTTGCGCTTAAGACGCTTCGGCGCGGGGCGATGTTTTCTCACAACCGCTCTGTGCGTTACGATTTCTGCTTGGAAGGGCGGGATCGGATCTACCTTGTCAAGCTTTGGGCGTGTTATCGCAGAGGTACCACACTGTTGGTGGATGAAGGTGGGCGTGTGGCGGTTCGCAGCCGATATCCCCTTCCCATTCAAAAGGAGGAGGGGATGGAGTCCATAGAGGAGGTCGTGAACGGACGCTTTCGTTCCGTGCCGAGAACCGAGGCTCCTCGGCTGGAAGCCAAGGGGAAGAGGGTCATTCCCGTCCTGCTTTGCTATCCGACCTATGACGCGGCTTTTCGTAAAATCCGCGGAAAAATCCTTCCCATTCGGAACGGAGACGTTTTGTTTGAAAAGAAATTTTATACCCCTTCTGCCCTCGAACGGGCAATGAAACAGGAGAATCCCTCGTAGCGTTTACGGTCGTATGATTCCGATTATGGAACAAAAACAAGGCATTACAAGGAATGAAAAAGAAAGAATTTTGTATAAAATTCCAAAAAAGAACGAAAAATTCCGAAAAAGATTTGCATTGTCCGTTTTATGACACATTGGCTGTGCTATAATGTACTCACAAGGAAAGAGAAAAAGCTCTTTCGTGAAAGGAGTACACAAATGAACGGAACGATGAAACGTACAAGCTACGATGGATATTTTAAGAGCTACGATGCTCCGAAAACCTACGAGATCTATGAGGAGAAGCAGGAGGAGGCTCCGATTGCGCGGGACTGCAATGCTTCCGTGTTTTCCTTGGCTGCTATGGCGGGCGGGATTCTGATGTGTATCGGAATCGTGGTCTACGCCTTGTTGACCATGTAAGGGATCTGCCTTCTCCTTCTTATATCCTTTGTAAAACAACCATGGAAGGAGTGCGCTCATGGCGAGAATGCCCAACCAAAAATTGAAGCTTTTCTATCTTGCTCGGATTTTCCGCGAGCGTACCGATGAAAATCACGGACTCACGCTGTCAGATATTTCGGCGGCGCTGGGCGAGTACGATATCAGCGCGGAGCGAAAAAGCCTTTACGACGATATTGAGGCGCTGAAGCTGTGCGGAATGGATATCCAAACGGTTCGTGATACTCACGTGCGGTATTATTTGGCTGCCCATGATTTTGATTTGGCAGAGCTTCGGATTTTGGTGGATGCGGTTCAATCCGCGAAATTTTTAACGCCCAAGAAAAGCAGGGAGTTAACCAGAAAAATTGAGGCGTTGGGAAGCCGATACGAGGCGTCCGCCTTGCACCGTCAGGTATACGATACCAACCGACTGAAGACCGAAAACGAGGAAATTTTCGGAAACATTTCGGTTCTTCATCGCGCGATCGGTGAAAATCGTAAGATCGCGTTCCGATATTTTGAATGGAATGCCTACAAGCAGCGCATTCTCCGTAAAAACGGAGACGAATACGTGATTAGCCCTTGGGCGCTGTCTTGGGATGACGAGTATTATTATTTGGTTGCTTATGACAGTGAGGCGGGGATTATCAAGCATTTCCGCGTGGATAAGATGCTGAAGATCCGTATGCTGGATGAGAAGCGGGACGGAGAAAAGGAATTTTCCGATTTCGATATGGCGATCTATTCCCGAAGAACCTTTGGAATGTACGGCGGAGAAGCCGTGAACGTGCAGATCCGCGTGGACCCGTCCTTGGCGGGTGTGGTGATCGATCGTTTCGGAACCGACGTGACGATTTTGAATCACGGCGAAGCCTTTGATCTTTGCGCGAAGGTTATGGTCAGTCCCACCTTTTATTCGTGGGTGCTTGGCTTTGGCGGTAAAATGAAGATTCTTTCCCCCGCGTGGGTGGCTGATGAAGCGGCAAGACTTGCAGAAGAAGCCTTAAATGTCTATCGCTCCTCCGAGCGTTGAATATACGTAAGGAAAGGGGCCTCGGGCCACTCGTCCCAGGGGGGCTGTTG
>JAZOQX010000050.1:0-22186 GCA_045656325.1 Eubacteriales bacterium
TTGGCGATCTCCTCGGGGTCGTATTTCAGATCAAGCGCAGCCTCTAGCTCCACCTGCTCCGCTTCCAGCCTTTGAATGGTCGCTTGCGTTTTTCCAACCTTTCCCGAGGCACTTCCCAGCATAACCGAGCCGCTGACGATAAGTCCCAAGGAAATGGTAAACACGGCGATCCCCGAAAGGACCGACGCGGGAAGCCGAAACCGTTTCCCCTCGGTTCTTCCTTCCTTACGCTCTACGGGAAACCATTCTGCTGCCAAATTCTTTAATGCCGACCGAGTCCTTGCTAAATGACCCTCCTTTCCGTTTGGCTCGGAGCCGACCCGTCCGCCCGAGACGGAGGCCCTTCTCTGAGGAACGGCGGAGTTTCTCTGTATGGTAGGCATATAAAACGCTCTGCGTGTCTTAAAGTAACGAACGAAGTCGTCGGAGGTCATATACTTGCTTCCCTGATACTCTCCGCTGCGGTAACGGTCGGCAATCTTGCTCTCGGCATCAAACAGAGTATACGCCTCGGGAGCCATGCCCCTCTCCTCCGCCTCTTTGGCTGTGCGATCGGCAAGCTCTCCCTTTACGTTCTCCGAAAAACCCCTGCCCCTGTAACGGCGGCGAAGCTCCTCCAGACAACGACCGTAGGAATCGTTCATTTGTTCAACAGCCATCTTTCAACCTCCTCTGCCGCCCCGCGGCATTTTCGTCACTTCTATATCTTCAAATCACGGTTATCTTAAAATCAAAGCTTTTCCGCTACCCGAAGCTTTGCGCTGCGAGAGCGGGGATTTTCCTCCAGCTCCTTTTTGGAGGGGAGGATGGGCTTGCGGCTGATCACCTTGACCACAGGCTTCTTTCCGCATATGCAGATGGGAAAATCCTTCGGACATTCACAGCCCTTAGCCAGATCGGCAAAGGTCTGCTTGACGATGCGATCCTCCAAGGAATGGAAGGTGATGATGGCAATGCGCCCGCCCGATCTCAAAAGGGATACCGCATCCCGAATGGCGGGCTCGATCACGTCCAGCTCCCCGTTCACCTCAATGCGAATCGCCTGAAAGCTTCGCTTGGCGGGGTGATGCCCTCCCTCACGTGCCGCGGGAGGAATGGAATATTTTATAAGGTCACTCAGCTCGGCGGTGGTTTCAATGGGCTTTTTCGCTCTCGCCCGTACGATCGCCGCCGCAATAGCGGGAGCGAACCGTTCCTCGCCGTACTCAAATAAGATCTTTTTCAGCTGCGCCTCGCTGTACTCGTTGACAACCCGATAGGCGTCAAGCGTCCTCCGCGCGTCCATTCTCATGTCCAGAGGCGCATCCGCCTGATAGGAGAATCCCCGCTCGGGCGTATCCAACTGATAGGAGGAAACACCGAGATCGAGAAGCAAGCCGTCGATCCCGTCGATCTCCATTTCCCGACAGACCCTTGCGATCTCCGAGAAATTGCTCCGCACCACCGTGGCTCTCTCTCCGAGAGGTGCCAGCCTTGCGCTTGCCGCAGCAATGGCGGCGGCATCCTGATCAATGGCGATCAGCCTGCCCTCGCGCAGCCGAGAGGCGATCTCATAGGAGTGACCGCCGCCGCCGGCGGTACCGTCCACGTAGATGCCGTCCTTGCGAATATTCAGTCCCTCTATACACTCGTCCAGCAGCACCGAACGGTGAGAAAATTCCTGACTCATGTCCGCTCCTCAGAGTCCAAAGGACTCGAGCAGATCCTTCATGCCCGCAAGATCCTCTTCTGCAACCATTGCGGCGTAGTTCACGTCGGACCAGATCTCGGCATAACCGCCGCATCCCACGATCACCGCGTTCTTTTCCAGCTCTGCGTGCAAAATCAAATCGGGCGTCAGAACGATTCTTCCCTGAGAATCGGCGCTGACCTGCGCCGCGTTTCGGCTCAACGCTCGGATGATACGGTCCTTGTCCTTGCCGTCCAATCTCTTGATCGGCTCAATGTAGGCATCCCATTCCGCCATGGAATAAACACGGAGACAACGCTCGCGAATGCTCTTGGACACCACGAAGGTCTCCCCCAGCTCTTCTCTGTGCTTGGCGGGGATAAATATTCTGTTCTTGGGGTCTAAACTGTGCTTATATTCTCCCGACAGCATTGCGTTTGCCTCCTTTCGGTCCAGCCCTTCGGCTGTCGCCGTTTTTCCTTGCGCGCGTACGCGTATAATATTCGGTAGCGATTTTCGCTACCCGTTTTCTATGTCTCCTCGGTAGTTTTGCGGTGAATTTCGCTACACTTTGCTACACTTTCCACCATTTCGCCCCACTCGGATGGTATTATTATAACTGATAACGTTTTTTTTGGCAAGAGGAAATTGAAAATTTCCCAAATATTTTTTCAAAAAAAGTGATTTTTTTCGTGTCTTTTTTTCAAAAAGTGTCGAAAACAGCCTCCTCCCTCCATTGCCGTCTTAAAATTTACATTTTTTTACAATTTTATGGATTCTCCCTCTTTTCACCCTCCCCGCCAACAAAAAAGAGGGCAACCAATCGGTTGCCCTCCAAGGTTTTATTCAATTCTTCTGTTCAAAATTCTTCAAACAACGCGTCAGCCTCTCAACCTCCTTCGGCGAAGGCGCGGAAAAGCTCTGTCCGCTTCTTCCCAACGCCGCGTATTTGCGCTCCCCCATCCCGTGATACGGAAGCAGCTCCACCCGCTCAGGTTCACCGCACCGTTTCAAAAAATCGCGGATCGCTATGATTTCCTCTTCCCCGTCATTCACCGACGGAACCAGAGGCACCCGAATCCACACCGATTGACGGCATTTCAACAGCTTTTCCAGATTTTCCAAGATTAAGGAATTGCCAACCCCCGTATATTGTCTGTGCCGCTCGGAATCCGCGCACTTCACGTCATATAGAAAAAGATCCGTGTAGGGCATGACCCTCTCAAAATATTCATACGGAACGTTTCCCGCGGTATCAACCGCGGTATGTATGCCGCTTTTTTTACATTGCTTGAGAATCTCCTCAAGAAACTCTATTTGAAGCATACATTCCCCGCCAGAAAACGTCACGCCCCCGCCCGACACACCGAAAAACAGTCGATCCCTCAGACATTCCTCTAAAACCTCACTCACCGAAAGCTCTCTGCCGCAACGCACCTTCGCCTCGTTCGGACAGGTATAGCGTTCGGATGCTTCGCATAGCCCGCAGCCCTCGCACCGCTCCCCATAAAACAGGATTTCGGGGAGCGCGCTCTGCCCCTCGGGATTGTGGCACCAAGCGCATTTGAGGTTACATCCCTTGAAAAACACCGTCATTCGGATCCCGGGACCGTCCACAAAGGAATTTCTCTGTATATCAAAAATTAAAGCCTTACGGTCAATCATAAAAATTCCTCGATATCACTTCGTTCTGCCATTCCCTTGAAAGGCTGGTAAATTTTGCGGAGAATCCGGTCACTCTGACAACCAGATGGGGATATTTTTCAGGGTGCCTTTGCGCTTCCAACAGATCCTGCCTCGATACGCAATTCAGCTGAAGCGATTGTACCGCCGTTTGGGCGATCGAACGCAAAAACCATTCGCATCTTTCAAGAGTACAATCACTCGGCAAAAGAATATTGATCACGGAATTTGCGCCCATCAGCGAGGGATCCAGACACGCCATACTATTGACGACGTCATTGACGCAAGGGATCCTTTTCAAGCGCGACGGCGTTAAGCCCTGCGAAAAATATTCTCCGCTTTTGCGCCCGTCGGGCGTTGCCAAGGTGCTCTCTCCCCAAAAGAGGATCTCGGTATAGGTCAAATGCCCCATATGAACCTTGCCACCGTAGGTCCCCACACACTCCCCGCAGATCTTGTAGAGATCCTCGTAAAACCGTTTTGCCAGCGCCGTGGAGGCGTCGCTGCCGTCCCCCCATCCGTGGCATCTCGTAGCCGCAAGACGCATCTCCTCGTACCCCTTCCAGTCGGCTCTGACCGCGGTCAAAAATTCGGAAAGGGTGTATTTCCCTTGATCCCAAACCAATTCCTTGATGGCTAACAGAGAATCCACAATATTGGGAAAGCCAAACATGAGCTGATAGTCATCGTGGTATCTCGCCCCGAGCATGGTGTAGTCTCTGTGATTTTCGAGACAATCCTCAAGTGTGGAGGAAAATATGGGAAATCGGTCAACCTTGTGCAAAATCTGTCCGCCGCGCCTGGTTATATCCAATTTCGCTTCCAAAATCCTTTTACAGTTACACAGATTTCTTTGATACAGCTCCTCAAAATTCTCGCAATCATCAAAGCGCTCAAATCGGATCCCCACCGCGCGCATCTGCTCTTGCAGATCATGCACGGAAAACTCAAAGGGCTTGAGTAGGTTCAAATAGCTTCCGTGATCAAATTTTTCCTGATACGTGGTAAGCCCCCAGCATCCCGTAATCATATAATCCCTTGCTTCCTTGAGGCTTCTGCCCGCGCGCAGAATCGCGGGAATGGTAGCGTCATCGTTTTGGAAAAGCACCGTGCTGGTTCCCTTAATCAGCGAGCGGTTGATTTCATCCAAATACTCCTTCGGGGAGTTTTTGGAAAAGCGGCACTTGATTTTCGGGAATATGATATTTTCCTCTCGGGTGGCGCGCAGAAACAGTCGGGTCACCTCATTATATAGGGGATTGCCGTCGTCGTCGCATCCGCCCAACGTATACGTGTTTTCCAACTCGTGATCGGCATATCCGCTCATAAGCATATCGTGGTCGTAATGACAGTCCCAAATGATCAGAAACTGACATACAAGATCATACGCGCTATGGGGAGTAAGCCGCCCCGAGGCAACGTCCGCCAGATAAAAGCCGATCAAATCCTTATCGATCCGTCCGAAGGTGTTCGGTCCCGCTCCTTCAAGAGATCCCATTGCCGTACGCAAAAAAGCAAGCGCCGCCAAAGCCTCATGAAAGGTTTTGGGTGCCTCCCAAGGGATCCTTTTTGCGGCATCGGCGATAAACAAAAGATTTTTTCTTTTGTTCTCATTTTGCTCGGAAGAAAGCGTCCTCTCCGCTTTTTCGGCGAATTTCCCTGCCATTCTCCGAAGGGCAACCATTCCTTGGCAAACCGAATACAAAAATTCCCTTTCGCTCTCATCCCTTGCCTTTTCCATCTCTCGCTTTGCCTTCTCGTAAATCCCCCGCGCGCCGACCTCCAAAAAGGGACGGCAATTAAAATTAAAATGTTGGGAATCGTCGTTGTAGGGACCGCATATCAAATAAAGCCTTGCCTTCCCCTGCGCCCGTCTGCGCTCATAAAGACTCGGATCCTGATCCCGAAGCAGATGGGCGTTTCTCTCATAGACCCATCCGTTGGCTTGGGTAAAGGAATACCCCTTCGCGCTTCTCGCCCCATCCGATAAGGAGGTCAGGACTCCCGTTTCATAGAAAAACGGCGTATCAAACAATACGGGCTCAAATTCCTCGCAGATCACGTCATATTGCAAAAGCTTCTGCTCGGTGACCGTCATTCCGTCCCGCGCGCGGGCATCCATAATTTCAAAGCAATGCTTGGCAAAGCCCTTGGCTCGCTCCGCGTCACCATTTAGATAAAACGCCCGCAATTCCCTTCTCAGTTGATCAAACACGGCATCCCCTCCTTTTTATATTTTTATATTTATATTGTAGCACATACGAAGCAGATCCGCAATGCAAAATAGAGACATTTGTAAAATACGGAAATTTTTGCGGAATTTTATCAATACGGTTTACAAGCCGAGAAATGTATGCTATAATGGATTCGGGTCAAAAAATACGCGAAAGGAGGAGATCCCTTGGACACGCAAGGCATCAGAATCAAAAACGTAAGCGGTGTTCTTCGCTACCGTTCGGATATCAAGAAATGGAGCGCAAAAGACAGAAAAAACCATTTTATCGGCGTTCAGATATACGGCGACGCACGGCATGGTTTCAAGGATCACAGCTTTATGCTGAGAAAGAACTGCGTTTACTTTTTCAATCAACGAGACGACTATACCGTAGAAACCCTCTCGTCCACCGAGTCCCTTTCCGTGCATTTCACAACCTACGACCAAATCCAAACGGACAGCTTTTGTCTTCCCCTCGACAACGCCGACGAATTTATCGCCCTTTTGCAAAAAATAGAAATTTTAAGCAAAACAAAAGAACACGACGATCTCCTTTTGCTATCCACCCTGTATAAGCTTTGCGATAAACTCTCGCAAATACAAAAAAAGAACTATTTCAAAAAGGACGAAAAGATCCTTTCCGCCAAAAGCTACATGGATTCGAATTTTAAAAATTCGGATTGTCTCTTCAACGCGGCGCAGCTGTGCGGATTGTCCCCCAGAAGATTCAACGATTGCTTTAAGCAAAGCTTTGAAACCACACCGGGGCGATACATTACCCTGCAAAAAATAAAATACGCAAGGTTTCTGCTGGAAACGCAAAGCCTGACGGTTTCCGAGATCGCCGATCAATGCGGATTTTCCGACGTATATTATTTCAGCAAGGTATTCAAGCAAATATGCGGCATTCCTCCCAGCAAGTGGAAATAAAATCAAAAGAGGGCAACCGATCGGGTGCCCGCTTTTGATTATTTTCGCGTAATTTCTATGTCCACCTTCAGCGTATCCTGCGCGGTTGCCAGAAAAGCGCGGTAATGTCCGTTTCGATTGGCAGCGATCCGATTCAGATCCAAAACGGTTCCGCTTGTAGTATACCTGCATATCCACCCCTCGTAGGATACCGTTAGCGAACGCTCGTCCGCAACGATCTCGGGCAGGGCTTCTCCGTCAAAGCAAAACGCGGGTAACGCATAACCGATCTCCCCTTCTCCTTCCACGGTAACCGACACGCCCTTTTCGCTGACCGTGTAACGCTCCCTTGTGATTCGGCAATCGGGAATTTCACAGGAAAGCGTTGCCGATACGGAATCCTGATGGGTTTTGATATCCGCCACCTCGTATCGGGCATCCTCCTCCGCGCCAAATCGCCAATCCCCCTCCGCTCGCATTGCCGAGCATAGCGAAAACGCAAAGGGCTTCTCAATATCGACGGTGTACGACGGCTCCGAGGGACACGGACAAGACAGACAAATTGCCGACGGAGCATCCTCGTGATGAATGCGCCCAAGACCGTTCGCGTCGTAGTGCGGATCGGCATCAAGATCAAATTCCAAGCCGTAGCCTCCGCATTTCAGAAACAGCTTGTGGAAGCCGTCCGAGGTTCTTACCGCACAAGGCTCGCGGTCCCCGCTTGGCTCAAAGGGGATCGAGTCGTCGCAGATCGTATATGCCGAATACAGAAGCGAGGCAACGCTAATCATATATTTGTCAAAATAGCCGTATCCCTCACAGCCGTATTGCGTTTCGGTGGGAAACCGATTCTTGATATGGCGGATCGGCTCGCGGTTCAACCATTTCTCGGTAAGCGCCAGCGCCCTTGCGGATGCCGCCTTGAATTTTGCGGCAAGGACGGCATCCCCTTCTCTTGCGTATCGCTTGGCTTCATATTCCAAAACGCAGATCAGCCACCCCTCGTTCAGCACGAACTGGTTGCTTCTTCCTCCAAACGCCATCTCACCGATGGGAGATTGCATATCAAGGGTCATCAACCCCGATTTTTTCAGAACGGCATCTATGGCATCATAGCTCTTGCCCCGATATCCCTCGTTTAACAATACGCAGAGAAGTCCTCTGGGAACCAGATCGTACTGAATGGGCTGGTGATTGGGCGTGTGGTGATCGTCACCGTACATTCCGTTTTCGTCAAACCATTGCAGCTGTTGAAGAAGCTGCAGCTCGATAAACGGCTCCGATCCGCCAATTCCCGCTTCTCGGCGAAAGAACTCACTCAGCGCCGTAAAAAGCACCCAGTTCCGATAATAAATATCCACGGTGGTAACAAACCGATTATAGGTCATCGAGGGGTCGATGGTGGCGAGATCCGCCCTCCACCGCTCGATTCGTTCCTCGGGAACCGCACCCGCCCGTTCAACCTCGCGAAGACAGGAAACGATTTCACGAACCGAAAAATCATTGGCGGCAAGAGTGTTTGGAATGGAGCGGCAGCAAAAGTCCATCATTTCAAGAAACAGGGGCAAAAGATCTCTCCGTCTGCCGAAGGCAATGAGGATTCCGATATTGGCGGTCAGCCGTGGAAATCCGTGCTCGGTCAGTCCGTGTTCCTTCACGTCGTTAAAATATCGCAGAATATGCTCGTCGGAATACGCCGACAAGGATTTTTCCATCAGATCAATATATTTTTCTTTCATTGCGTTCTCCTTACGCCATGGTTTCCAGCATTTTTTCGGTAACCTCGTAACGGGTTGGCATTTCCGACGCGTACGCCTCAAATTCACGGAGCATATATTCTCCCATTCTTGCCACCTCGTCCCCCCCGCTTCCCGCGATATGGGGCGTGAGCAGGCAGTTGGGAAGCGTATAGAAGGGATGCCCCTCGGCAGGCGGCTCGGGATGAGTCACGTCCAGCAGCGCCGTCAGATCGGGACGCTCCATAAGAATACGAACCAAATCATCCTCAATCACCTGCGCTCCCCGCCCCGTATTGATAAAGACGGCGCACTCCCGCATTTTTCGAAAATACTTATAGCAAAGCATTCCCTTTGTTTGCTCATTGTTTGCCAAATGATTGGACACCGCGAACGCGCGTGTAAAGATCTCGTCAAGCGAGCATTTCTCCACGCCAAGCTCCGCGGCCTTTTGGTCGGGAAGAAACGGATCGAACACCAGCACCCTCAGTCGGTACGCCTTCAGCATCTCAATGACGAGCTTGCCGATCATTCCCGCGCCGATAATGCCCACCGCTTCACCGTAATTGCCGTTGCACCCTTTTATAGCCGCCTTCGCCGCATCGTTTCCCGCGGAATGATAGAGACGATTGGAAAGAAAATATCCCTTGTTGGCGAGAACGATCTGCGCCACGGTCATCTCTGCCACGGGTACGGCGTTTGCCGCCCACGCAGAAAAGACCTTCACGCCGCAACGGAGAAAGGGACGGGCAAATTTTTGTACCGTTCCCGCTCCGTAAAAAACGCATCTGAGCGACGGAAAGCACGTCTTGATCTCCGCCTCGTCAAAAACAGGCATTCCCCATGTGGAAAAGATAAATTCCACATTCGCAAAGCGAGACGGATCCTCAAGAATTTCCGCCTTGGCGTAAACCCTTTTTTTCATCGATAGCCGTGCTTGCAGCGCGCGAACCGTCTGTTCGTCGTAAACATGAAAAACGTGTTCCGCATTCTCACAAAGAAAAATTGCTCTCATCCTTCTTCTCCTATAATCCTTCGAAGTGCCGCCGCCTCGATCGCAAGCTCCTCAATGCTTCCGTTGGGCATAAATTCAAGCAACAGAGTCCGAGGGGTCGAGAAAGCGCTCAGATATTCTCTCCACTCCCCGATCGCCTCCGCCAGCGGAAGCATGGCCTCCCCCTTCCAATGAAATACGTGAAGATGCTCGGCATAAGAGGAGATCGCTTGGGCGTTTTGAAGATTTTGCGACGAGTCCTGCCATTGAAACGGCTGCCAGTACATACGAAAATGCTCAGACGCTACCGATTCCATCAGCCAAAGGGCATCATCGGGATTCTCGGTAAAGGTCTTCTTATGACATTCCATACATAGCGTCACTCCCTGTTCCTCGGCTATACCCGCGGCGATGCGGCAAGCCGAAAGAAGTTCTCCTCTTTCCTCCTCCGTCATATCCGATCCGCTCTTTGTACCGCACCAAAGACGAAGTATCCTCGTCCCCAAAATTTTGGCGGCGTTGATATATCCTGCCAGCTCCTCCATCGGTGTCTTTCCGATTTTGAAATAAGTACCGTAAGAAGCGCATTTTATGCCGTATTGCTTTTGCAGAGCAGCGATTTCCCGAAGCACTTCCATATCGGAGCATGGCGCGTGAACGTCACTTCCCCATTCAATACACGAAAGACCCGCGACCTTTGCGTATTCCAAAATTTCTGCGGGCGTGTGCTGTCGGAATGATACCGACACCAATCCTAAATTATATGGTTTTTCCATCATGTTCGATCTCCTGCTTCTTTTTTGCCAGTAACGTCTCAAACCAAAGCTCAGGTGTCGGCATCAACGATACCCTCTCCATATGGGACACCCCGTTCTTGGTCAAGGTCCGCGTCTCTCTCCTTTGGATCGAGTAATCGGGCTTGCGATCTACGAATGCCGAGCCGTGCGTTCCGATCATTTCTGCCGAACAGATCATGGCGGACAAGGTCTCTCGCTGGGTCAATGCCATATCGTAGAGCTTATAAAGCTCTGCCGTTCGCGAGGGTTCGCGTATGATCGCCATCTTAAAAAAGCCTTCACAAAGCTCGGTTGCTTTTTCAAGCAACGTCTTCATTTCCTTGGTTCCTCGGTCAAAATCCGCAACCCGACTCATCTCTCCCTGCATTTTTTGGCGAATCGCATCAAGATTATCCTTGCCGTAAACGAGCCGCGGGAGCTGATAGCTCGGCAATGCTCGGTCCGAGGAGCCTCTCCTTGCGATATGCTCCGCCGCGCGCAGGCTTCCCACCTGTGTGGAATTGAGGGCGCTTCCTCCCGGACGGTAGACACCAAAGGTACCTGCCGCTTCTCCTGCCGCATACAATCCCTCCACGTCGCTCTGCCAATTTTCGTCTACCGCCACACCGCCGTTACAGTGCTGCGCGCAGACGGCGATCTCCAGATATTCGCTCCAAAGATCGATGCCGTGGGAGGCATACAGCTCGATGGCTCCCTCGTTCATTTTTTTCAGACGCTTGATGGGGGTATCAAGCAGTGCGTCGGAGCGGCGAAGATATTCGTAGGCCTCCTTGGAAAGCTGCTCGAAGCCGCTCTCCAGTCCCTTCGGATTTCTTTGGAAGTCAAGATACACCCGATTTCCCTTTTTGATCTCCTCGGCAACCAGAAGATCGACTCTTGAAGAGCCGTCGGTCTTTCTGGTATCAAACGGCCACTGATAGCCCTTGAGAAAGATCATACTTAGGGACTCTGCGCCCAAGCTCTCGTAGAGAAATTCCCGCTCGCATCCGTTTTCGTCCACGGATACGTATCGGGGGAGCACCTGCTGATAGGTTCCCGAAAGATTCCAACGGAATTTGGTGCTTGCAAGTCCGTACTGCCACTCCTCCATATTGGAAAGAGTTGCTCCCGCCTCGATGGCAAGACCCGTAGCACCGTGCTGACTTTCGGGATAGACGGTATTTTTATAGATTCCCGCAGGCCCGCCCGTACAAAGGATCACATTCTGACAACCGATCGCCGAGATCTCTCCCGTTACCGTATTGGCAAGAAGCAGTCCCGTTACCGCATTGTTCTCGGTAAGGATCCTGATCACTCTATGAAAATCGATGATCTCCACGCCCTTGGACAAGACGGAGCGCTCCAGCGCCTCGGTCATATACTTCGAGGTCAGAGGCCCCGAGGAGGTAGCTCTCGTTCTCGGGTCGTGGTCGGTCTTGTATCCCGCATACTCTCCAAATTCATTGGTGGGAAACGGAACACCCAGCTCGACCAGTCGCATGAAGCATCGGGTAGAGTATGCCGCCTCGCAAAGGGCGTGCTCGCCCATCACACCGCCGCCCGAATAGAGCGTGTCGGCCATCTCCCGAACACTGTCTCCCTCGGCTCCGCAAAGGGAGAGCTTATAATAGGTTTGCTTATCGCTTCCCGTATTGCGGGAGGTTCCCATAAATCTTCCCTCGGTAACAATGGCAAGATCCTTTACTCCAAGGTCATAGAGCTTATCTGCGGCATTATACCCCGCACAGCCCGTACCGATCACCAACGTATGATAGCTTTTTTTCATAATCTTCTGATGTGCATTCCTCCGTCAAGGATCAGGGATTCTCCCGTGGCGTATCGAAGCGTGCCGTCACAAAAGGCAACCACGGCCTCGGCAATATCCTCAGGCTGTCCCCATCGTCCGAGGGGTACCAATCCGTCCTCGATCAGACGGTCGTATTTTTCCTTGACCCCTGCGGTCATATCGGTCTCGATGATGCCGGGGCAGATCTCGTTGACCGTGATCCCCTCCCCTGCCAAGCGGTGGGCAAACAGCTTGGTGATCATTCCTACGCCCGCCTTGGAGATGCAGTATTCTCCCCGATTGACCGAGCTTGTGTATTCCGAACAGGAGGAGATGTTGACGATGGCTCCTCCCTTACCCTGTCGGATCATTTCGCGAGCGACGGCCTGCGTCAGAAAGAGCGTGCCCTTGGTGTTGATGTCCATAACGTAATCGTAGCTTTCTTCGGTCATGTCCAGAAGGTCGTTCCGCACCTTGGGCGCCACACCCGCCACGTTGACAAGGGCATGGATCTCCCCGAGAAAGAGGGCCTCCTCCACAAGGCGCTTCCGATCCTCCGAGGAGGAGACGTCTCCCGAAACGTAGGTCATGTCAAGACCCTTGAAATCGGTCAGGTCGGGGTCAGGTCTTCTTCCCATGCCCACGATGGTATATCCTTTTTTGGCAAGGGAGATGGCACAGGCTTTGCCAATGCCTCCCGCTACGCCTGTAACAATGGCAATTTTCATATCCGTTCCACCTTTACTGTAATATCGGATCGGTTCTCACATTCCACAAGGATCCTTGTGACGCCGTCGGTCTTCCAATCCGAGGAAAGCCGAGCGTCCTCAAAGGGGACCCACTCAAGGGAAATATCTCCCGCGGAAGCGGAAAGTCGGTAGCGTTCCCCGAGAATGACGGTGTTGCCTTCCGCGCGGACGGGAAGGATGCTCATAAATACCTCTTTTACCGTTTGCTGATCCTCGGACGCAAAGCCGAAGCGATCGGTGAGCGTACAGCCTTCATCGGAAAGGGTGAGGGTACGGCAAAGAGAGGAAAGCCCTGCGTCCTCCGCGTAGGCGCTCTCGAAGGAGATCCGTATTTCCGCATCCTCCGCCTCAAAGCGGTCGGAGCGGTAGCTTCTGCCGTTTGACTGTTCCTGTCCGTTGACGATGGGGATATTGTGGTAAGAGCCTCTTGTCCAGGGGATCTTTACGTACCGTGTCTCCGAGGAGAAGGTATCCTTTGTGTAGGTGTTGATTCCCACGTCCACAAGAATGGGCGTGTCCCCCTCATACAGAACAAAGCTTCCCACGTCGTTGTGGTTGTGGTTCTCCTCATTGTGGCCGCCCTTGGCGGAGAGGATCCAATCCCTCTTGCGGAGGGTGGCAAGCTCCAGATCGGGAAGGATCTCGGCATCCCCGTGGAGCGGGTAGGTGACCTCGTACCGCTCCATTTCCGAAAGGAAGGCAGACGCGAGGACGATACGGCGCAGGGTCTGGATCTTATGGCTGACGGGACTTTGTTCGCTGGTACGCTCTCGGTAGATCCCTACGCTGAGGTTTTGGAGGGGTTCGTTATTCGTTTCCTTGGCAAAGCCGAAAAGCAGAGGCATACAAAAGCCAAGTCCTTGGGCGTGGGCATCTGCTACGTTGACGAAAAGATCCTTGGTAAGATGCGCCTTTTGCATATAGGAGGCAACGCGGCAGATCTTTTCATCCGAGAAAAAGTCGATCGTTCCGTCGGTAGACAGCTTGAGCTGATACAAAAGCTCGAAGAGAGTGGCTCCCGCTCGGTTCCAATACATGGGACCTTCGTCACAGCCTCCGTCCGCGGGGATCGTATCGTAATAGCTTTGGGCATCCCAAAGGATTTTGCGAACGGCTCTTGCCTTCCGACGCGCATCCTGCTCGCAGAGCAAAAACACGGTCAGCACGTTGGAGAGAATCCACGGATTCCAATTATTGACCGCCTTGCCGCGATGCCCCATCCAATGGAAATCAAAGTGGTTCTCATAGGGCTCCTTGATCCGACGGTTCAGCTCATAGGCGACACGGTCGATGATCTCGGGGCAGAAAGCGAGAAGAGGTGCTTCGAGGAGCGTAACGGTCATGGCGAGATGCTCCGCCGTCTCCGCCGCGAAGAGATCGATAAAGGGCTCGGCGGGAGTGGGAATGTTGGGGTACTCAAAATGTCTTTCCCGCGTGTGGGCGGATAGCCCCCAATAGCTTTCCTCGCAGATGGCAAACAGTCCATTGACGATCTGCGGCAGAAACCGACCCCGATTTTCCTTCAGCTCGGCAAGAACAAAGAGGCAGAGATGCTCCCGACGGTCAAAATGGGGGCGTTCCATCACATCTCGGTCGCCGCTTTTGACGAATTCCATAAAATCCGTTGCCTTGATGATGGGCCATGCGTAGTCCGCCTCCGTCTCCGCCAAGGAAATACATTCCTCATTTTGAAAGGCATCCCAAAAGGCTCTGTCCTCTACACTCGGGAAGAGGTCGGAGCGGAATCGGAGCTCATAAAGATCGTGTGTGTTCAAAAAATTCTTAAACATAAGCCCTCCTTACTTTTCTATGGTTTTATAAAGAACGCGATACGTCTCATTGAACACCGCGCAGCCGGAAATCTTGCCGTTTCGCATCAGCTCGGTACACTTGGAGCAGGCAAGACAGCATTTTTTCGCGTCAAACCGTCCCTCGGTAAAGTCTCGGTAGAAGTCGGGATATGCCAGCCACATTCTGCCAAAGCCCACAAGGTCACAGGTGCCCTCACGGAGCTGCCGCTGTGCCTGCTCGATCAGATCCTCCCGATAATAGGACAAGCCGGAGCCCACCACGGGCAGGGACGGAAATTTTTCCTTGATATGCTTCTCGATGACCTCAAAGCGCTTCAGTCCCGTCTCCGAGGGCTCGGGGGGCTCATAGCCTCCCTTGCGGTAGGGACGATTGACGTGAGGATTGTAATAGGGATTGCCAACGGTGACATTCAGTATTTGAATACCCTCTTTGGTCAATCGCTCAATAAGCATATCGGGTTCTGTCAGATCAAGCTCATTATCTTCCGTTGTTCCGAATCCATAGGGCTTTGGCACCATATCCGAAACACTGAGGCGTGTGGTAAGCAAAATATCCTCTGGAATTACTTTTTTGACCGCCTGAACACAATCAAGATATAGCTTCGTTCTGTTTTCAAAGCTTGTGCCGTATCTTCCCTCTCGTGTGAACGCCGACAAAAGCTCTTGAAACAGATAGCCGTGGCAGGACTTTACGTCCACCCCGTCAAAGCCCGCCTCCACCGCCAAGCGCGCCGATGCGACGTACTTCTCGGCAAGCGTATCAAGATACTCGTCCGTTACAATATTTTCATTGGTTACAGGCCGTCTTTCTTCGTAGATCGGATGGCGATAGGCGATCATGGGGACGATGCTCTGCCTGCCCGAATGAGTCAGCTGCAAGATCAAGATCGGATTGACCCCGCACTCGTCCTTCGCAATGCGTCGCATCTCACTCAAAAGCCTTTGAAAAACGGGAAGATTCTCCTTGGTCAGCATCATCTGTCCGGGATTCGTTCTTCCCTCGGGACACACGGCGTTCGCCTCAAACCAAACGACCCCCGCGCCGCTTCTTGCCGCTCTTACGTATTTTTCAACCGTCAATTCACTCGGACTTCCGTCCATATGACAGTCACAACCCTCCATCGGCTGTAATACCACGCGATTTTCTATCTTCTTTTTGCCGATTTGAATTGAATTTCTTATCATCTGACAATATGCCTTTCTGTATGATTCATTTTCATTATACCATCAAATAAAAGATATGTATATAATCATTTTTGCATTTTTTATTGCTTATCTTGCAAATTTGTGCTATAATAGCGAAAAAGGACGGTGATTATGATGGCAGATCTCAAAATTGAATACATAGAAAGTGACGTCCGTCATTCGGTTCTCTGGGAGAGCCATTGCCACGCCCAATACGAGATGATCGCGGTGGTGGACGGGGATATTACGGTCATGCTGGAGGGTCAGCGCTACCGTCTGCAAAGCAATCGGGTCCTCATTATCCCCCCACTCCTCTATCACTCGGTCATGGCAAACGGAGAAGGAAGCTATCACAGAGTCACTGCCCTCTTCGGCAGCGACACCATTCCGAAGGAGCTGAGAGACTCCTTTGTCAGCCAAGGAAGAAGCGCGAAATGCCCCTCTCACCAATTAGAGAAAATGAAAAAGATCTGTCAAAAGAGAGAGGATGCCTTTTATGCCCCTCTTTTGCACAGCCTGATGGTCGAGATCCTCTATGACACACTGCAAGCCCCCGCAGAGCTCGTAGGTGCCGAAACAGACGCCTTTCTTCAAAAAGCACTTTCCTATATCGACGTCCATCTGCACGAGAAAATTCTGCTTGATGATCTTGCCCGAGCCACCAACCGATCCAAATCCTCCTTTTGCCATCTGTTTGAGGAAAAAATGAAGATCTCCCCCAAGCAGTATATCCTGCAAAAAAAGCTTGCCCTTGCCGACAAGCTGATCGCCGAGGGAATGCCGCGCACGCTGGTGGCGACACAGCTCGGCTATGAAAATTACAGTAATTTTTACCGACTCCTCTTAAAGCATCGCGCGCTCAATGATCATACAAAAAAAGGACTGACCCCAAAAAGGACGAAGAAATTCTGAAATTCTTCGTCCTTTTTTCACTTTATGAAATTATTTTGCCGTCAATTCGAGAACTCGGCAAGCATTTTGCCCGATATGCCTGATCAGAATTCCGTCCTCTGTCAGGGATTTGCCGTCAAGGACCTGATCCCCCATCAGGTACTGCCTCTCCCGATCCACCGTCGGGTAGATCAGAAGCTCCTCGGCATAGACGGTTTTGGTGAAAATTTGAATGACAAGGCGGTCAAGGCTCCGATCAAAATATTCAAGCACCGTCACCCGATCGGTGTCCACCGTCACCCGAGCCAGAGCATTTGCATAAAACTCCGCATCCCTCTTGTATTCGGCAATGACCTGACTCCAACGGGCACGGTACTCCTCGGGAAGTGCCGAAAGATCGCAGGAAAAGCCCATGGGGCCACCCTTGAGGAACTCCTCGGAGAAGGAATCGCTCACACCGATCAGAGAATCCCAGGTTCCGTCGTTGCAATGGATCATTCTGCCCACTCTCTTGTCGGGATAGACCAAAAAGCCGTCGCAATATTTCTGCACGTTCCAGCGCTCGATCAGCGCGGAGGGCATGCGCTTGAGGGTATCCTTGACAATACGGATACCTTCATAGGGGCCCTGGTTATCCGAGAGCCAGAAGCTGTCCGAAAATTCTGCCTGCCCCAGCTCCATGCGGAAGCCGCCGCTGGCGCAATTGGTGATATAAAGCTCGGGATAGCGCTCCCGAAGCCGACGGATAAAATCCTTCTGTCCCTGCATATAGCGATAAAAGGCGTTTTTCGAGGGATCCAGCGGGATCGTAGAGTTGAAATCAAATTTCACCCAACCCACGTGATATTTGTCGATCTGCGACGAAATGACCTCCAACATATAAGCGACCGCATCGGGATTAGCAAAATCCAGATATTTTCCGCTGATATAATATTCGGGATGCTCACGGACCGCCCGACAGTCCTTGGCGGCGCGCTCGGGCTCAAACCAAAGTCCGAAGATCATGCCTCTCTCCCGCACACGGTCGGAGACCTCGATCAGTCTGCCGCAAGGTCCGCTTTCGGTGTTTTCCACCCAATCGCCGACCTCCTGGCCCCAATTGGCGCTTCTGCCAAACCAGCCTGCATCGATCATGAAGCCCTCAAAGCCCATATCTGACGCACAGTCCACCTGTCGGATCAGTGCATCCACGTCGAGATTGGCATAGCAATACATCCAGGAATTGTAAAATACGGGAAGTCGCTTGCGAGGATGCTTGCCAAGGAACCATCCGTGGAGCTTATAAGCATCCAGATCGGTCTTGCTCTCAGCTTGGAAGAATACGATGGAAGGCAGCTCGATGCACTCCCCCCGTGCCACCGACAGACAAAGCGAACGGTCATACAGTCCACATTCCAGCACCACCCGCTCCCGATCGCTTCTCGGGAACTTTTGGGCGATCATTTGCCATTGTGCGTTGGGGAGCAAGTGAAAAACGGTATTCTTGCCCGTGTAAAGATCATGAAAGCCCATGATGGGAGTGGCGCCGTCGCAGGTGCGGATGCCTTGAGAGATGGCGGAGATCCGAGTCACCAGCTTCTGCCACGCACCCGTACTCTCATGCTGCCAGCCATTGTATTGGGTATATACCTCGTACTCGTTTCCGGGAAGCGCAAATCGGCTGAGAAGGCAGTCCACCTCCAGAGGAGCATCGGAGCAATTATAGAATCGGTCACGGCGAAGCACCACTCCGTTTTCTTCATAAACGAATTCCGATTCCAGGCGAACCGATCCGTTTTCATAAGAAAAGACCGTTCGTCCCTCTTCGTCGGTTCTCATATAGTCGGCGTCGCTCTCAATCACGCCAAAGCTACCCGAGGCATAGATCAATCCCGAAACACCGGGTTTGCCTTTTAAATCGATATAATGGTCAATCTTCATCGTTTTACCCTTCCTTTTGTATTGTCAGGCCATTACGGCAAAAATGCTTCTACCGCGTAGCCGCATCGGAACACGGATCCGTTTCTTTCCCTTGGGAAGCGAGATCCACTCTCCCGTATAGTTCATTCCGTGCCGGATCGAATAACAGCCCGTCTCTCCATCGGTCACCGAACCGCCGATAAAGGCGACCGTCAGAGGCTCGGTGGAGGAAAGATCCAAATTGCCGCCCACTGTAAAAAATTTTTTCCGCCAATCGTTTCATGCCGCACACACTTCTCTCTTCTGTTTTTCTCAGTATACCACGACACGGTTATTTTTTCAATGTTTATTTACCAACAATCGGAAGCTCCGTCCGAAAAATGTGAGGACAGACCGCTCAGCTTGATATTTTGATTGGAGGTGTGGGATGCCGCCCCCTTGTTTACAAAGGCGATCCCGTTACGTCCCGTACGGCTTGCCTGACGGCGAATTTGTCCCCCTGCGCAAGGATCGTCGTTATATTATCTCCGATTTTCATCGTCTCGGAAAGATCATACATACCCTTCCCCTCGACGGCAATCTCACCTCCGAGATCCATTGCCGATTGCAATGCCTTCGCATTTTTTCTGCATCCTTGCTCGACAAAAAATTTGCTTTTACGTTTTTCAGGAAAGCTATTTCCTTAAAATGCAAACAGAACGGTGGACAAAAAGGCGCCGCCGATGGCGATCCACTCCTTCGTATTCAGCCTTTCCTTAAAGAAGAATGCCGACACCAGCGCCGACATGACGATCACACCGCCCGAAACCAAGGGAAACTGCTCCGAGGCGGGCACGTCGCTTGCCGCCAGAAGATGCAGAAAGTTTCCCGTATAGGTTGCCGCACCGATCAACGTCATCACCAAGAGCGGCTTTGCCTTGAGGGTCATTTTCACCTCTTCTGCCTTTTGGCGGCGTCCCCGTAAAAATTCAAATCCCAACAAAAAAAGGCTGAACACCGCCGTCAAGGCGCAGGAAATGACGGTAAAGCTGACCTCGTCCACCGCACGCCCGTCGATCTGATGCGCCTTGGCGATCACGCCCGTGAGACCGTTCAGGAAGAAAATAATCAGACAAAGAACAAAGAAGAGGATCCGTCCCGACCGCTTCTTCCCCGTCTCTCCCTGCGTATCGGATTGAGAAACCGCCTGCAAAACAATGAATCCCGTTAAAAGTACAGTGCCGAGGATCTGCGCCACCGAAACCGATTCCCGCAGGAACCAAACGCCGTAAAAAAAGGGCACAAGCATCCCGCCAAGCATCATGAACATTCCGTAGACGGCAAGGCTTCCAAGGGAAAGCACTCGAATGCCGATCATGTAATACGGGATCATCACAAGGGCAAAGAGAATCGACCAAAAGACCGAAACCGAGGAAAATTCCACCCGAAAGCCGCCGATGAACAAATAAAGGACGGTGCCGATGATGCTGGTTACCACCAGCATCACAAGCGCAGTGACCGTGGTCTGCCGCATGGAGCCTTCATAGATCTTGGTAAAGGCAAACTGCCCCGCAAAGCAAAAGACCGCCAATAAAATAATAATATACGCCGTCATATTACTTTCTCATCAAACGCTCGAGATATTCCACGCAGGCAAAATTGTGACAAAGAAAGCTTCGAAGCAGATCCACGTCGTCATACCGGCAGTGTGTCTCAAGAGTCAAGGGACCCTCATAGCCCACCGCCGCCAATGCCGCCATGGCGCTCTTCCAATCGATGTTACCCATATCGGGGGTGGAATGATCGTCACAGAAGCCGAAATTGTTGTGAATGTGGGTACACTTGATTCGGCTTCCCAAAAAGCCGATGGCATCGCTCTGCTCCCATTTCAACAGATTGGCGTGACCGAAATCCCAGCAGATCACAATATGCTCGTCCCCGAAGGAATCCACCAGCGTGGAAAGATCCTCAAAGCAGGAGGAATAAAAGGGCATCAGCTTACTGCGGGATGGAAAGATCGGAATATTCTCCACTGCTACGGCGGTATTTCCCTTCACCGCATATTCCAGATATTTGGAAAGCAGAGCGCGGTTGTCCTCGAAGGACTTGGAGGGGCGATATCCAGAGGAGATTGAGGATCTCGGATGGAATACGTTATATTTCGCACCCAAAGCGCCTCCCACCAA
The DNA here is from genome assembly GCA_045656325.1 of Eubacteriales bacterium. Taxonomy (GTDB): domain Bacteria; phylum Bacillota; class Clostridia; order Oscillospirales; family CAG-272; genus HGM12713. The sequence goes on from JAZOQX010000050.1 coordinate 20,469, forward strand.
AATGCCCTGACAGATGTGGAAATCGGTCTCCTCGTCGGGCACCTCGGAGGACTCTAACAGATTGTGATATTTCAAATGGGTCTGCACGCAGGAAAGTCCGTTTTTGGCAAGAATATTGCCAATATCCTCGGTGGCGGCATTCCATTCCTCTTCGGTCTTGCGGGGGACCTCGTTCAGGTTCACCGACACGTGGCGAAAGCCTGCCTCACGGACAAGCTGACATTGCAAAGAGAATTGCTCGTCATAGGGAATCTGCATCGCTTTTTGCATGGTTTTACTCCTTTTGAAATAAGATTCTTGATACCCCCATTATAGCAAAGCCACCGCTTACGGGATAGAAATTTTTTCGCAAAAAATAGCATTATTTTCCCGATAATAAAAAATATTGACAACTCTTCCCATTGATGCTATAATAAGCTCATGGACTACATTTTTAACAAAGAAAAAATCAAACAGACCCTTTCCGACTTCTATAACAGCACGGGAATTGCCGTGGCGCTCTACGATGCCTCGGGAAAGGGGGTGGCAGGCTCTCCCGCCCATACTCCCTATTGCCAATATATCCGATGCCGTGAGGATTGTATCGAGCATTGCAGTCAATCGAACCTGATCCATATCAAGGAGGTATTCGCCACGCGGAGGATCAGCCGCTATTCCTGCCACGCAGGACTGATGGAGACCATCATGCCCGTGGTGTACGAGGACGTATTGATCGCATACATTCAGATCGGACAGTTCCGCGATGCGGAGAAAAAATATTCCTCGGAGGAAAACCTCCGTATCGTAGCGGAACGGTACGGCTTCTCGGAGGATCGCCTGCGGGAGCTTTACGGCGATGTCCCCTCGGTTTCCGAGGAGCAGCTGCTCTCGCTCTGCCACGTGGTGGATATTCTCATCAAATCCTTCTGGATGGATGGGCTGATCACCCGCAACCGAAGCATGCTGTCGGTAAGGATCGAGCAATACATTTCCGACCATCTTTCCGAGCAGATCTATATCGGGGATCTTTCCCGTGAATTCTTCCTTTCGAAGAATGCCATCTATCGGCTCTTTTGCGAAGAATTTCACACAACGGTCAACGCATTCATCACGCAAAAGCGCCTGCATCGCGCCAAGGAGCTGCTGCGCTCTCACCCCGAGCTGAACGTGACCGAGATCTCCGCCGCTTGCGGATTCCCCGACTACAACTATTTTATCCGACTTTTCAAAAAGCAGATCGGGCAGACACCGCTCCAATATCGGAAGAAACGGGATACGCGTTGATTTGACCTTTCTTCTCCATAAAAAATGCACCTCCAAAAGCGTGTGGCCTTTGGGGGTGCATTTTCGTTTTCTTTTTTTATGATAAAGGTTTTTTTGCCGAACATCTCCGACACCATCGCAAAGTACAGTGCAAAGTCCTGATCGTTTGCAAAGGCATCGTAAAACGCCCCTTTCCTTCCGTTGCAGGTATAGGGATACATGTACGCGCAGGAAGCGCTTCCGTCAGGGCGGAAGAGACACAGACAGTTCCTCATGGCCTCCTCTGCCAATTCCTTGTAGCGCGCCTCACCCGAAAGGGTGCCGTACGCCAAGAAGGATCTTGCCCGAGCAACCAACCGATCCAAATCCTCCTTTTGCCATCTGTTTGAGGAAAAAATGAAGATCTCCCCCAAGCAGTATATCCTGCAAAAAAAGCTTGCCCTTGCCGACAAGCTGATCGCCGAGGGAATGCCGCG
>JAZOQX010000051.1:0-7115 GCA_045656325.1 Eubacteriales bacterium
TATCTTATTCCTTACACAAGGAATAGGAAAGTGTGTCCCCTAAACCAAATTTGTAATAAAAGTTTTGCGGATGCCAAGAACCATAGGTTCTTGCAGCGAAGCGAAGCGAAGTTTGTTTTCAAAAAGCGACCCGCGTCCCCGCATCCTTACTTAGCGATCATCAATTTCAGGTCGTTGATTTCACGGCGAAGCTCCTCGTTTTCCATTTCGACCTCTTCGAGAGCGCCCTCGGCGATAGCCAGCTTAGATTCGAGTGCCTTGACCTTTCTTTGGGCTTTGATCCGTTCGGAGCAATAATCCAGAGCGCAGAGAAGCGCCGCCTCGCTTTTCGGGCAGTTACTTCCGCCGATCACCTCTCTCATTTTACGGTCCACCAGACCGACCAGCGCCTCCACCGCCTCGGGCGATTCGTCGCTGACCACGTTCATTTGCACTCCTGCGATGGTGATGGTATACTTCTGCTTCATAGTTCCCTCCGTACGTTTATCTCTTTTTTGTTTTTTTCCGCAAAAGACTTGAAAAAAACGAAAAATCGGTATATAATATGTTCAACCTCTATTATAATACATTTTTTCATTTTTTGAAAGAGGATTTTAAAAAAATTTACAGAAAGATTTGATTTTATGGGATATTTCAGAGACAGCCAACGAATCGTTGTCAAGGTAGGAACCTCTACCCTGACCCACACCACGGGACATTTGAATCTCCGTCGTATTGAAAAGATCGTCAAGGTCCTGTCGGATATGCAAAATTCGGGCATTCGCGTGGTTCTGGTGTCCTCGGGCGCAGTCAGCTCGGGTGTTGCCAAGGCGGGCTTCGGCCGCATTCCGTCCACACCCGAGGAAAAGCAGGCAATGGCGGCGATCGGACAGAGCGAGCTGATGAAGATCTACGACCGCTTCTTCTCGGATTTCGGTCACACCGTCGGACAAATCCTCATGACCAAGGACGTGCTTACCAATCCCGACCGCAGAGCGGCGGCGGAAAACACCTTTAACCGTCTTTTGGAGATGCGTTGCATTCCCATCGTCAACGAAAATGACTCGGTATCCACCGACGAGCTGACCAAATTCGGCGGAAACGACATTCTCTCCGCGCACGTAGCAAGGCTTTGCCGTGCCGACGTGGTATTGAACCTTTCGGACGTGGACGGTCTTTACGACTCCGATCCCCGATCCAATCCCGATGCCAAGCTCATCAGCCGCGTGGACAACATTGACGAGATCATGTCCTTGGCGGGAGGCGCGGGAACCGACCGCGGTACGGGCGGTATGATCGCCAAGCTCCAAGCGGCAAAGCTCTGCACCGAGGCGGGGATTCCCATGTTTATCCTCAACGGTCATGATCCCGAGATTCTTTATACCCTTTTGGACGGCGGTCACGTAGGTACATACTTCACCGCAAGAAGAGACTGACATGAACGCACCGAACATTCCAAAAAAGAAAGAAAAAAAGGAGCGCATGGCAAGGATTGTCAAAGCGCTGGAGGAGGTTTATCCCGAAGCGGTGTGCGCGTTGGAATACGGCGGCGAGCCTTGGCGGCTTCTCGTCATGGCGAGACTCTCCGCCCAGTGTACCGACGCGCGGGTGAATATTGTTTGCCGCGAGCTGTTTTCCAAGTACCCGACCGTCCATGATCTGGCAAACGCCCCCCTTTCCGATATAGAGGAGATCGTTCGCCCTTGCGGACTTTTCCGTACCAAGGCGGAAAGCATTAAGGCTTCCTGCGGGATCCTCGTCGAGCAATACGGCGGACGGGTTCCCGACACCATGGAGGAGCTTTTGGCGCTCCCCGGTGTGGGACGAAAGATCGCCAATCTGTTGCTCGGTGATATCTACGGGAAGCCCGCCGTCGTCACCGACACCCATTGCATCCGCATCTGCGGCAGACTGGGTATGTATCCCACCGACCTCAAGGATCCCAAGCGGGTGGAGACGATCCTTTCCCGTTTGATCGAACCCGAAGCCCAGTCGGATTTCTGCCACCGCATCGTACAGTTTGGAAGAGACGTGTGCATGGCAAGAAGCCCTCTTTGCGGCAAGTGTCCCCTTCGCGCGCTTTGCGATTATCCAAAAAAGTGAGAATCGGTTGACTTTTTCAATAAAACCCGATATAATATAAATGCTTAAATACGAATATATGGAGGAATGTATATGTACAGAATCGGTGTGGATCTCGGCGGCACCAATATCGCCGTAGGTCTTGTAAACGACGACATGAAAATTAAGGTCAAGAAGAGTCTTCCCACGGGCGCTTCCCGTCCCGCTGAGGAGATCGTAGCGGATATTGCCGCTCTTTGCCGCGCGGTATGCGACGAGGAGGGCATTGCGCTTTCCGACGTAGCGGGAATCGGTATTGCCACCCCCGGCATTGCCAATCACGACGACGGAGTGGTAGAATACTCCTGCAATCTTCCCTTCCGCAAGTTCCCCATCGCCAAGAGCCTTCGCGAGCTGACGGGTGTGGAAAAGATTAAAATTGAAAACGATGCCAATGCCGCCGCGTGGGGCGAGGCAGTGGCGGGTGCCGCCAAGGGAACCAAGAACAGCGTGATGATTACCCTCGGAACCGGTGTGGGCGGCGGTATCATTATTGATAACAAGGTCTATTCGGGATTTAACTATGCGGGCGGAGAACTGGGTCATATTGTCATCGAGGTAGACGGCGTTCCCTGCTCCTGCGGACGCAAGGGCTGTTGGGAGGCGTATTCCTCGGCAACCGCTCTGATTCGTATGACCAAGGAAAAGATCGATGAATGCCGCGCTTCGGGCAGAACCACCCTCATGGCGGATCAACCCAAGGTATCGGGCAGAACCGCTTGCGACGCGATGCGCGCGGGTGACGCGGCAGGCAAAGAGGTCTACGATAAGTATATCAAATATCTGGCATCGGGGCTTGCTACCATCATTAACATTTTCCAGCCCGAGGTGATCTCCTTGGGCGGCGGTGTTTCCAACGAGGGACAATCCCTGATCGATGCCCTGCTCCCCATCGTTCGCTCCGAGCAGTACGGCGGCAGCGTGGTTGCTCTGACTCAGCTTCGTATCGCTACCCTAGGCAATGACGCGGGCATTATTGGTGCCGCAATGCTGAATTGAGAAGGAAGTTAGTTGGGAAGGGATTTTATGTCGCTTTTTAGAAAACCACCTCCGCTTCGCTCCGGGGCATGAACTTGCAGTTCATGCTGCTCCGCAGAAACTTTATGACAAAATTTGTTTAAGAAACACACTTTTCTATTCTTTGTATAACGAATAAAATATTGTTTTTTCTAAGGTAGAGATTCTCGGCGCCTTTAGCGCCGCCGAGAATCTCTTTTTTTACGGGGCGTCGGGGGCGTCGCCCCCTACGGGAAAGGATATAATTTGGGGTAGGACGGTATCAAATAAATTATTTTTTGTAGGGACCGACGTCCTCGACGGTCCGTTTTAAATAAAAATAAAATCCGCGGTGATGCCAAAGGCTCCGCGGATTTTATTCTCGTTCTACCAAATAGTCCAAGGAAACTCCATAGTAGTCTGCTAATTTTATGGCTGCCCAAAGGGGAATTTCCCGTTCTCCTCGTTCATACCGTTGATAAACGGTAGGATGCATATTTAAAAGACTTGCAATTTCTTTTTGTGTTTTATCGTGATCCTCTCTCAGATCACGTATGCGACGATATACAAGCATTTTTTTCCTCATAAAACAGTTTATAAAAATATTATAAACAAAAACACCGTACGGTATTTACAAATAACACCGTACGGTGTTATAATAATTAAAAACTATTTTTATGAAAGGATAAAGAGAATGGAAAAATTAAAAAGAGGGATTGTTTTTTTGTGCTTGCTACTTTTCATACTCTTCTCAGTCGGATGCGACGATCAGAAGATGCGGCAAACGGAGCAACAGGAGTACAGTTACGTATTGAATACAAAATCCAAAAAAATCCATAAAACCACCTGCGGAACGGGGGCAAAAATCAAGCCGGAAAATCGAAAGGAGTATGTGGGAGATGTTTCATCCCTAATTCAGCAGGGGTATACAACCTGTGGAAATTGCTTCTAAAAAATTAAAAAATCCGCGGTGATGCCAAAGGCTCCGCGGATTTTTTCCTTAGAGAGAAAGTATAAACTTTAACCTAACACAAGAAATAGGAAAGTGTGTAATGCTACACATAATTTGTAATAAAGTTTTTGCGGAGCAGCATGAACTGCAAGTTCATGCCCCGGAGCGAAGCGGAGGTGGTTTTCTAAAAAGCGACATAAATCCAATTCCCAACTAACCCCCCGCATCCTCACGTATCCCGTTTCACCACGTTCAGGAAGCCGCCCGCGGTGTAGACGGTATAGCCGAAATGCTCGCCTCCGTTTCCCGTAGTCTCATAGCCTCCGTCCTTCTTTTTATACATGATCTCCTCACAAACGGGATTGACAAGCAGCACCTTGACGATCCTTTTTCCCGATTTGTTCTCTTCCTCCCGAATATGAAAATCCATGGGATAATACTTGGCTCTCGGTCGAAAATCAAAAATATCGGTAAAACGGCTGTTCAGAGGCCGCTTGACCAGACGGAGCAGCTCCTCGCTTTCAAGATAAAGAGAGGAACGGTACTTTCTTACCGTCAGATAGCAAACGAAATACCGCTCCTTATCGGTTTCAAGAATAAAATCCTCTCGATTCCCGGACCAGATAAGGGAGGCGAAGAAATTTTGCTTGGTATCCATGACATACCGTTTTTTTCGGCAAAGCTTTTTCAGCTTGCGGCTGAATCCCGTGCGCTTCCGAACCGAGCGTAGCAGACGAAATACGACTATGCCTCCGATTATGACGCTGAGCAAAAGCTTGACCCACCGCTCGGGATAATAGAGCCAGAAATTGACGATGGCAAGAATTGCCGCCAAGGAAAGAACACCCAGCACCCAAAACAAAAAGATCTTATAAAAACCAAGCTCGAGCTTTTCCTTCCATGGGCGTAACCGCCGCTGAACACCGTAAGAGCGATGCAGCTCTACGTGGGATGCCGTCCGATCGGGACGTTCCGACCGCTCCTCTGTCCTCCGCTCTTCCTTCATTGTCTCACTCTCCCTTTTTTCATCGTAACCTCATTATACGCTTTTCCCTCAAAAAAGTCAAGAATAAGATCCCCTTCCCTGTGCCACGGCAAATTTTTCCGTTTCTCTTGACAATTCGAGGGGCGTGTGTTATCATATAATTAACGCAGAAATACAATAAAAAACGGTCATTTTTGCAATTTCCTTGTATATCAATTTGTGCTATAATTATTTTATGAATTTTGTTTTTCAGAAAGGAAACACTATGGAATTACTGGATCGTGTAAAATCATGTAAAATCGTTCCCGTCGTTGTTCTGAAGGAGCTTTCCGACACCGAGCCCACCCTTCGCGCGCTTTGCGAGGGCGGTCTTCCCATTGCCGAAATCACCTTCCGTACCTCCTGCGCCGCCGACGCTATCCGTCTGGGCTGCGAGAAGTTCCCCGATATGCTGATCGGAGCGGGTACCGTCATCAATGCCGAGCAGGCAAACCGCGCCATCGATTGCGGCGCGAAGTTTATCGTCGGTCCCGGCTTTGCCGCTGAGGTTGCCGAGGTTTGCCGCATGAGAAAGGTTCTTTACCTTCCCGGCTGCGTCACCCCCACCGAGATCATCACCGCCATCTCCTATGGCGTAGAGATCGTCAAGTTCTTCCCCTGCTCCAACTTTGGAGGACTTGGCACTATCAAGGCGCTTGCCGCCGCCTTCCCCACTATGAAATTCCTGCCCACGGGTGGAATCTCTGAGGACAACGTCCTTGAGTATCTTGCCTTCGACAAGATCATCGCTTGCGGCGGAAGCTGGATGATGAAGGGAACCCCCGACGAGATCCGCGAGAAGACCGCGCGGGCGATGGCTAAGGTCAACGGCTAACATAGCAAAAACAAGAATACTATAATACTATATGTGAGGTAATTACTATGAAAATCGTATGCTTTGGCGAGCTGATGCTCCGCTTGGCGCCTAACGGCTATTACCGTTTCTTCCAGAATGACCAGATGCAGGCCACCTTCGGCGGCGGCGAGGCGAACGTTGCCGTGTCCCTTGCCAATTACGGCATGGACAGCGTTTACGTAACCAAGCTTCCCAAGCACGCCATCGGACAGGCTGCTGTGGATTCTCTCCGTTATTTCGGAATCGACACCTCGAAGATCGTCCGCGGCGGCGATCGCGTAGGTATTTATTTCCTTGAAAAGGGCGCTTCTCAGCGCGGCTCGGTCTGCATTTACGACCGCGCGCATTCCGCCATCGCGGAAGCCAGCCGCTCCGATTTCGATTGGGACGCTATTTTTGAGGGCGCTGACTGGTTCCACTTTACGGGCATTACTCCCGCTCTGGGTCAGAACGTCGCCGACATTTGTCTGGATGCCTGCAAGGCTGCCAAGGCACACGGCGTGAAGATCTCCTGCGACCTGAACTACCGCGGCAAGCTTTGGACCCGCGAGCAGGCTCGCAAGACCATGACCGAGCTTTGCGAATACGTGGACGTCTGCATCTCCAACGAGGAGGACGCTAAGGACGTATTCGGAATCGAGGCAGAGGGCTCCGATATTTACGGTGGCAAGCTGAACCACGACGGATACCGCTCCGTGGCAAAGCAGCTGGCTGACCGCTTCGGCTTTGAAAAGGTTGCCATTACCCTCCGCTCCTCTATTTCCGCAAACGACAACGATTGGGCGGGTATGCTTTACGACGGAACCGATTGCTACTTCTCCAAATCCTATCACCTCCACATTGTGGACCGTGTAGGCGGCGGCGACAGCTTCGGCGGCGGTCTGATCTACTCCCTCCTCAACGGCAAGTCCTCTCAGCAGGCGATTGAGTTCGCCGTTGCCGCTTCCGCTCTGAAGCATTCGGTTGAGGGCGACTACAACCGCGTTTCCGTCTCCGAGGTGGAAAAGCTCGCAGGCGGCGATGCCAGCGGCAGAGTACAGAGATAAAAAAACACGCGAGGATGCGGAGAACGCGGTCGCTTTTGAAAAAGGTGATTAGTTGGGAAGGGGTTTTATGTCGCTTTTTAGAAAACCACCTCCGCTTCGCTCCGGGGCATGAACTTGCAGTTCATGCTGCTCCGCACAAAC
>JAZOQX010000052.1:0-16285 GCA_045656325.1 Eubacteriales bacterium
GAGGAAAAAATGAAGATCTCCCCCAAGCAGTATATCCTGCAAAAAAAGCTTGCCCTTGCCGACAAGCTGATCGCCGAGGGAATGCCGCGCACGCTGGTGGCGACACAGCTCGGCTATGAGAATTACAGCAACTTCTACCGCCTTTGCCTGAAGCATTCCGAGGCAGGTCTCCCCAAGCGAAAACCATAGCTTTTCCGAACCTCCGCTTTTTTCTTGAAATACAAAGAAATCCCTCCGTGAAGGAGGGATTTCTTCAATTTTCAGCCTGAGCGTTCTGCTCCTGTCGGATCACTGCTTCCATCTCTGTCAGTGCGGCGTTCACCACACGGTAGAGATTCTCGATGGCGGGAGAAAGCTCGGCAATGGTAGAGCTTTGAGAAACCGTATGCGCTCCGTTTGCGTCTACCGTATAAAGCTCGGCATACTTTTCATACATTTCATGGACCAGATCAATTCCCAGTCCGGCATACTCGGAATTATCGATAATTTTCTTTGCATGATTCAAAAGGCTCTCCAGCGTATTCACCGCACCCGCGTCGGTTGCGACTACAATATCCTTGATGCTTCTGTTTTGGACGATGTTGTGAGAATAAGCGCCCAAGGAATAGGTCTCGCCCTTGATGTCAAAGGAATAGCCGTCGATCAGTCGGTAGTTTGCGGCATCGGATCTCCAGTTATCCGTAACAAAGGATCCGGTTCCGTTTCCGCCATCGTAGGTCACCACGTTTGCCGTTCCCGCATAGGTGTTTCCGATTCGGTACCAGTCGCTGATCTGATTTCCGTTCTGGTCACGGTCGCAGGTGAACACCACCGCATATACGGGCACGTAGGCTCCCGCCTTATTCAGGGGGTCGATGGTCAGATACAGTGTCATTTCACAGCCGTAGCCGCGGAACACACCGCCGTTGTTTTTGTTTGTGGCAACGTAATCGTCACCGGTCAGGTTGCTTCCGTCAAGGTTTTCATGCTTGATGAGAACCGTTGCGTCCAGCTGTTCCTTTCCCACCGTGATTTGCAGCTGACCCGCAAACAGGGTGTTGACCGCCACCGAATCCTCGCTGGACGATCCGTTTACGTTTCCTATATAGTTCGACGTCCATTCCTGACGGCCGTCGTACTTGTTATCCAGAGCATCAATCAGCTGCTCATAGGTTGATGTCGTATTCAAGATGTTGAGGAATTTTTCCTCGATTACGGCAAGTGCCTCGCGCTCGCCGTCCACGTTGATTCCAAATTGGAAATTGATCAGGGTCTTCCAATCGGTATTGGCATTCATACCTTCTCCCACCGTGTAGATAACGGTAAAGGTCATAGACTCACCCGGTGCTACCTTCTTGGCATCGGCGGAGGCACTCGCCAGAGAGCAGACAACACCGATCTTCGAACGGTTGTTGGCGGTAGCAACGTAATTGTTTCCGTTATATCCGGTCAGATTCGTCTGATAGTAGATTCCGCGGTAGGAGTAGGTCAGCTTGGTGTTGTTCAATACCGTAACGGTGTAGGTCACCGTACCGGCACTGTTTCCTCTTCTGCTGATCATGGAATCCACGGTCGTGGTATACTGCAAGTAGTCCACGGTATTTTTATCGGCATTGGAGGTTCCTCTGGTTGTAATGGAGGTAATAAACAAACCATAAGGAATATCGGTTTTCACCGATCCGCTTACACGCATGTTGCTGCTGACGGCAGCATAGCCGAGGGACGAAAACAAACAAAGAAAGGTAAGCAATACACAAGTCACACTGATTTTCCAAGTTTTCATCGTATATCACCCACCTTTCCTTTATGTTTGTAATCTTTTTTGATTTAGTCTTCTTTTTCCTCAGTCGGAGTAATCATGGCAGTGAAGATCTGCTCTGCCTTGCGTCTGACCACTCCAATGATCTTCTTCAGAGGTCTGTCGAGGGTTGCGGGATCTACCTTGTAGTTTCCGCGTGCCACCTCCGCCTCACGGACAATGTCTCTGTCGCTGGCTTCATCTCTCGTGGGAACGAGAACGACGTCGCCCTCCTCTACGGTATTGCCGTCGGGATCGTAGCGATAGGTCTTATGGCTTCTTTCTTCCCAGAAGATGTCGATGGCGTCTACGGTGTTTTCCTCCGCAAACTCCTCCGTGCAGGGGATCGATGCCAGGATTTCCTCGATTTCGGGATCCTCCTCATCGGGCTCCTCCACGATTTCCTCCTCTGCGGGCTCCTCCACTGCCTCGGGCTCCTCCTCGGGGATCGGCTCCTCAACAATGGCAATCACTTCGGGGATCTCGCCCTCCTCTGCCTCAACCTCCACCTCAACGTCCTCAACCACCGTTTCGATTTCGGGCTCGGGATCGGGCTCGGGATCGGGGGTCGGTGCGGGAGCGGGTGCGGGTGTGACGACGACCTTTACCACGGGACGAACCACGTTGGTGATGTTCGGCTTCACGATCGTTGTGGGCACGGGCTCGGGCTTGGGCTCGGTTTTGGGCTCAACGTAGCCCTCCACCTTGATCTCATACAGATACAGAAGCTTGCTGTCCGTCGGGATCATAAACTTGGCGCAGGTCTTATCCTCGTTTTCAAACATGAGGATAGGCGCCTGGATGGTATCTCTGATTTCCAGCATTTCATCAAAGGTATCCACCACAATGATTTGGTAGCCGTGTGTTTCAAAGAGATTCTTGATTTTCTGAATGTACGATTTGTACTGAGAAAGGATCTTCTTGACACGTGCGGCATAGGTAATATCGTCCGTTCTCGTCAGATAGATGAAGGCAACAAAGAACAGGATCAGCAAAACATCCACAACACCCAGCACGATTGCCGTGGTCTTGAATACTTCACTGCCGGCTCCTCTGGTGCAGGCAATCATCTTGGATTCCGCATCGGGAACGGAGGAGGTCATTTTTACATTGACCGTCTTGGTTGTCAGAGGTATACGTAACTCGGAGGAATACGTATCGACGCTGCTACCCGAAAACGCGTTACAGTCGCTCAAAACGTCAACGTTCAACGTTACCACAAGACTGCTGGTAGTGGAGTCCAGATCGTAGGCAGCCAGGAATCGGCTTGCCAGATCGTTGTACTCATCGTAGTTCAGGACGACGATCTCATTGACGGTCAGTCGGCTTGAGCTGCTTTGCAGCTTGTTCTGCACACTCACAAGCTCTTGCTCCGGATTGTAGATGGCAACGTCCGAGGTGTCATCCATAATTTCCAATCTGGATTTGATCGTGTAAGAATAGCGGTAGTTGACATCCTCGGCATCCATGTCGATCTCATAGTTGAAATTCGCTATGATCTTGTCAATCAGAGACGCAACGTAGGACTGATTCTTTTCCAAACGGGGAGAATCGTAAAACTCGTTATCCTTCAGATATACGTCGTAATCGATGCTTCCGCCCTCGGTGTATCCGATGTAATACTGCTGCTTCAGTCGGTAGGAAACCAATGCGGAAATCAGAACCGCCAGCGTAACCACAATCACGATGACCGCTTGCGCGAAGATCCATTTTTCACGATTTTTGCGATAGCGTCCGCGCCTTTTCTTTTCGGATTCAGACATTCATGTAACCTCCTTTCTTTTTACTTTTTCATAAATTCTCTCAGCCACAGAGTGGGATAACCGATAAACGAGAGCTTGAGGTCGGTCAGACCGACAATGTCTCCCTTCAGCCGATAGCCCTCGTCCCAATCCTCATTGGCGTCGCCCTTGGTGTAATACCGGGTCTCGCCGTCAATGTTGGTGATCTGGACGACTCTGTGAACGATTCTGGATTCATCCTGCATGAACACGATGACCTGTCCCTCCCGAATGGGCTGGGTGTCATACCGTTCGTAAATAATCATATCTCCCTTGTTGATCTCCCCCGTCATACTGTCGGTTGCGATCACAAGCGCACCGAAGCGGAACTGACAGGAGATCAGCATGGCAACCGCGATCACGATTGCCGCGGTCAATACTATACCGACAGCACCGAGCTTCTTCCCTTTTTTGGGAGAGGTCTTTTTCTTCTTTTCGAACAGTGCCGCCGTAAATGCCAGCATGAAAATGGGGAGGATGATCTTGATACACGAGGTAAGCGAATCCGACATCCCCGTGATCGTGGGAACAAAATAAATGTAAAGCGTCGTGATGAAACGGAATATGATGTTGGGCATCATTCCGTACCGTTTGGACATGTAGTGATAATAGAGATTGGCGGCAAGTGCGGGAAACAGTGTCAGACCAACAAGATCCATCAGGCGGTTGAAGGTGGTGATTCCCGAAATGTCGGAAAACGTCAGTGCTTCCACAACCACACAGGAAAGGTAGGTCACCGCGTTTACAAGCCGATCTCCCTGCGCCAAAAGAATATACCGTATCACCTCGGTCAATACAATGATGGCAGCGGTCGGAAGAATGGTGGTAAGCAGGATTTCGGAAGTTACAAAATAGGGATTTATGTAAAACCCAAGCGCGATGCCGCTCATCTGATACAGCACCACGTAGATCACCGCTATGACTCCGGCAAAAAGCAATGCTTCTTTTTTGTTGATGGACAGAGAGCGTCTTCTTTTTATTAAAAGACACACCGCCAAGGTCAACGGAACCAAAATGCACAGGGTGACAAGCTTACTGCTTCCGACGTTCACGAAAAAGGCGGAAAGGAGGAGCAACAGCATGATAAGGGATATGATATACAGTGTTCTTTTGTCTTTATTCATCGTTGTCCTCCTTTCCGAGAATTTACTTATTTCTCAATAAAATTCTTTTTTTCGTTGAATTACTCGATGGAGGTTGCGGTTACGGAAAGCGCATAGGTACCGGTGTAGTTCTCTGCGGTATCCTTATCCATCTTAATTGTCAGCTTGAAGGTTGCCTTCTCGCCTGCTTCAAGGCTGTCGATTGCATTACCGGAGATGGGCGTTCCCTGGTCATCTACCCAAACTGCCGTTGCGGTGAAGAGGTTGTGATTATCTGCCTCGGTGATAACGGGAGCGTCCAGCTTAACGGCATAGCGGTTGTTGTTTACAACAACGAACTTTGCCACAACCTTGTCACCTGCGTGAACCAGTCCGTCTACATCAAAGGTAGCGGTCTTGGTGCCGGGGGTAAGAAGGAGCGAGGAGGTGCCGACAGCGCTGGAAAGACTCTCTTCTGCAACGATAGTTCCGGACTCGAATACAACCTCAATGGGGTGAGGAGTATTGGTAACCGTACCGGTGATGGTCAGATCGGTGGACAGTGCTGCATAACCGATGCCAAGCGCAAGAGCTGCAATCAGCAACAGGGAGATGATAAGTGTTCTTCTTCTTTTCATGATTGTTTCTCCTTTACAGAAAAAATAAATGATTTCGGGTGTTCCCTAACCACCCGTTTTTGAGCCCGATTTTTGACAGTACGGGCTTTGTACAAGCATTTTAGCACCCAATGACTACACCATGACTACAAAATTACAAATTTTCAAAAATTTTTTTCGGCACACCCGCATTTATTTGCGAATGTGCCGATTTTTACGTCTTATTTGATTTTTTGCATTTGATTTTCAAGGTATCCCACGGTGAATTCCGCCCAGGAGTAGGCGCTCATATACTGCCCCGTGAAGGAATTGATGGCGCGGGGATCTCCCTCGAGGAAGCGGTAATAGTCGCAATCCACGATCTTGGTGTTCAAAAGAATTCCCTGTCGGTTCTTCAGGATCAGATCCTTGACCTCCACCGCAAGGAGGGATTTTACAAGGCTTGCGATATAGACCTGCAGATTCTTCTGCTTGGTTCGGTCGTATTCCTCGTCCTCCCAAAGCACTGCCGCCAGCTCCGCGTAGCCCGCCGAGGTGCCTCGCTTATCCACCAGATAGGCAAGGATCTCCTTTGCCTGCTTTCTCTCAAATTTCAGCGGATTGCCGTCCACGAATACGTCGAAGTTTCCGAAGGTGAGGATCTTGACCCGCTTCTCTTGACTCCACTCGATGGGATTGCGAAGATTCTCCAGCTCGACCTTCACCGCCTCGGGCGTCACGGGCTTCATAATATAGCCGCTCATGCGAAGGTCGATTCCCTCCTTCATATGCTCCGAAAAGCCGGTGGCGAATACGATATTGACCTTCGGGTTGAGCTTCTTCAATTCCCGTGCCAGCTCCACGCCGCTCATCTCGGGCATATGGATGTCCAGAAACGCCACGTCGATCCGTTGCTCGGCGGCGGTCTGCAGGGCGCTCCGCACGTCACGGCAAAGATAGACCGTGGATCCGCCCGCCACCTCCTCCAAGGCACCTCTCATCAGCTCCAGCGCGTAATATTCATCATCCACTGCCAGAATGTTCATGACCGTTTTCCTTTCGTTTTCGGAATTTCTATGGTAATCCGTGTGCCAACGCCCAACGTGCTTTTCACAAACACGCTTCCGCGACACATGGTCTCGATTCGGCTTTGTACGTTCCGAAGTCCCACGTGCGAATCGGTGTTCTCGGCATCAAAGCCGACACCGTCGTCGATGATCTCGATCACGTAGAAGAGCTCCTCCTCATAGGTGAGGATCTTGACGGTTCCGCCCGCCGCCTTCTTCGTGATGCCGTGCTTGATCGCATTCTCCACCAGAGGCTGGACCGTCAGAGGCGGCAGACTGAAATCCTTGCAGGAGATCGAATAGATCACGTTCAGCCGCTCACGGAAGCGAGCCTGCTCGATCTTCAGATAGCACTCCACGTGCTCCAGCTCCCGCTCAAAGGGGATGGGCGCCTCGCTGGTCAGGGTATCGAGGTTATGGCGAAGATAGCGGGAAAAGTCGATGGTCAGCAGCTTGGCAAGCTTTGGGGAGGTGTCGCACATGGCGGCGACCGTGGAGAGCGTATTGTAGACGAAATGGGGATTGATCTGGGAAAGCATCAGCGCGTTTTTCTGCGCCTCAAGCTCCTTTTGCCGTGTCAGATAGATGCTGGTGTAGATCACCAGAATGCTCACCGTAAAGCCCACGCAGGTCAGAGAGATTCCGTGGATATTATAGTCGGCGATGACCCCCGCCACGGGAAACAGAGTATACAAGAGAAACGACCATCGGTTGGTCCTTGCGGAGCTTTTCGCAAGGAGAGCCATCATCAAAATGGCAAAGACCGACATCAGGGGATAGAGAAGATAAACGATCCCCATCGCGCGGTTTCCGCTGTGGATATAGTGTCCGCTCTCCGAAACGTAAAAGGCATAGCCCGTAAAGGCATTGCCGATGCAGAACAGAATCGAAAGGGCGCACAGACCGTGAAAGATGTACAGAATGCAAACCGCCGCGCGGCTGTTGGCGTAAAGACTTGCCACCAAATATCCCATAAAGCCGATAATGGCGATCCGACACGCGCACGCCACCATGGTATTGGCGATCAACGTCATTTGCGACAGCTCTGGGTGTCCCTCCCCCATCCAGCCCACGATATCGGCGATCAGGGCGACGGCAATCGAGATCTGGTAGAGCAAAAAGTGCTTCGAGCCGACTCTCTTGTTTGAATATTCACGAAGGCAGGAGGCAAGAAGGATCAGCGTGACGACCAACGCAAAGGTATCCAACGCAATGTTGACATACGGCAAATGAATGCTTGGCATAATCGCTCCTTTTTCATTTCTTTTTATCATTCTATCATAAAAACGACAGCAAATCAAGAGATTCTTCAAAATTTCCGCCACATCAACGGCCATCCCTTATGAAAACACTTCCCCGCCCTTGTGTGCAAGGACGGGGATTTTGTATACAGAAAAACTGTATTGCCCAATATGGTCGGTGCGCTCCTAAAAGAAGCATCTTTTTCCGCTTTGTTTTTCGATCTCCATCGACAACCGAATCCGTTCTTCCTCGGTGGGAGCTTCAAAGCGCTTTTGCCCCATCTTCCCAAGTGCAATCGACTTTTCTCTTCCAACCGAGTGATACGGCATCAGCTGTATCTCCTTGATTGCCTCCCTGCTTTTCGAAAGAGATATGATTTTTTTAACAAACTCTTCGTTCAGGTTGGCATTCAAAACAATGGGACAACGCAACGTAACCGTTGCTCCCGTTTGGCAAAGGGCATCTAAGTTTTTGAGGATCCATTCATCAGTTACTCCTGTCAGAGCCTCGTGTTGCTCGCTTGATGCCTTGCAATCAAACAAAAACCGATCACAGTAAGGCACAAGAGCTAAAAGATCCTCGGCTTTTCCATAGCCACTGGTTTCCAGAACGACCGATATCTGCTCCGCTTTCGCCGCCTTAGCAAGGGCAAGGGTAAACTCAGCCTGCGCCAACGGCTCTCCGCCCGTAATCGTCATACCGCCGTTTTTTCCGTAAAAGATGCGATCTCGCCGCACCTGCTCCATCACGCCGTCAACGGTCATTTTTTTGCCGAGCATGACCATCGCGTTCGACGGACAGACGTCTGCACACCTCCCACATCTCACGCATCCCGAGCGGTCGATGAGGACCGTCTCATTTTGAAGCGATAGCGCTCCTTGCCTGCAAGCCGCCAAGCACGTGCCGCAACCGATACAGGTCTTTTCAAAAAAGGCAAGCTCGGGAGAAAAGGACAGTCCCTCGGCATTGTGACACCATGCGCACCTCAAAGGACACCCTTTGAGAAATACACACGTGCGAATCCCACCGCCGTCATCCGTAGAAAACCGTTGAATATTGAAAACTGTTCCGCTGACCATATCAGTATTCCGTCCTATCTATGATCTCCTGCTGAAGCACGGGAGAGAGGCGTGTGAAATAGTCACTGTATCCGCCGATGCGCACAATTAAATCGCGGTGAGCCTCGGGATTTTTCCTGGCATCCTCAAGGGTCGCCCGATCGACCACGTTGACCTGCATCTCAATTCCGCCCCGCTCCATAAAGGCACGGACAAGGGTTATAAAATTCTCTCTTTTTCTTTCGTCAAGATTTTCTTTTCCGAATTTTATATTCACCACCATTCCGCCAAGCAGCGCGCTCTGATCCCATGAGGTCAGAGAAAGGAGCATCGCGGTCGGACCGTTTACGTCACGTCCCTGCACGGCACTGCACCCGTCGGAATAAGAGGTCCCTGCCCTCCTTCCGTCAAAGGTTGCCCCCATCTGTTCTCCGATCGTTGCATGGTTAATATAACTGAACGTTCCCGGCATCATATGATCCCAGAGCGCCATATGACCGTCGAAAATTCCTTGCAAGGAGTGCGCGAAACGAGCCGCCATGCCGTCGGCTGTCCGATCATCGTTTCCGTAGTGAGGAAGCTTGTTGATAATGAATTGTCTCAAAGGCTCATTTCCCCGAAAATCATCCTCCACGATGTGCGCAAATTCCGCCAACGAAAGCGTTTTGCGCGTATATACCAATTCGGAAATCGCCAAAAGAGAATCCACTGCCGTAGCAAATCCAACGAAGATCGGCTGTTCAAACATATACTGCTCGCCACCCTCGTAAATGCTTTTTCCCTTCTCGATACAAGGATCGATCAAGGTACATATACGCATAGCCTCGTTTCCGATGCGAGCGCCCTCTAAAATCCG
The DNA here is from genome assembly GCA_045656325.1 of Eubacteriales bacterium. GTDB lineage: Bacteria > Bacillota > Clostridia > Oscillospirales > CAG-272 > HGM12713. Next base: position 9,460 of record JAZOQX010000052.1, read on the forward strand.
AACAGCATACCTCAACGCCTTCAGCTTTACGGTTTCCTTCAGCACGGCGATGTAGCTGTTATACAAGTCATCAAAGCTCGAAAAGCTCTTTTCCTGCGTCAGCTTTACCAAAAACTTGGGAAGATCCAAAGCAAACGGTGTGCTGTGGGCCTTGGATTTTCCGATAACCGATATTTCTGCGCAGGTAGAATGAATATAGTTCACCGCATCGGCAGGCGCGACCCCGTAATGCTTTACAAGAGAAGCCGAAATGACGTCGTCGTTGTAAAATGCGGGATGTGTCGTTCCGTGAGACAAAACCTCGGCACAGTATTCAAGCAGCTCGGCGCTTGTTTCCCGATTGACCGCCAACGCTCCGTTGGGATCGGGAAGCTTCAGGTGATCCAGCGCGGTTATAAACATATACGTCAGATCGTTTTCTATGGGCTCTCCGTTTTCGTCCTTTCCGCCGACAATAAAACCGCAAGCGGCACGGGAAAACACGCGGTCGGATACGTACAGACAGAAATTATCGATCAGCTCCTGCGCAAAATCCTTTGTCAGGTTTCCACCCTCCATATCCTTTTTGTAGTATGGATACAGATAGCGGTCGGGTCTGCCCAAGGGATAAAGACCAAACAGAGTAGACAAAAAGAACTGCACGCTTTGCAAGGCCTCATAGAAGCTTTCGGCAGGCTCGTCGGGAACCTTTTTTAACATATTGCCAAGTCTGATCAACTCGCCTTTTCTCGGCTCGGTGGCTTCTTCTGCCAGACGAAGCGCTTCCATCGCATATCTTGCCGCAAGGTCGGAAACCGCATCCAATTCGATCAAGCAGCACTGATAAAATTCCCATCTTTTGATCTCCTCCATTTCGGGATAGACACCGACCGTACCAAATTCTATCTCATCGAGCTTTTGCTTGATTTCCTCTCGCAAGCCGTTGATACCCACGCGCAACAGCTTGTCGAAATCCAGGCAGATATGGTCCTTTCTCGGTGGGCGATGGATCAGCGTATGCGCCGACATGGAAAACTTTTCGCAGAGCGCATCATATTCCGCTTGCTCTGCCTCGGTATACTCGGGAAGATACAAGTGCCCCAGAAGAAGCTCGCCGTCATAGATCATCGGCTTCGCCTCATACAGCTCCTCCGCCTCGGCATAGGAGGTACGCAGACGGGTAGTAAGCGCATCGGGATGCTTGTCAAAGCCTCGGAGAAATCCGAGTGTCATAAATCGGTCTCCCGAGCGATAGCATTGATATTTCGGGGGATGGTAGGCATCCCTTGTGCCGGGGACGGTCAGCCCAAGATACGTCTCCTTGACACGCTTCATTCTTTGCGTCATTTCCATCGCTCTGTATTTCATCTGTTCGTACCTCGCTTGACAAATCACAATTTTGTGCTATAATTATAGTTGATATTTCTAAAAAACAATAGTAATTTTTTGCAAAAACATAAAAATAATGAACCAAAAGGTGTAATATGAACCATTTCCCGATTCTCAAGGACTCCCTCCTTGAATTTTCCCATTTCAACTACGATGCCTCGGCAGGAACGTGGAAAAAGGAAAATATCATTATGAGGGATTGCATCAAGATCAATATTTTTGTGGAGGGAGCATTTTCTGTATTTTCGGACGGTGTTCTTCATTATCCGTCATACGGAGACGTTTGCTTTCTGCCCCCCATGAAAATGCATTATGGACAGATCACCAAGCCCATGCACATTCAATACTATCAGCTTGACATCGGGCGGGATACCTTTTCCTCCATCCCCAACGGGAATCTTCTGATCGGACGTCTGATCGACTTAACCGCTCACAGTGATTCCTTTTTGCGCCCGACTCCCCAAAAAGCTAAGGACATATTGAGGCTATGCGGAGAGATAAAGGATGCGATCCAAAAGGAAGAATCCTTTTTGGCTTATGCCAAGATCATCGAATTGCTCTCGATGCTTTATGCGTTGTATCTGACCCCGACAAGCGTTGCAAGCGGATCCTTCTCCTTACGCACTTCGCAGGCGCTCCGTTATATCGAAAAAAATTTTGCTGCAAACGTTACCGTAAAACAAATTTCAGAGGAGCTCGGTGTGAGCACATCCTTTCTCTCAAGAATCTTCAAAAAGGAAATCGGTCTGTCGGTTCACGAATACCTGATCCAATGCAGAGTGTTGAAATCGATCGAGGCTCTTGAGACGCACTCTGTCACCGAAACAGGATATCTGTGCGGCTTTTCCGATAGCGCTCACTTTATTTCGGTTTTTAAGAAGCATACGGGTATGACGCCCATGCAATATAAAAAACGGCACTATTGATCCTTTAGAAAACAAAAGAAGGACAGACCAAAATCTGTCCTCTTTCTTTTATTTTTCTTACGGAATCCGATCAGGCACGGGACTCCTGAACACTCACCCGAGCGGCAGGCTCACACCGCACGAAGGGATCTGTCAGATCCTTTCTAAAAAAGAGTTCCTTTCACCGTGTCTGCAAAGGAACAAAAATACAACAAGGTGACAGAATAATCCATTGACTTTTCCCCCTCATTCTTTTATAATTAACCTGAGATCTTTCAAAAAGAAGGAGAAGACTTTATGAAATACAAACAGCAATGGACGGGCGTACGAATCGGCGCTGACGGAGCCACCGAGGAATTCGTCGCAACCGTCCCCGGAAATATCCAATACGACTACGGCAAGCATGCGGGCTTTCCCGATATACAATATTCGGACAATTACAAGCTATATCTTCCTCTTGAAAATGACCATTGGGAATACCGAGCGCGCCTTTCCTATGAAAAGAAGGGGGAGGAACGAGTCTTTTTTGTCAGCGGCGGAATCGACTATCAGTATGATATCCTCCTGAACGGACAGAAGATTGATTCCTACGAAGGAATGTATCGCCCTGTGGAGTTGGATCTGACCGATCGTTTGACGGGCAATGATATTCTGACCGTGCATATCGATCCCCATCCCAAAAGAGAGGGCGCACCCGCAGGTACGCGTGATGAAGCCGACAGAAGCTGTAAACCTCCTATAAGCTACGGTTGGGATTGGAATCCCCGATTGCTCATCTCGGGACTTTGGCAAGACGCTTATCTTGAGACGAGAGATGCTTCCTTCATCCGCTCTCCCGAGGTGCTTACCACCTTAAATGACGATATGACGGTCGGATGCGTCAAGGCTTCCTTTACCTGCAAGCTTCCCTGCACGGTCGCTCTGTACGACCGTGACGGTCGATTGGTGTATGAGGGATGCGACACCGAATTTGAAATCCCATCTCCCAAGCTTTGGTGGTGTAACGGACAAGGCGAGCCCTATCTCTACCGCTGGATCATCCGCAACGAAACAGAGGAACGAAGCGGAAGGGTCGGCTTCCGCAAGCTTCGCTTGGTGCGAAATATCGGTGCAACGGATCCGAAGGAATTTCCCAAATCGCGTTACGATGCCCCCATCACCATCGAACTCAACGGTCGCCGCATTTTGGCAAAGGGATCAAACTTTGTCAATCCCGAGCTCTTCCACGGAAGAGTAAATCGGGAACGCTACGACGAGCTGCTCATTTTGGCAAGAGATGCCCATATGAATCTGCTTCGCGTATGGGGTGGCGCAGGTCCGTGCAAGGAGTCCTTCTATGACCTTTGCGACGAATACGGAATTCTCGTCTGGCAGGAATTTATGCTTGCCTGCAATAATTATATTGCCACCAAACCCTATATGCAGGTGTTGGAATCCGAGGCAAGTGCCATCATCGAAGCACTTCGTCATCACCCTTGTCTGGCACTTTGGTGCGGAGGAAATGAGCTCTTCAACAGCTGGTCCGGAATGACCGATCAATCCCATGCGCTCCGTCTTTTGAACAAGCTTTGCTATGAGCTTGACTACGATCGCCCCTTCCTTGCCACCTCGCCGCTCATTGGTATGGCACACGGAGGCTACCGCTTTTTTGACAAAACCCAGGGCGGCGACGTATTCTGCGCATTTCAGCGCGCGAGCAATACCGCCTACACCGAATTTGGAGTCCCTTCGGTGGCAAGTGCAGAACTTTTGAAAAAGATCATTCCCGAGGATGAGCTGTTCCCCATCACACCGACCGATGCGTGGATCGCACACCACGGCTTTGGTGCTTGGGGCAAGGACTCGTGGCTGTGTCTGCCTACCTTGGAGCAATACTTTGGTGTGCCTACCTGCCTCGATGATGTGGTAGACCGATCCAATTGGCTCCAATGCGCAGGATATCAAGCCGCCTTTGAGGAAATGAGAAAGCAATGGCCGCATTGCTCCATGATGCTCAACTGGTGCTACAACGAGCCGTGGATCACGGCGGCAAACAACAGTATCCTCTCCTACCCCGCCCTGCCCAAGCCTGCTTATGAATTCGTCAAAGCGGCAATGCGCCCCACCCTATTTAGTGCAAGAATTTTCAAATTCGATTGGAAGGCGGGCGAGGTGTTCGAAGCCGAGCTTTGGCTACTCAATGATTCGCCCGAAATTGCCAACGCAAGCGTACGCGTTCGATTGCAGATCGGAAACGAAACCGTCGACCTGCTCGAATGGAGTGCCAAGGCAGAAGCGGGCGCCAATCTGCAAGGGCCTACCGTCCGTCAGATCCTCCCCAATATCGATACCGACCGCCTGACACTCATCCTCGAGAGCGGCGAGCTCTCAAGCACCTATTGCTTGCGTTACCGTCCCCAAAAAGTGTCAGCTCCCACACAAAAAATTCTGAACCAATAAAAAAAAACGCGCAACCTCTTTCGGAGGTTGCGCGTTTTTTTCACGGCATTCCTTGCTCTGCTCGGTATTCCTTGGGATACCCCTATTAGATGCGAAACGAGATGATGCGCATCTTAAGAAGTGGGATATTTTGTCATGGCGAGGAACCGAGCCATCCAGAAATGACAATAGTAAGTCAAAGTATAATCGTGTATTTGCTCCTTAAAATCCATCGTGCGCTCCTTATTTACAGGTCAGCATCCGCACAGGATTTTGACACATCTGCTTTTCTGACAATGCCTTGGGCAGCTTGGACAAAACGTAATCAAAGCAATAAGAAAATCTCGGTTGAGGATGGCTTTTCGGCTCTGCCTCAAAGCAGCTTACCGTTTCATTTTCCACCGCGCATTTTATAATTTCCGCATTCACGGTGTGAGCATCGGCAACCATATACCCACAAAGCCGCTCGGCAGAGGTGTTATACAGTATCGGCTCATCCGTGTAATAAAATCCCGTAGAGCAGACAAGGTTGACCCCACTTAGCTCCGATACTCTTTTCAGCAATTCAATGTCCCTGCCTATATTGATCGGCGTCTAGTCAAAGACGGTATTCAATCCGTATTTTTCTTTCAGGGCTTTAAGATAACCTGAAGAAGCCTCCGAAAGCGCATTTTTGTCAAGATAGGAATCTCCTGCCATCATATACGCGTATTCACTGTAACAACAGATATGCTCATGAGGCAAGGTAATGCCGAGAGCATTCTCCTTCATATCACACAAAACCGTCCTGATCATTTCTGCTCCGTTCTTGCGATAATATCGTCCTGTATCACGTCAAATACGTCAAGACACTTGCGCAAAGATTTTACGGAATCAAGAAAACAGGGGCAGTTCGCGCGATGAATCTTGACGTGGATATGATCGCCGCAGACGAGCTGATGGAAACCGTCTCCGTGATTGAATAATATCAAAGCATAAGGGCACCCAAATGGGTGCCCTTATTTTTTAATTTTTCCGTGGCGCAAACGAGTCCTTCTTCAAGCTTTTATATAGCCAAAATGAGTAGAGAGTCCTCTACACCACTGCCGTCGGTTGCAACCACTTTCACCTTTATAGCACCTGATTGAGTAAACGTAACCAAACCGTTTTCGTCCACCGAAACGCCTTCCATTTTTTCCCAAACAAATTTAACGTCTTTGATGGATGCCTCGTTCGGATAAACAAGATACTCGATTTGAAGCTTTCGATCTCCATTCTCATCGGCTCTAATAACAATATAATCTCCATGCTCTGCACTATTTTTCTGCCCCTGATTGGTGATTTCAATTTTCTCTACCGGACATTCAGGAGCGCCGCACAGCGCACAAATTCCTTTGGCATCGTACTCATGAGCTTTCTTCTCAACCGTTTTCTGCGTTCTGCTAATTTCCTCGTTGCACGTAGAACAGTAAACGACTTCGTCATACGAACCCGTTACCGTACAAGTGGAATCCACAAGATTCTCTCTTACAGCAGTTGCGTGGATATGGGTATGCCGCCCCGGTTCTTCCGTCGTTCCTTCACTCGGCTTTGTTTCGTCGTGCGTATGGTCATGCGTTGGTCCTTGCTGTTGCTCGGCTGTTGATTCATTCGTTTGGTGATTATGTGAATCGTTTTTACAACAAGAAGCCAACACCGAGGTCAGCATCACAACACAAAGCAATAATGAAATTATTCTTTTAAACATGAGATAACCCTCCGTGGTAGGAATCGTTTTTTGTAAATTCTATATATCTTTGTAATTTAATACTACCGTTATACCATAGTGTATCTTTTTTTCAAGACCTATGGAAATATCCAGAACGCAACTTTTCCGCAAGCTCTTCCCTTTTCACATTCGCAAGGGCGGGGATTTTTGATATAATAATAGCGTTTCCAAATAGGCTCCCAAAACAGCTCCGCAAAGGAGAGCAAAGTTCCAATAAACTTCCATAAAGTACGAAAAAAGAGGGTAGCCATTGGCTACCCTCTTCGGTTTCTTTTAATTATTCTGCCTTATCGAACGCGTCCTTATCGAGGCCGCAGACGGGGCAGGTAAAGTCGGCGGGAACGTCCTCCCAAGCCGTGCCGGGGGCGATTCCGTTCTCGGGATCGCC
>JAZOQX010000053.1:0-7821 GCA_045656325.1 Eubacteriales bacterium
TTTCTCAAAAACCCCTTATAATACAAAGGGACACTGTAAAGTTTTTTTCGCCCTTCCTTTTTTGTCTTGATTTTCAGAGCACATACAAGCCATTCACAAAAAACGAGGTAAATATGAATATTTTTCCATCTTCCCATCTCAACCCAAAGCTTTCCCGACAAAGCTTATCCTTGCTTTATTACGGTCTGTTCTCCGTTCTCTGTCAGCTCGCCCTCATTCTTTTACATACAAAAATCCATGCCGAAAACGTAATAGGGGCTACCTTATCCCTTCGCTTTTCGCCGATGCTGGAGCATTCCCTGATGAGTCTTGTCATCCTTTTCGTGGGCGTTTATCTAATCGAGCGGACACGTCTTGAGGCAAGGAATTAACAAAAAAAAAACCGATCCGTAAAAACGATCGGGTCTTTTTTGTAACTCTGTCTATAAGCCGGGTTCTGTCTTAAACGGCCATCTATCTTCGCTCGGTGTCACCACCGAGCTTCGGGTTGCCCCGTGCCACCTGCGGACATGTGTCGGGCCGACGTCCGACTGCGGTGTTGCTTCGGATAGGGTTTACAGCAAACCTTTGTTACCATAGGAGTGGGTGAGCTCTTACCTCGCCTTTCCATCCTTACCCTTTCGGGCGGTTTCTTTCTGTTGCACTTTCCCGGGAGTCGCCCCCGGCTGACGTTATCAGCTACCCTGCCCTGTGAAGCCCGGACTTTCCTCACGGTAATACCTTTCGGCAACATACCGCGCGGCCGTTTAGCAAAGTTACTGCTTTATTATATCACACAAGCGCTCGATTGTCAAGCAATCGGGCCCTTCCGAATATAGATTATTTTTTACTTCAGGTTCCGCGGCAAAAGGAGCTTTTGAACCTGCGGGGTCTTGAAGAGGAACAATGCTCCCAGGGTGGTAAAGATCGTTTCGGGTAGCATATAAATACCGTTATAGCAAATGGAATACAAAACGGGATTTTTCCATTCCTTTCCAAACGCGATAAACTGTTCAAAATTTGCCCAAAGGATCACGCCTGCCAAAAAGTGAACGAAGAAGCGCAACGCGCACACCATAGCCACTCCGAGAATCATTCCCCAAGGACCCTTCTTGCGAAAAACACCCGCAAGACCAAGAACCGTAAAGGCAAGGATGTAATCCAGAAGCAAGGAGCCGATCAGCATCCACGGAGTCAGACCCCAGCCGAATACGCCGCCCTGCAAAATCTGAAACCAAGAGTAGCAGAACGCGCTTCCCACACCCCAAAGGATTCCGTGACGAATGGAAATCACGCAAAGAGGAAGCATAGACAGCAAGGTGATGGAGCCGTCAAACGGAAGCTGGAACAGCTTGACATAGCTCAGGACGACCGAAAGAGCGAGCAAAATCGCGCTTTCACAAAGAATTTTGATACGCATGTGTTTCATAACACACCTCCGATAAAAATGTCAAAACCGCACGGAAATCTCCGTGCGGTTCAATCATCTTCATCAAAAAACCCAAAGGTCCTCGTGACGAAATGCAATCTCCCTACGCCGGTATTATCCGTATCAGGTTAAAGGGTTCGGCTCTCGCCGTCTCAGCCATAATGGGCACCCCCGATTTCTATGCGGTTTTGCAAGACGTATTATATCACATTCACTTCGCCTTGTCAAGTGTTTTTATCAATAATGTGAATTCGTACCCACGCTCTTCATATCCACGCCCTTGGCAAGCGATTCGTCCACGACGATATCCGCCTTATAGCGTTCCAAATAATCCTCAATAATATGATTCTTCAATTCGCTAATGAAGGTATTAAAGAAATCCTTGTTTTCCTCCTTCAGATATCCGTTCTCCTCGTTTTCATATCGCATGATAATATACACCCCGTACCCCGATGAGGGAACTACGGTACGGAAGCTCCCCACGTCCAAACCAAAAAGGGCTTCCTTCACCTCGGAAATCTCATAGGAGGAATAGGGAGACAGATAGAAGCCGTTGGGATAGACCTTGGAGGCTTCATTCGGCTCTTCGTCATATTTTTCAACCAATTGATCAAATCCCTCGTAATCCTTTTCCTTGATCTTTCCCTCGATCTCCTTGATCCGCGCTTCTACGTCCGCCAGCTCCTCGTCGGTCAGCTCACGGATCGAGTAGTATCCTTGACCGTCGCTCTTTTTCACCTGTTCTCCGTTCTCATCGGTTTCATAGACAAATTCGTAAAGGGGAATAAAGATCTGCTTAAACCGCCGATAATTCTCCAAATAATAGTCGTTCTGCTCGCTTTGATCGATCAAGGATCCGTCCTCACCGTAAAGATCGTCGATCAACACGGTCATTTTTTCCTCAAGAAGATACGCCTCACGCAAAATATTCACGTTGGCTCCGTATTTTGCCAGCTCCTCGTTCAAGGCAGCCTTGGAGCCTGCGGCATCAATCAGCTCGTCAATTCTCTCATCCACGGCATCCAACGTCTCATCGGGCAGAGACAAGCCTCTTTGCTCAAACACGTACAGAGCGGCAAGATAGGTCTTTGCCATATTGAATCCTGCTTCGGTATAGAGATCGTTATTGGTCACACCCTGCTTGTTGTCCACGATGGTATCCCAGAAGGAATCGGTCTGAGATTCCGACAAAGACACGGAAAGCACGCCCTTATATCGGGAAAGGAAGAGCGTCACCAGATTCACAGACAGCTCGGAATCCCCAAGCGTCATCATGGGCTCTCCCAAGGAGGAGCATCCGAACAGACAGCTTGCCGATAACACCAGCGCAAGCATGAAAACCAAAAATTTTTTCATCCGTTTCATATTGGATCCTTTCTTTTTGATCGGATAGATCAGAGATATTTTTTCAGAATTTCCTCATACTGACAGAACAAGCGGTAAAGAAGATTCATCACGTCCTCATCCTTTTGCTTACGAACGACCACCGTAGGCGAATCCGACATCAATACGCGGATTCTTCCCTTATAAAGATCGGCAAGCTCTGCCCAGACCTCGAAATCAAAGATCGAAGGATGGATCCTGATCTCGCTCTGCTCCTCAATGATGGTCGTGATCTCGCACCGCATCGCGGCAGAACGCACCAACGCCACCATCAAGAGCGTTTCAACGGGCTTGGGGATATCCCCGTATCGGTCAATCAGCTCGTCAATGATATCGTCCTTATCCTCGGGAGTCTCAATCATGGCAATCCGCTTGTAAAGCCCCATTCTCTGTCCCGAATAGGGGACGTAGCGCTCGGGAATAAACGCGTCCGAGCGGAGTGTGACGGTACATTCGAGCTTCTTGGGAACCTTTTCGCCCTTCTCCTCCAGAACCGCCTCGTTTAACAGCTTAATATATAGCTCATATCCAACCGCGTCCAAATGTCCGTGCTGCTCCGATCCCAAGAGATTGCCCGCGCCTCTTATCTCCAGATCGCGAATGGCGATCTTAAAGCCCGCGCCAAATTCCGCGTAATCGCGAATCGCCTCCAAGCGCTTGGTTGCAACCTCGTTGACCGTCTTATCGCGGGGAAAGGTGAAATACGCGTAGGCTCGACGCGCCGAACGCCCCACCCGTCCGCGGATCTGATGAAGCTGAGAAAGACCTAAGCGTTGCGCCCCCTCCACGATCAAGGTATTGGCATTGGGAATATCCACTCCCGTCTCAATGATGGTGGTACACACCAAAATATCGATCTCTCCCGCAAGCATTTCGCCCCAGATATCCTCTAAATGCTCTTTATCCATTTTTCCATGCGCCACGGTGATCCTTGCCTCGGGAATCGCCTTTGCCAGCTTCGCGGCGCAAGCGTCGATGCCATCGACAAAATTATAAAGATAAAATACCTGTCCGCCTCTTCGCAGCTCTCTGCGAATGGCTTCAATGAGGATCAGCTCATCGTATTCCAATACGTAGGTCTGAACGGGAAGTCGGTCGCCCGGGGCTTCGTCCAATACGGAAATGTCGCGGATTCCGCCCATCGCCATATTCAGCGTTCTCGGAATCGGCGTTGCCGTCAGGGTCAAAACGTCAATGTTATTGGCAAGCTGCTTGAGCTTTTCCTTTTGCGTAACGCCAAAGCGTTGCTCCTCGTCAATGATAAGGAGTCCAAGATCCTTAAATTCAATATCCTTGGAAACCAATCGGTGAGTCCCCACAATGATATCGGTTTCTCCCCGCTTCAGCTTACGAAGGGACAGCGCCTGCTGCTTGGGCGTTCGGAAGCGGGAGATCATATCCACGTTGACCGAAAAGGCGCGCATTCTTCTGGTCATGGTCTGGAAATGCTGGAGCGCCAACAAGGTCGTGGGAACCAGGATCGCTACCTGCTTTCCTCCCAGCACCGCCTTATACGCCGCGCGCATCGCCACCTCGGTCTTACCGAAGCCCACGTCGCCGCACAGGAGACGGTCCATGGGCGTAGGAGCCATCATATCCTCCTTGATCTCCTCAATGGCGGCAAGCTGCCCCTCGGTCTCCTCATATTCAAACGCCGCCTCGAAATCCGCCTGCAAATCGTCGTCCGCGGGGAACGCAAAGCCCGGCCGTCGGCTTCGCTCGGCATACAGCTTAATGAGATCCTTGGCAATATCCTTTGCCGCCGCCTTGGCTCTCGATTTCGCTCTTCCCCATTCCGCTCCCCCAAATCGGGACAGCTTCACCAAGCCGTCGTCGGAATGTGCGCCAATATATTTGGAAACCATATCCAGCTTTTCTACGGGAAGAAAAAGTCGGTCGCTTCCCGCGTAACGGATATTGATATAGTCTCGGCTGACTCCGTCCACGGTCAGATTCTCGATTCCCATATACTGACCGATACCGTGAACCTCGTGAACCACGAAGTCCCCCACCTCCAAATCGTTATACGACAGGATGGCTTCGGTTCCGCTTCTCTTCTTCTTTCTCTTTTTCAGCTTACCGCTTGCGGTAAATGCCCCCTCCCTGTTTTCGGGAGCGGTGGATAGTATGGCAACCCTCGGAACGGTAAGCTCATATCCTCGGATATACTCCTTCCATTTGATCAGGATCGTCTCCTTGGGCAGAGTTTCCGCCGTATAGTCCCCCTCCTCCGCTTCGATCAGGGAAATAAAGCCGCGGTCGCGCAAAAGAGCGCACAGATTTTTTGCCGCCGCCTCATTCTCGGAGATCAACACCACACGGTATCCGTTTTTACGATAGTCCTCAAGATCCTCGCAAAGAAGCTCTAAATTTTCACAATAGGAAACCATGTGCTTGGTACGGAAGGTGAAAATTGCCGAAAGCTTCTTGCCTGACATTCCCTGACCGAGAGAATCAAAATGCAACGGAATACTGTTCTCCAAAAACAGCTCCAAGGAGCTTGACGGCTTCGAGTAATCGGTATATTTGGAAGCGATCGTGCCTCCCTCCAGCAGCTCCTCCACCGTTTGAGAAAGATGCCACTCGGATGCCTTGACACGGTCAAAAATTGCCGTCGTTCCTCGCAGAAGAACCACCGAGCGTTGGCGGAAATAATCCAGAAGACAGGCTCGCTCGGGATAGATCAGCGTAATGTATTTATCGGCAAAGTTGATCTCTCCGCCGCCTGCCAGCACGGCAAGCTCGTTGGTCATCTCGGAACGCGCTCTTTCATCCTTGCTCTTGGCTCGGTGGGATTCGATCGCCTTCTTCAATTCCTCCTTGGCTCTTTCGTCAAGCAAAAGCTCTCTGGCGGGAGAAAATTCCACCTCGTCCAGTGTGACGGTCATTCGCTGCGTAGCGGGATCAAAGATCTCCATACGGTCGATCTCGTCTCCAAACAGCTCAATACGAAAGGGATCTGCCCCGATCATTTGATTGCCGTCAATATCCTTGAATTTCGCCACGGCAGGATACACGTCAACGATCCCTCCGCGTATGGCAAACTGACCCGGCGCGTCCACAAGCTCGGCTCGAACGTATCCCGCTCTCACTAAGGCTTCCGCCAATTCGGACGGCTCCAGTCGGGTATCACCGTAAGCGATCCTCATTTGCGCCCCGATCAGCCGATCCGATGGAATGGTATAGCTGAGCGCGGCATCGGGGGTCGTAACCACCGCGTCGTACGCTCCCTCCAAAAGCCCGCTAAGCACCTTTAGCCTCTCATGCTCATACTCATGAGAGGCGGTAATATTATAAAAGGTGAGATCTCTTCCGACGTAAAAGCCGACCCGCAATCCGAACTGACGAAGAACGCTCCGAATACGGACACATTCCTTTTCCTCGGGAAGAATCAGAAGCACAGGACCTCTTTTTTGCTTTTTTATGTCCTCAACCAAGGACACGTATACCGCGTCGGCGGCACCGTCGCACAAGCCCGATACCAGAACGGGATGCGAGCTTCTTGCCGTTTCCGACGCCTTCACCTCGCGCAACAGTTGATCGTATTCCCGATCACTGCGTACGAAATCGGTTAACAGATTCATAAATTATAATTACTCCGTTTCTGAAAAACGCCGATCCATGAAGGATCACTTGCCGTTGCAGATCTGCATGGCGGCATCCACATCCCCCGAAAGGATCTTCTCAAGCCCCTTTGAGAGCGTATCAAAGGTGTCCTTCACCCTTTGCAGGTTGTCATCTCCCAAGGAGGAAAGGACCCAATCCGCCATATCGTAATCGGGCGAGGGCTTTGCCCCCACGCCAATGCGAATCCGCGCGTATTCGTCGGTCCCCAAATGCTCCTGCAGGCTCTTAAGACCGTTATGACCTCCCGCGCTCCCCTTTCTGCGAACGCGAAGTCTGCCCGCATCCAGCGCGGTATCGTCCGAAAGAACGATTACGTTCGACGCGGACAGCTTATGAAAGCGCGCCGCCTCCGACACCGCCACTCCCGAAAGATTCATATAGGTTTGCGGCTTGATCAGAAGGACTCGCTTTCCTCCAATCATACCGTCTCCCACCAACGCCTTGAATTTGGCATGATTCACGGGGATTCCGTAACGCTCCGCCAAAAAATCAATCGCCAAAAAGCCTGCGTTGTGTCTTGTTTTCTCATATTGCAAGCCTGGATTTCCCAAGCCAACCACCAAAAACTCCACAGGTCCCTTGGCGGACGGCTCGTCCTTGGCTATTTGCTTAAACAGATCAAATATATTCGCCATAATTACTCCGATTCCATATAGTACTCTTATACCATTATATAATTATAGTATATCCGTCATCAAAAATCAACCGTATTTTGTTTTTTCTCGCGTTTGTTCACAAAAAATTTACCATTTGCTTCCTTTATTTTTCAAAAATGTGTGGCAAACTTTCTTGATTTATGGTATAATAATGGGTGCTGTATTGCGGACAAGCGGTTCGGCGTTGATTTTGTCAAAATTTTTATTAATACGGAGGTATTTACCAATGGCAAAGAAGTATTGTTATCTTTTCTCTGAGGGTAACGCAAATATGCGTGAGATCCTTGGCGGTAAAGGTGCAAACCTCGCAGAGATGACCAATATCGGTCTTCCTGTTCCCCAGGGCTTCACGATTTCCACCGAAGCCTGCACGCAGTACTATGAGGACGGTCGTCAGATCAATGATGAGATCATGGCTGAAATCATGGACTACATTGTTAAGATGGAGGGTGTTACCGGCAAGAAGTTCGGCGACCTCGAGAATCCCCTTCTCGTTTCGGTTCGTTCCGGAGCTCGCGCATCCATGCCCGGTATGATGGATACCATTCTGAACCTCGGTCTGAATGAAGAGGTTGTTGAGGTTATGGCTAAGAAGTCCGGCAATGCTCGTTGGGCTTACGACTGCTACAGAAGATTTATCCAGATGTACTCCGACGTCGTTATGGAAGTCGGTAAGAAGTACTTCGAGGAGCTCATCGATAAGATGAAGGAAGAAAAGGGCGTTAAGCTCGACGTTGAGCTGACCGC
>JAZOQX010000054.1:0-24749 GCA_045656325.1 Eubacteriales bacterium
GGTCTTGCGCGCAAAAATCTCTGCGAGTGCGCCGTAAAGGAGGAAGTTGATCGCCAGCTCCTTGACGTTGCCACCTGCGTTCATATGCTTTTCAACGACTGCGAGAACCGAGCCGTCGAGGAACTCCTTCATAATGTCGTAAAGCTCCTGATCGTCCAGCTTCTCAATAGAGGAAAGACCCTTTGCGAGAATCTCTCCGTGGCTACGGTGAGAGCCGAAGGAAAGGTCGTTGATATCGAGACAGTAAGCCTCGCCCACGGCGGATGCCTCCTGACCGATGGAAAGGTGAGCGGGACCGGGGTTGTTGTACTCCACACCGTTGTAGCAGCTCTTGACCTTAACCTCGTTGAGCATGGTCTCGAACTCGCGAATGATTGCCATATCGCGGTAGATTCGCATCATATCCTTTTTGGTGTAGAGCTTCATCTCCTCCTTGAGGGTCTTGTTGTACTGACATACGGGAATGTCCTCGAAATGAATGTAGCCCGCATCAAAAGCCTTGGCGGGGTCTACGTATTGACTCTTAGGCATATTCTTTTATCTCCTTTTTATTATTTCACATAAACATGGACTCACGGATGACCTCGCATACCGTGGGATGAGGGAACACCAGCTTTTGAATATCCTCGACCCGCATTTCGGTCTCCACCATCATCGCCGCGCCGTAGATGATCTCGGAGGCGTAGGAGCCGATCATGTGCAGACCGACAATATTCTTATGCTTCTTGTCGGTGATGACCTTGAGGATGCCGTAGCCATGCTCGTTCTCGGCAATGTAACGGCCGCTGTATTTCAGCGTAACGGTCTGAACGTTCACGTCCAGTCCCTTTTCCTTGGCGCTTTCTGTGGTCTCGCCCACAGCGGCGACCTCGGGATTGGTGTAGATGACCGAGGGAATGGAGGCGTAGTTTACGCGATCCTTCTTTCCGAGAATGTTGTTGATACAAACCTCGCCCTCGCGGTACGCGGTGTGCGCCAGCATGGATTTGCCGTTCACGTCGCCTGCCGCCCATACACCGGGAACGCTGGTCTTGCCCTGCTCGTTGGTAACGATGGCGCCGCGCTCCAGCTTCAGTCCGATATTTTCACAGCCGATGCCCTGCGTTCTCGGACGTCTTCCGATGGAAACGAGCGCGTAGTCGGCGGGGATCTCTACCGTCTTTCCGTCCTTTTCATAGGTCACGGTCTTGTTCTTGATGGAGGTCACTCTCGCGCCGAGAATAAATTCCACTCCGCGGGAGGCGTAGTCCTTCTGCAGAAGCTTGGAGATCTCACGGTCAACGGGACCCGCAATATGGTCAAGCATCTCGACCACGTAAACCTTTGCGCCCACCGAATTGAAGTAGGATGCCATTTCCAGACCGATGACACCGCCGCCCACGACCACGATGGTCTTGGGGATCGCGGGCAGATCCAGAACCTCGCGATTCGTGAGAGCAAAGCCCTCCGCCAAGGATTCCTTGAGTCCGTCGATGGGGGGGAGAGCGGGGGAGGAACCCGTTGCGATCAGCAGCTGCTTTCCTACGTAATCCTTGCCCTCCGCCGTGACGACGAAGCCCTCTGCGTTTCTTTCCTTGATTACGGCAGAGGCCTTGACGACCTCAACGCCGCTTTTCTTGAGCTTGGCGCCCACGCCGGCGACCAGCTGCTTGACCACACCGTTCTTGCGGTTGACCACGAAGGCGTGATCGATCTCGGCAGAGCCGAAGGTCACACCGTAGTCCTTGCCGTGCTTGGCGTAATCGTAAATTTTTGCCGAATAGAGAAGGGTCTTGGTGGGGATACAGCCCTCGTTGAGGCAAACACCGCCCAGTGCCCGCTCCTCGATCACCAAGGTCTTCAGACCTGCGTGACCCGCGCGCTCCGCGGCATTGTAGCCTGCGGGACCGCCGCCCAAAATAATTAAATCGTACATAGTTGCTTCCTTCCTTCTATCTTACTTTGCCAGAAGCAGATCGATATTTTCCAGCGCAAAGCCGATATCCTTGAGGATTCTTGCGGCATCCGCGCCGTCCAATACACGGTGATCCACCGTCAGAGAAAGACCCATAGCGGGGTAGGGAACGTACTCGCCGTCCACCTCTCTCATTCTGGTCATGACGCAGTCAACGCCGAGAATACAGGTCTGAGGAGGATTGATAATGGGAGTAAAGGATTCGATTCCGAGAGAGCCGAGGTTCGACACGGTGATGGTCGCGCCGCGGAGCAGATCGGGATTGATGGTACCGCTTTGAGCCGCCGTGATGACGGTCTTGGCTTCGCGGGAAAGCTGATTGAGGGTCATGTTCTCGGCGTGGAAGACGGTGGGAACCATCAGTCCGCGGTCGGTGTCAACCGCAATGCCGAGATTTACGGTGTTGAAATAACGAATGGTGTCGCCCAGCATATGCGCGTTTGCGTTTCTGTACTTCAGGATCACGCGGGAAACGGCAAAGAGGATCATATCGTTGAGAGTGATATTGGCAAGTCCCAGCTTCTCGCTTCCTGTCTTCAGGGATTTTCTGAACGCCATGAGCTTGGTGGCGTCGAAGGAGGAGGTAAAGGTGAGCTGCGCCATGGAGGAGAGGGACTCGACCATGGTCTTGGCAATGATCTTGCGAATGTTGGGGAGCTTTGCGTCCTCGTATTCTGCGGCGGCGGGGGCTGCAACGGGAGCGGGAGCTGCCACGGGAGCGTTCAGATCGGAAAGCATGACCTTTCCGTTGATGCCGCTGCCCTCTACGGCGGCGGTGTAGCCTGCGGATGCGGCGCCCGAAACGGTCAGTCCGCGGTCCACCAGACTCTGTACGTCGCGCTCGATGATGCGTCCGTTGGGACCCGTGGGAGTCGCCTTCAGAAGATCAGCGCCCGTCTTGGCGGCGAGAGCCTTGGCTCTGGGGGAGATCGCACCGTTCAGCTCTGCGGCGGTAGCCACGGGAGCGGCAGTCCCCTCAGCCTTTGCTTCTGCGGCGGGAGCGGGAGCAGTCTCTGCGGCGGGCGTGGATTCCTCTCCTGCGGGTACAAACGCGGAAACGTCCTCACCCGCGTTACCGATCACGCAGACGTTCTCCAGACAAGGTACGTCGTCGCCCTCCTCATGGAAGATTGCCAAAAGCACGCCTGCCTCGGGAGCGGACTCGTCGAAGGAGGATTTGTCAGTTTCATAGGAGAAAAGGATCTCGCCCTTCTCCACGGTGTCGCCGACCTTTTTGTTCCAAGCCGTAATGATACAGGATTCCACACTCTGACCCTGTCTCGGCATAATAATAGGTGTTGCCATGTTCGTTTGTTCCTTTCTGATTACTATTTGCTTTCTTTTTCCTTTCGGATATGTTACCAATTTTAATTGTAGCACTACTTGGGCAAAAAGTCAATAATATTTTTTCGATTCTTTTATACATTTTTACATTTATATATAAATACAGGGGATGTCAAATCTCCCCGTGGAGAAGGGGATTTTCAGAAAATTAGGAAGGATTCGAAATTATGTGCAGGTTAATTTCGAAAAAATCGGTAAGTAAATGTAAAAAATGTGTCACTTTTTTACCTACTGTAAAAAAACGATTGACTTTTTTATATAAATATACTATAATACCCTCATCCCAATTTCTTGTTAAAAATATATCAATCTTGGAGGCTTTTATGAGTATGGAAGTTTTGGTGGCACTCCTTTCCACCCTCGGCGCCGTCATCGCCCTTCTTTTTGCGGTGATCGTGGCGTGCAGAGTGTTGAAATTCCCTGAGGGAAACGAGTTGATGAAGAAGATCTCTTCGTCGATCCGCAAGGGTGCCAACGCGTTTTTGAAGCGTCAGTATAAGATCGTACTGATCTTCTTCGGCATTATGTTCGTCGTACTGGGCGTGATGGCGATCCTCGGTTTTCTGACCCCCTACGTCCCCTTCGCCTTTTTGTCGGGCGGCTTCTTCTCCGCGCTGTCGGGCTTTATCGGAATGAAGATCGCTACGGCGGCAAACGCGAGAACGGCAAACGCTTGTCAGGAGGGACTGAACCGCGGTCTGCGCGTTGCGTTCTCGGCGGGAAGCGTCATGGGCTTTACGGTGGTCGGTCTTGGCTTGCTTGATATTTCGATCTGGTTTATCCTTTTGAAATTCGTGTTCGGACTTGCGCCTGCCGATATCACGGGCGCTATGCTGACCTTTGGTATGGGCGCGTCCGCGATGGCTCTGTTTGCCCGTGTGGGCGGCGGTATCTTTACCAAGGCGGCAGACGTTGGCGCGGATCTGGTTGGAAAGGTCGAGGCGGGAATCCCCGAGGATGACCCCCGTAACCCTGCCGTTATCGCCGATAACGTAGGCGACAACGTGGGTGACGTTGCGGGTATGGGCGCAGACCTTTACGAGTCCTACGTCGGCTCTATCATTTCTGCCTGCGCGCTGGGTGTATCCGCGTTTGGCGGTTTTAAGGCAATGGCGCTTCCCATGCTGCTGGCTGCAGTGGGCGTGGTTTGCTCGATTCTCGGAACCTTCTTGGTCAGAACCAAGGAGGGAGCCACGCAAAAGAAGCTTCTCCGCGCGCTCGGACGCGGCACCAATTCCTCCGCGATCCTGATCGCTCTGGTTTCCTTCCCCTTGGTCTATTTCGTGCTTGGCGCGTCTAACTGGAAGATCTATTTCGCGATCCTTGCGGGTCTTGTGGGCGGTGTGCTCATCGGACAGGCAACCGAATATTTCACCTCGGACAGCTATAAGCCTACCCGTAATCTGGCGGGAACCTCGGAAACGGGAACCGCAACCATCATCATCGGCGGACTCTCGGTGGGTATGCTTTCCACCCTTCTTCCCGTCGTGATCGTGGCGATCTGCGTTCTTGTGGCATTCTTCGTTTCGGGCGGCGCGGCAGACGCGTCTCTTGGACTGTACGGCATTGCGCTTTCGGCAGTGGGTATGCTTTCCACACTGGGTATTACGCTGGCAACCGACGCATACGGTCCCGTTGCGGATAACGCGGGCGGTATTGCTCAGATGGCAGGTCTGGACGAAAAGGTCAGAGAGCGCACCGACGCCCTCGATTCTCTCGGAAATACCACGGCGGCAACGGGTAAGGGCTTTGCCATCGGTTCCGCGGCATTGACCGCTTTGGCACTCATGGTGTCCTACATCGATAAGATCAAATCCATCGCTCCCGAAACAGAGACTCAGCTTTCGCTGAGCATTACCAACCCCACGGTTCTCATCGGTCTGTTCATCGGCGCTTGCGTACCCTTCGTGTTTGCGGCGCTGACCATGAAGTCGGTAGGCCGCGCGGCACAGAGCGTGGTCAAGGAGGTCCGCCGTCAGTTCAAGGAGATCAAGGGACTGATGGAGGGCGAGGCAGACGCGGATTACGCAAGCTGCGTAGACCTCTGTACCAAGGCAAGCCTTCGCGAGATGGTGTTCCCGACGGTCGTTTCCGTGGCGATTCCCGTTATCGTGGGAATGGTGCTTGGCTGGACGGGTGTCGTCGGTATGCTGGCGGGCGCAACGGTATCGGGCTTCCTGTTGGCGATCTATATGTCCAACGCGGGCGGCGCGTGGGATAACGCGAAGAAGTATATCGAGAGCGGCGTTCACGGCGGTAAGGGCTCGGATTGCCACAAGGCGGCAGTCGTGGGCGACACGGTGGGCGACCCCTTCAAGGATACCTCGGGACCCGCGATCAATATCCTCATCAAGCTGCTTTCCATGGTTTCCATCGTTTTCGCGGCAATCGTGGTCAACTTCTCGATTCTTTGATTTTTATATAGCAAAAGCTCCTCGCTTGTAAAAGCGAGGAGCTTTTTACGTTTGGCTTTTATTTTCCGAGAAATACCTTGGCGGCGTTGTTGTAAAAAATATCCTGGCGCTGCTGCTCCGTAAGATCGATTTTCATAAATCTCTCAAGCTCGGTTTCGATCTCCCACATGGGATAATCGGTCCCGAACAAGACGCGGTCCGTGCCGTAAGCCATAATCAGATCCCTTGCCTTTTCCGCAGTCATTGCGTAGAAGGAGGAGGAGCAGTCCACGAAGAGGTTTTTGTATTTGCTGAGCTTTTCCACGGCCTCGTCCCAAACCGACCAGCCGCCGAAATGCGCCCCCACGACCGTGAGATCGGGATATTTCTCCAATACGGGGATCATTCGGTTGGGATTGGAGAAATCGAAGCGATGGTCGCCCGTGTGCATCAGAATGGGAAGTCTTCCTTGACAAAGCTCGTATATTTTGTGCATACGGCAATCGTCAATTCGGAATTTCTGAATATCGGGGTGGAGCTTTACTCCCTTTAAGCCAAGCTCCAATATTTCATCAATCTCCGTCTCGATACGGTCGCTGTCGGGGTGGAGGGTTCCCAGTCCCGTAAACCGTCCGTTGCTGTCGGCAACGGAATCGGCGATAAAGCGGTTGATGCTGGAAACCTGCTTGGGGGTTGTCGCAACCGATTGAACGATAAAGTGATCGATTCCCGCCCTTCCTCCACGCTCAAGCAGGGTAGAAATTTTGCCGTCGAAAAGCGAGGGCATCTTGTAAAAATCTCCCGTGCTGGCGGAAGCCTTCGCCGCGATTTTGTCGGGGTATATGTGACAGTGGGAGTCAATGATTCTGTATTGTTTCACGATCTGATTCATGACCTTTCCTTGGGGAATTCGTCGGTGTTTTTCTTGCCGTCCCGTTTATGATGCATGATTATAGCATACGTTCGGGGCTTTGTCAAGTAATTCTCTATGAAAAAATCGTCGGCTTTTTCGCGAAATCTATTGACAGCGCCCTATAAAAGTGATATAATACGTGTGTCAAATGCGAAGAGCAGAAACAAGTAGGTAGGAAAGAGCCTGGAGAGAGTTGCCGGTCGGTGCGAGGCAAAGGGGGTGTCCTTCTCGAATTCATTCTGTTAGCAGTGCGCTGAATCGGAGAGATCCGTAGTAGGATGCAACGGGGGTTCCCGTTACAGAACTAAGGTATGTCAGTACCTGAAAAGGTCGTCATCGTGAGGTGTCGGCGAACTGAGGTGGTACCACGGGAGATCAATTTCTCGTCCTCTGTATTCTTTTCGGTATGCAGGGGCATTTTGTTTTCTCTCCTGATTCCGAGCAAAAAAAAATGAGCGAAAGGCTGAAAAACAGAAGGGATGAAACAAATGGAACCGAAAAATTACTTCCAAAAAGAAATCGAAACCATGCCTCTTGAGGAGCTGAAGAAGCTTCAATCCGAAAAGCTGGTCAAGCAGGTCAAGCACGTGTACGAGAACGTGCCGTACTATCGCGATCTTATGGACAAGAAGGGCGTAAAGCCCGAGGATATTCAGGGAATCGACGATCTGCATAAGCTTCCGTTCCTTACGAAGGCAGACCTGCGCGACGCGTACCCTTACGGACTTTTGGCAAAGCCCTTAGAGGACTGCGTTCGTATTCAGTCCACCTCGGGAACGACGGGACGCCGCGTCGTGGCGTTCTATACCCAGAAGGATATTGACCTTTGGGAGGATTGCTGCGCCCGCGCCATCGTGGCGGCGGGAGGAACGAAAAAGGACGTATGTCAGGTTGCGTACGGCTACGGACTTTTCACGGGCGGACCCGGACTCAACGGCGGCTCTCATAAGGTTGGCTGCCTGACGCTCCCCCTGTCTTCGGGTAATACCGAGCGACAGATCCAGTTCATGACCGACCTCAGCGCCACCATTCTTTGCTGTACACCCTCCTACGCGGCGTATATCGGAGAGACGCTGAAGGAAATGGGATATAAGCCCGAGGATATTCCGCTGAAGGCGGGAATTTTCGGCGCGGAGCCTTGGACGGAGGAGATGAGAAGGGGCATCGAGGAGGTGCTTGGCATCAAGGCGTACGACATATACGGTCTTACCGAGACCACGGGTCCCGGCGTTGCGTTTGAATGCAGCGAGCAGACGGGAATGCACGTGAACGAGGACCATTTCTACGCCGAGATCATCGACCCCAATACGGGCGAGGTCCTTCCCGAGGGAAGCAAGGGCGAGCTGGTGTTCACCTCTCTCGATAAGGAAGCCTTCCCCCTCCTTCGCTACCGTACCCGCGATCTCTGCGTTCTCTCCCGCAAGAAATGCTCCTGCGGACGTACGCTGATCAAGATGGCGAAGCCCATGGGAAGAACCGACGATATGCTCATCATTCGCGGCGTAAACGTGTTCCCCAGCCAGATCGAAACCGTTCTTCTGAACGAGGGCTATCAGCCCAACTATCAGATCGTGGTTGACCGAGTAAAGAATAACGATACCTTTGACGTGAACGTGGAGATGACTCCTGAAATGTTCACGGACAAGGTGGGCGATATCATGGCAATGGAAAAATCTCTCGCGGGCGCGATGAAGACCATGCTCGGCATCAATCCGTCCGTGCATCTGGTTGCCCCCAAGACCATCGCGAGAAGCGAGGGCAAGGCAGTCCGTGTCATCGACAAGCGTAAGCTGATTTGAGAAGGGAGAAATAAAAATGGCAATTAAGCAGTTAACGGTATTTGTACAGAATCAAAAGGGAGCCGTGGTATCGGTGACCGATATTCTTTCTAAGAATCACGTAGATCTGAGAGCGCTTTCCATTGCGGAAACGCAGGATTTTGGAATCCTGCGCCTCATCGTCAACGACGAGGAGACGGCGGAGCGGGTGCTTGCGGAAAACGGGTACCTGATCAAGGTCATCGACGTGGTAGGTGTCAAGATCAGCGATGAGCCGGGTAAGCTGAGCGAGGCGCTGGACGTTCTTGATAAGGCGGATATCAACGTGGAATACCTCTACGCGTTTATGGCGCGTACCGAGAAGCACGCTTACGTGGTCCTCAGAGTGGAGGATAACGGGGTGGCGGAGGCTGCCCTCACGGGTAGAGGCTTCAAGATGATCTCCGAGGCGGATATCAAAAAGCTGTAAGACAGAGGTAGACGATCATGGCAATGAATTTTCACAGAAGGCTTCCTATTCCCCAGGAGGTGAAGCAGGAATATCCCTTGAACGAGCGTATGACGAAGGTCAAGGCGGCGCGGGACGAGAGTATCCGAGCCGTGTTTGACGGACGCTCGGACAAGATTCTTCTCGTCATCGGTCCCTGTTCTGCCGATCATAGCGAGCCTGTGCTGGAATATATCTCCAGACTTCGCAGGATCGAGGAGCAGGTATCCGATAAAATCATCATCATTCCCCGTATCTATACCAACAAGCCCAGAACCACGGGGCAGGGGTACAAGGGAATGCTTCACCAGCCCGACCCCGACGCGAAGCCCGATATGTATAAAGGCATCGTTGCCATTCGCGAGCTTCATTTGGCGGCATTGAGGGACTACGGCTTCTCCTGCGCGGACGAAATGCTGTATCCCGAGAACTATCGGTATCTTTCGGATCTTCTTTCCTACGTGGCGGTAGGCGCGCGTTCGGTGGAAAACCAGCAGCACAGACTGACCGCCAGCGGAATCGACGCTCCCGTAGGCATGAAGAACCCCACGGGCGGCGATCTCAGCGTAATGATGAACTCCATCGCAGCGGCGCAATCGGGTCATACCTTCATTTACCGCGGCTGGGAGGTCACCAGCGAGGGCAACCCCTACGCTCACGCCATCCTTCGCGGATATATTGATTACGCGGGCAGAAGCGCGTCCAACTACCACTACGAGGACCTGCTTCATGTGGAGGAGCTGTATGAGAAATCCCATCTCACCAATCCCTCGGTGATCGTGGATACCAACCATAACAATTCGGGCAAGAAGTATCTGGAGCAGGTGCGAATTGCCAAGGATATCGTCCATAGCCGCAACCAAAACGCCGATATCAAGCGCCTTGTCAAGGGACTGATGATCGAAAGCTATCTGGAGGACGGCGCGCAGGGCGTTGGAGAGCATATCTTCGGTAAGTCGATCACCGACCCCTGCCTTGGCTGGGAGAAGACCGAAAAGCTCATTCTCGATCTTGCGGACAAGCTGTAAGAGGTGCGAGATGATACGTTTGGCAAGGGAAAAGGATATTCCGAGGATCGGCGAGCTTTTGTCGCAGGTCTGTCTCGTCCACCACAAGGGAAGACCCGATATCTTCAAGGTTGGTAGAAAGTATTCCGAGGAGGAGCTGAAGGCACTCTTGAAGGACGAGAGCCGTCCCATTCTCGCGTCGGTTGATGAGAACGACGTTCTGCAGGGCTATTGCTTCTGTATCCTTCAGCAGCATACCGACAACTCGGTGCTGACCGACGTAAAGACCCTGTATATCGATGACCTTTGCGTGGACGAGGTTCTGCGCGGAAGACATATCGGAAGGGAATTGTACGAGGCGGCGGTGGCGCTTGCCAAGGCTCGCGGCTGCTATAATCTGACCCTGAACGTGTGGAGCTGCAATCCGTCTGCGCTTCGTTTTTACGAGGCGCAGGGACTGGTTCCTCAGAAGATCGGTATGGAATTGATTTTAGGAGAATAAGGATAGGGAGACGGA
The DNA here is from genome assembly GCA_045656325.1 of Eubacteriales bacterium. Lineage (GTDB taxonomy): Bacteria > Bacillota > Clostridia > Oscillospirales > CAG-272 > HGM12713. Next base: position 10,394 of record JAZOQX010000054.1, read on the forward strand.
TATGTATTTTGAAGAGTTAAAGCTTGGGATGACGCTCGAAACGGCACCCGCCGTGATCACGAAGGAAAAGATGCTGGCGTTTGCCAAGGAGTACGACAATATCCCGCTTCATACCGATGAGGAGTACGCAAAAACCACCCCCTTCGGAAGACTGATCGCCCCGGGCGTTATGTCCTTTATGGCAGTATGGGCGAACTATCTTGACGTGAGCTTTTTTGAGGATTCGCTCATTGCGGGCTTATCCACGAAGATGCAATGGCACAAGCCCGTTTTTGCCGACGACGTGCTGACGGGAAAGGTGACCATCACCAATCTTGTTCGGAGAAACCCGAAAAACGGACTGGTCGAGGTAACGGTCGAGGTGTATAACCAAAACGGCGTGCTCGTCCTGACCGACGTGACCGAATCGGTGGTAAAATGTAAAACGTCGGAATCGGTCAACGCCTGATCGGGTCCGCCGCGGCGGAGACGTTCCACTTTTTTCGAAAAATAAAACTTTTTTTCAGAAAAGTGTTGACAAGCGAGATTTTTAGTGCTATAATCCAAAGTAAATTTGAATATCACAAAGAAAGACTGTGACGAAGAGGGTCGGAGCGTATGCCCGCAGAGAGTTGTCGGTTGGTGCGAGACAATGGCAGAGGATTCCGTGTGACCTATCACTTCCGAGTCGAGGGACCGAAAGGCGAGAGCTGAGTAGACTCCTTCCGTATTGCTGCGTAAAGGCAAAGGACTTGTAGGAGTTCGGAAAGTGACGGAGCGTAACGCTTCCGTAATTTGAGTGGTACCGCGGGTGATAAGCTCGTCTCAAAGAATTATTTGAGGCGAGCTTTTTGTTATATTCAAATCCGTAACCATTCCCAAAAACGTCAAGAATGAAAGGAGACAATAAAATGAATTATAGTTTGAAGGAGGTCGCAGGACGAATCAAGGGCCTGCGCGAGGCAAAGGGATACAGCCCCGAGGAGCTTGCCAAGCTCACGGGCGTATCGGTAGAGGACTATATGACCCTTGAAAATGGAGAAACCGATTTCAGCTTCACCTTTATCTATAAGTGCGCCAAGGCGTGCGACGTAGAGGTGGTGGATTTGTTGGAGGGAAGAAGCTCGACGCTGACCTCCTTTGCCATCACGAGAAAGGGAGAGGGTCTGAAGATTTTAAAGCAGCACGGCGTGGAGTATAACAATCTGGCTCCTAAATTCAAGGATAAGCTGGCAGAGCCGTTCCTTGTTAAATTCCCCTATCTTGCCGAGGAGCAGAACGCGCCCATCAAGCTCAATTCCCACAACGGACAGGAGTTTGACGTGATTGTAAAGGGCTCTCTCAAGGTTCAGGTCGGTAGCCACGTGGACGTTCTTCACGAGGGAGACTCCATCTTCTATAATAGCCTGATTCCTCACGGTATGATCGCCGTAAGCGAGGGAGGATGCGAATTTCACGCGGTGGTCCTGAATCCTCAGGACGGTCTGGTTACCGAGGAATATCCCGAGGTACCCTTCGTTGCCTCCAAGACGGCAGAGACGGTAAGCGGAGCGACCACAGTGGCGGATAACTTTGTGGAATCCACCTACGATGAAAACGGTGTGTTCAACGGCATCAGCTTCAAGAACGACGACAAGTTTAATTTTGCCTTTGACTGCGTGGATGCCATTGCCAAGAAGAACCCCGATAAGCTTGCCATGCTCTGGGTCGCCAATGACAAGAGCGATCGCAGATTTACCTTTAACGATCTGAAGAAATATTCGGCAAAGACCGCCAACTACTTTGAGTCTCTGGGAATCAAAAAGGGAGATACCGTCATGCTGGTGCTCAAGCGCCACTACCAGTTCTGGTTCTGTATGCTTGCCCTTCACAAGATCGGTGCCATCGCTATCCCCGCGACCAATCAGCTGGTGGAGCATGATTTCACCTACCGCTACAAGGCGGCAAAGGTCAAGGCGATCGTGTGTACCGCCGACGGAGACGTGTCGGCAGAGGCGGAAAAGGCAGCCGCGGAATTTCCCGAAATGGTCAAGATTCTGGTTGGCGGCAAGAAGGAGGGATGGAACGACTTCAACGTGGAGATGGAGCGATTCAGCACGCATTTCTACCGTACGGAAAAAACTCCCTGCGGCAATGATCCCATGCTGATGCTCTTCACCTCGGGAACCACGGGTTATCCCCGTATCGCAACCCATTCCTATAAATACGCGCTGGGTCACTATCCTACCGCCAAGCATTGGCATAACGTCAATCCCGACGGTCTGCATTTCACCATCTCCGACACGGGTTGGGGCAAGGCGCTGTGGGGTAAGCTCTACGGTCAGTGGCTCTGTGAGGCGGGCGTGTTCACCTACGACTTTGACCGCTTCCATTCCGAGGATATCCTGCCCATGTTCGCGAAATATCATATTACCACCTTCTGCGCGCCTCCTACCATGTATCGCTTCTTCATCAAGGAGGATCTGTCCAAATACGACCTGTCCTCTATCGAGTACGCAACCACGGCAGGCGAGGCGCTGAATCCCGAGGTCTTCAACCAGTTCAAGAAGGCAACGGGACTGACCATCATGGAGGGCTTCGGACAGACCGAGACCACCCTTTCCATCGCCAATTTCGTCGGCTCCACGCCCAAGATCGGATCCATGGGTAAGCCCAGTCCTCTTTACGACGTGGTCGTTTTGGATCCCGACGGCAACGAATGTAAGACGGGTGACACGGGCGAGATCTGTATCCGCACCAAGGATCACGTCCCCTGCGGACTCTTTATCGGATACTATCTGGATGAGGAAAAGACGAAGGACGTATGGCACGACGGCTATTACCACACAGGCGATCAGGCGACCATGGACGAGGACGGATATCTCTGGTACGTGGGACGCATTGACGACGTGATCAAGTCCTCGGGCTACCGTATCGGTCCCTTCGAGATCGAAAGCGTGATCATGGAGCTTCCTTACGTTTTGGAATGTGCGGTGACGCCTGTTCCCGACGAGGTACGCGGACAGATCGTCAAGGCAACCATCGTTCTTGTAAAGGGAACTGAGGGTACCGACGCGCTCAAAAAGGAGATTCAGGAATACGTCAAAACGCATACCGCGCCGTATAAGTATCCGAGAATCGTGGAGTTCACGGAGGAGCTTCCCAAAACCATCAGCGGTAAGGTAAGACGCGTGGAGATCCGTAAAAACGATATGGAAAAAATGAAAAAGTAATCTCCAAGGCGGGAATCGGGCAAGAACGCTCGGTTCCCGCTTTTTTGGCTTCGTACGGGGAAGGAGAGATCTTCGATGACCTTTAGCCTGCCTTTAGGTAGGTGTGATACAATGCCGATAAAGGAATTTTACTCGGTTTTTCTTGATAAATGCGAGGAAAAATGATATACTGTACGTAATAACCGAGAAGGGAGGCAGACGGGTGATGCTGAGTGTGGAGAATACCTATGCCGCGGTGGATGAAATAGAGCTTCATAAGCTTTTCGACCGATTTTACCGCGCCGATAAGGCGAGAAAATTTACGGGAGGCTACGGGATCGGACTTTCCATGGCGAAAGCCATCGCAGAAAGCCATAGGGGAGAGATCACGGCATATAAAAAGGACGGTACGCAGATTGGCTTCAAGGTGATTTTGTAAAACGAAGTATGAAAAAACGGAAAAAGGAAAAGGGAGTCATCGATATGAAAAGAAAAATAGGATGGATCGTTTTGGTTATGTGCGTGTTGCTCAGCGTTTCTGCGGCGCTGACGTCCTGCGAGCTTTACAATGCCGCAGGCGTGACGGATGCCAGAATCAACGAGAACGGCGAGCTTATTCTGACGTATAGCGACGGCGAGGAGCAGAATCTGGGTGTTGTCGTCGGAAAGGATGGCGCGGATGGACAAGACGGTCAAAACGGAGCGGACGGACAAGAGGGAAAAAGCGGCGCGGACGGCAAAAACGGAACCAACGGAAAGGACGGCGTAGACGGCGCGGACGGCTCGCTGGTGATCACTACCGACGGAAGCAGTATTCCCGCCGCAAGTGCCAAAGGACTTCGAAGCGCGGTCCGCATCATATGCAAGTTTCAGACCACCGTACAGCAGGGAGGATGGTTTCCAAACTCGGGAAGTGCCTCCACGAGAGACTATTCCTCCGAGGGATCGGGCGTGATCTATCAAATGGATCGGGCGGCGGGCGATGCTTTTATTCTTACGAACTATCACGTGGTGTATGACGTGAGCAGTAACGCCGAAAACGGAATCAGCGACGATATCAGCGTCTACCTTTACGGCTCGGAATACGAAGGGAAGGACATAAAAGCCACCTACGTGGGCGGCTCGCTTTATTATGACGTGGCAGTTCTTCGCGTGGAGAACAGTGAGCTTTTGAAGGCATCAAGCGCTTGCGCGGTGACGGTTGCCGACTCGGACAAGGTGGTGGTGGGAGATAGTGCCATCGCCATCGGAAACGCCCAGGGACTGGGGATCTCCTCCACGTCTGGCATCGTGAGCGTGGATTCGGAATATATTACGATGACTGCTGCGGACGAAATGAGCGAGGTAACCTTCCGTGTCATGCGGGTCGATACCGCCATCAATTCGGGCAACAGCGGAGGCGGTCTGTATAACGAAGAAGGAAACCTGATCGGGATCGTCAACGCGAAGATCATATATGAGGGCGTGGAAAATATCGGCTATGCTATTCCATCCAATCTGATCGTATCCCTTGCGGAAAATATTATAGATTATTGCTACGGAAAGGATAGCGATTGCGTGCAAAGAGCCTTGCTCGGCATAACGGTGGGCGTTGTGGATTCCAAGGCGGTCTACGATTCCCAAACGGGAAGAATCACGATTCAAGAGGAGGTTTCGGTTCATACGATTTCCGAGGGATCGCTGGCGGACGGCGTGCTGCAGGAGGGCGACGTGCTTCTGCGCGCGGCGATCGGAGACGAGATCCTCGAGATCACACGCCAATATCACGCCACGGATATGACGTTGGACCTGCGGGTAGGCGATACGGTAACGCTGACCGTTCTTCGCGGCGGCACGGAAACCACCGTAAGCGTTACGATTACCGAGGAATGTCTGACGGAGTATTGATGAACCCATGAAACATAAAAAGAGAGGGGAATGAGTCCCCTCTCTTTTACTTTTATGGTCGAGATGACAAGATTCGAACTTGCGACTTCTACGTCCCGAACGTAGCGCTCTACCAAACTGAGCCACATCTCGATATTCAATTAACTGCGCTGCACGCGCTCTCCCTGTTGTGACTAAGCCTCTGTCGTCGCTTTCGGGAGAAAGCTCGCCAATCGGCAAGTCACTGCCACTCCTTATTGCTCGCTTATTCTGCCACAGGCAGCGCTCGCAAACGTCCCCAAACTGAGCCACATCTCGATATCCAATTAACCGCGTAACCCGCTTTTTTTGTGATCACAAACGCCTTGCCGCGCCGTTCCTTACGATGTCCCCGTACCGGGATATTATATCATGTTATAAAAAGAATGTCAAGAACTTTTTGTAAACATTTCTTTCATGATAAAATGCGATTTTCCTATTCCTTACGGACGCGTAAAGCAAATTTTGCGGGGGATCCCTCGTCTCCTGTTGGTGTGTGTCCGATAATCGTGGGGTTTTGTTGAGTTTTGCTTGAAAAATGTGGGATTGTGTGGAATTTATAACGGTAAAATTGCACAAAAAACCAAACAATCGGAAAAAAGTAAAGAAAAATGCTTGACAAAACCTGCACAACATGGTATCATGTATACAGAATAGTGCGATTGCTTGGGATTTTTCTCTGAAAAATTGCAATTCGTTGGGATTTTTTGAGAAAAAACAAAAAACTCCAACCAAAAACAACAAAAATCCGTGTGGAAACCAAGCGATCAAAAATTGCGAAGCAAAATGCTTCAAAGGGAGAAATCAAGAAAAGGGGATGAGAATATGAAATTTTATACGGAGCCGCTGCCAAGGTCTCCGAGAATCCCGAAGCTTGTGGAGGCGCTTTACGCGAAAATGCCCGAGATCGAGGCGGACCGCGCGGTGCTGCTTACCGAATCCTATAAAGAGACCGAGGGAGAGCCGATTATCACCCGCCGTGCCAAGGCGTTCAAGCATATTTTGGAGAACCTTCCCATCGTCATTCGCGACAACGAGCTGATCGTCGGCTCGGCGACCAAGGCGCCCAGAGGGTGTCAGGTATTTCCCGAATACTCCTTTGAGTGGTTGGAGTCGGAGTTCGATACGGTGGAGCATCGTTCGGCGGACCCCTTCTACATTTCGGATGCCACCAAAGCGACCCTCTCGGAGGTGTATCGGTATTGGAAGGGAAGAACCACCAGCGAACTGGCGACCTCCTATATGTCCGAGGAAGCAAAGCTTGCCATAGCGCATAACATTTTTACCCCCGGTAACTATTTCTACAACGGAATCGGTCATCTGACTCCCGACTACAAAAAGGTGCTTGCGGTGGGCTACCGCGGAATCATCAAGGAAGCCGAGGAGGCGCTATCCGCCCTCTCTGCGGGAGACCGTCATTACGCCAAGCGCAGTCATTTCCTGCGTGCGGTGATCATGAGCTGCGAGGCAGCCATCGGATATGCGAGACGCTATGCGGCGTTGGCGGAGTCCATGGCGAAGACCGAGGGAAATCTCGGGCGAAAGAGAGAGCTTCTCGACATTGCGGCGGCGTGCCGACGGGTGCCCGAAAACGGCGCGGACAGCTTCCGCGAGGCGTGTCAGTCCTTCTGGTTCGTGCAGATGCTTCTGCAGATCGAATCCAGCGGACATTCCATCTCTCCGGGACGTTTTGACCAGTATATGTACCCTTATTATAAAAAGGATTTGGATGCGGGCAAGATGAGCCGCGAGGACGCGCAGGAGCTGATGGACTGCATTTGGGTCAAGCTCAACGATCTCAACAAGTGCCGCGATGCCGCCTCTGCCGAGGGCTTTGCGGGATATAGCCTGTTCCAGAATCTGATCGCGGGCGGACAGGACGAGAACGGACGGGATGCCACCAACGATCTGTCCTTCATGTCGGTGACCGCCACAGAGCACGTCTTCCTTCCTCAGCCCTCCTTCTCTGTACGGGTTTGGAACGGAAGCCCTCACGAATTTCTGATTCGTGCGGCAGAGCTGACGCGAACGGGCATCGGTTTCCCCGCCTACTACAATGATGAAGTAATCATTCCCGCTCTGCAGAGCAGGGGACTTACCTTGGCGGATGCCAGAGACTATAATATCATCGGTTGCGTGGAGCCCCAGAAGGCGGCAAAAACCGATGGCTGGCACGACGCGGCGTTCTTCAATATGTGCCGCCCCTTGGAGCTGGTCTTCTCAAGCGGTATGGACGCGGGGGTACAGATCGGACCCAAGACCGCTCCCGTGGAGGAGATGCGAACCTATGAGGAGTTTGAAAATGCCTATCGGACGCAGATGAACTACTTTATCGAGCTTCTCGTCAACGCGGACAACGCCATTGACGTAGCCCATGCGGAGCGTTGCCCCTTGCCCTTCCAATCCTCCATGGTGGACGATTGCATCAAGCGGGGTAAGAGCCTGCAGGAGGGCGGCGCGGTCTACAACTTTACGGGTCCGCAGGGCTTCGGAATTGCCAACGTCACCGACGGCGTTTGGGCGGTGAAAAAGCTGGTCTTCCAGCAGAAGAAATACACGTTGTCCTTCTTCAAGCAAGCCCTTGAAGCCAACTTCGGTCAGGATATGGATTCCCATATGGCGGAAAAGCTGACCGAGCGGGTGGCAAGAGCCGTCGTGGACTCGGGCAAGGAGCTTTCCGAGGAGGATATTAAGAGCATTTATCTGACCGTTCGCAAAAACGGAGCGAGCGCGGAGGAAAAGAAGCAGTACGAAAAGCTTCTTGCGGACATCAACGATCTGGCGAAGTTCGGAAACGACGACGACGAGATCGATGCCTTTGCCCGCGAGATGGCATATACCTATACAAGACCTATGGAGGGATACAGAAATCCCAGAGGCGGAATCTTCCAAGCGGGACTTTATCCCGTATCCGCCAACGTGCCGCTGGGCGCACAGACGGGAGCCACTCCCGACGGTCGCTTGGCACATACCCCTATCGCCGACGGCGTATCGCCCGCGGCGGGACGAGATCTGAAGGGACCCACGGCGGCAGCCAACTCGGTCTCAAGGCTCGACCACTACATTGCTTCCAACGGAACCCTGTTCAATATGAAATTCCATCCCTCGGCATTGGAGGGACGGAGCGGACTCGAAAGCTTCGTGGCGCTGGTGCGCGGCTACTTCGATCAGAAGGGCAGCCATATGCAGTTCAACGTCGTCAGCAGAGAGACTCTGAGAGATGCCCAAAAGCATCCCGAAAAGTACAAGTCTCTGGTGGTCCGTGTGGCAGGATATTCCGCGTTGTTTACCAGCCTTTCCAAGAGTCTGCAGGAAGACATCATCAACCGTACCGAGCAGCAGGGCTTCTGACGGAATGATGGCAGACGGCAAAGAAAGGGGGAAAACGAATGAATGAACATCTACTCGATGTGAAGGGTAGAATCTTCAATATCCAACGCTTTTCGATCCACGACGGACCGGGCGTGCGAACCATCGTGTTCCTGAAGGGATGCCCCTTGCGGTGTCGGTGGTGCTGTAATCCCGAATCGCAGGAGTGGAAAATCGAGACCATGGTTACGGGCGGAGTTTCCAAGACCGTGGGCAGAGACGTGACGGTAGGAGAGGTTTTAGAGGAGGTCCGCAGAGATCGGATGTATTACCGACGTTCAGGCGGGGGAGGCTTAACGCTTTCGGGCGGTGAATGCCTCTGGCAGCCCGACTTCTCCGAGGCGTTGCTTCACGCGGCAAGAGATATGGGGATTTCTACCGCCATCGAGACCACGGGCTACGCGGAAATGAGCGTGATCCGACGGCTTCTTCCTTACGTAGAAACGGTGCTGATGGATATCAAGCATACCGACGGGGAAAAGCACAAGGAGTTTACGACTCGTGACAACGGCATGATTCTTGAGAACGCGAAAGGGATCGCAAGGGAGGCGAAGGAGTTAATTATCCGAACGCCCGTCATTCCCACCTTCAACGATACCGAGGAGGAGATCGGCGCCATAGCGGCGTTTGCCAAGTCTCTCGGTACGGTAAGGGAAATGCACCTCTTGCCTTATCATAGGATCGGCTCGGACAAATACGCAGGACTTGGAAGACCCTATCAAATGGCGCACATTCAGCCCCCTCCCCGAGAACAGATGGAGCGGCTGCTGGCTGTGGTCAACCGAACGGGACTTCAAGGCTCCATCGGCGGGTAAGGAGGAAACGAATTGCAGGAATTTACGGAAAAGCAAAGAATCATACAGGAATTGGTTCCGGGTAAGCAGATCACGCTGGCGCACATTATCGCCAATCCCGACGAGATCCTTTACAAGAAGCTGGGACTGGACCCCGCGGTGGAGTATTCCAAATCCGCCATCGGGATCTTAACCCTGAGTCCCGCGGAAACCGCGATCATCGCGGGAGACATTGCAATCAAATCCTCGGGCGCGCAGCTTGGATTTGTGGATCGCTTCAGCGGAACGGTGATCTTAACGGGAACCTACTCCGAGGTGGACGCTTCCTTACGGGCGGTCACGCAGTACGCGGAAGAAACGCTTGGGTTTACGGTATGCAGGATCACGAAAACCTAACGAGAGAAACCATGAAAAAGACCCTTTTGGTGGGACGGCACGGCGTGGGCAAAACCACCCTGACCCAAGCCATTAAGGGCGAGACGATCCGATACGAGAAAACGCAGTATATGCTGTATGGGGACTGGCTCATTGATTCACCGGGGGAATATGCCGAGGTTCATGGGCTTTCGGCGGCGCTTGCCATCTACGCCTACGAGGCAGACGTGGTCGCGCTTCTGATCGCGGCGGACGACGATTATTCGCTCTTTCCGCCCAATATCACCTGTATGGTCAACCGCGAGGTAATCGGAATCGTCACGAAGATCGATAAGGCATCCCCCGAACGGGCGGAGCGTTGGCTCAGACTTTCGGGATGCGAAAGGATCTTCCCAATCAACTCCCACACAGGCGAGGGAGTGGAACAATTGAAGGCTCATCTCACAAGGAGAGCGGATATAAAGAAGAAAAAATAAAAAAACATATTTAATAAGGAGAACAAAACAATGGCAATGGTCAACGAGTATGAAATCAAAAAACAAATTTGTGAGATCGGTAAGCGCATCTACAACAGAGGAATGGTTGCGAACAACGACGGTAACATTTCCGTAAAGCTGAACGACAATGAGTTCCTCTGCACCCCCACGGGCGTGTCCAAGGGCTTTATGACCCCCGAGTACATCTGTAAGGTTGACGCAAACGGAAAGGTAATTCAGGCAAACGCAGGCTTCAAGCCCTCCTCCGAGATCAAGATGCACATGAGAGTGTATCGTGAGCGTCCCGACGTTCAGTCCGTGGTTCACGCACACCCCCTCTACGCAACCTCCTTCGCGATCGCAGGCATTCCGCTGACCGAGCCGATCATGCCCGAGGCAGTAATCGCGCTGGGCTGCGTTCCGATCGCTGAGTACGGTACCCCCTCCACCGAGGAGATTCCCGATGCCGTTTCCAAGTATCTGCAGTATTACGATGCGGTTCTTCTGGCAAACCACGGCGCGCTGTCCTTCTCCGACTCTCTGATCAACGCGTATCACAAGATGGAGTCCGTAGAGTTCTACGCGCAGCTCCTGTATCAGGCAAAGGTTCTCGGCGGACCCAAGAAGCTGACCGACGCTCAGGTTGAGAGACTGTACGAGATTCGCCGTCAGTTCGGTATGAAGGGTAAGCACCCCGCAGATCTCTGCCCCAACGCGAAAGAGGGCAAGCCCAGCTGCCACGGCTGCGGTGGTAAGTGCGGCGGTCACAAGGCTGACGCAGATACCATTGCTATGGTGACCAAGCTGGTTCTTGAGCAGCTCGGCAAGTAATTCTTGACTATGAACGAATCGGAAATCAGAGAAATCGTTCAAAAAACAATTTCTGCTGTCCGATCGGGCGAACGGTGCGGAAAAACCGTAAATCTTCAAAGAGCCGAGATCCTTTGCGACGCGGTGATGGCGGAGGCGAAGCGCATGGGCGTGAAGGCGGTGGTCTGCGTGTCGGACCAAAGCGGACACCCCAAGATCATGAAATCCATGGATGACGCGTATATCGCCAGCTACGACGTAGCGGTGAATAAGGCGTACACCGTGGTGGCGCTGAAAATGTCCACCATGACCCTCAAGCCCTTGGCTCAGCCGGGCGCGTCCCTTTACGGGATCCAGTTTACCAACGGCGGTAAGATTGTGATCTTCGGCGGCGGCGATCCCCTTCGTAACGAAAGGGGAGAGATCGTCGGCGGACTGGGAGTCAGCGGTGGCAGCGAGGAAGAGGATGCGGCGCTTTCCGCATACGGCAGAAGGTTTTTTGAAAACGAGATGCAATAACAAATCCAAAAAGGAAGGACACAAGAGATGGATATGAAATCTGCGGATATCGAGAAGATCGTTCGACAGGTTCTCGAGAGCATGGGATCCGCCGCTCCCGCCCCTAAGGCAGGCGGAGCAATTCCCGCCACCAGCCGCGTGGCAATGCTGACCGAGAAGGAACGCTTCGAGCTTCAGGAATATCCCATCCCCGAGATCGGTGACGACGACGTACTGGTCAAGGTCGAGGGATGCGGCGTGTGCGGAACCGACGCGCACGAATTTAAGAGAGACCCCTTCTCTCTGATCCCCGTTGTTCTGGGACACGAGGGAACGGGCGAGGTCGTTAAGGTTGGTAAGAACGTAAAGAAGGACAGCGCGGGCAAGCCCTTGGGCGTAGGCGATAAGGTGGTTACCTGCATGATCTTCAAGGATAATCCCGATATTACCATGTATGACCTCAACAAGCAGAACGTAGGAGGAGCTGACGTATACGGACTTCTGCCCGACGACGACAAGCACCTCAACGGCTGGTTTGCGGACTACATTCTGGTCAGAGGCGGCTCCACGATCTTTAACGTAAGCGACTTGGATCTGGACAGCCGAATCCTCATTGAGCCCTGCGCCGTGCTGATCCACGCCGTAGAGCGCGCGAAGACCACGGGAATTCTTCGCTTCAACTCCCGCGTGGTGGTACAGGGCTGCGGTCCCATCGGATTGATCTGTATCGCCGTGCTTCGCACCATGGGAATTGAAAATCTCGTGGCTGTGGACGGAGAAGAGAAGAGACTGGAATTTGCCAAGATGATGGGCGCGTCCCAGACGGTGAATTTCAAGGATCATAAGGGAATCGAAGCTCTGACGGGCGCGGTTCAGAACGCCTTCGGCGGATATCTTGCCGATTTCGCGTTCCAGTGCACGGGTTCTCCCGTAGCCCACGCCAATATCTATAAGTTCATCCGCAACGGCGGCGGACTTTGCGAGCTTGGCTTCTTCATCAACGGCGGCGACGCCACCATCAACCCCCACTTTGATATCTGCGCCAAGGAGATCACCACGGTTGGCTCCTGGGTATACACCCTGCGCGACTACGCAACCACCTTTGATTTCCTCAAGAGAGCCAAGGGCATCGGACTTCCTTTGGAGAAGCTGATCACCCACAAGTATCCCTTGGAGGAGATCAACGAGGCGCTCATCACCAACCTGAAAATGGAAGGCTTGAAGATCGCCATCGTCAATAAGTGATAAGGGCGTAAGGTGAGCAGCATGGCAAAAGCAACAGGTATTATCGAGGTTTTCGGACTGGCGGCGGCATTCGTAGCCGTGGACGCGGGCTGTAAGGCGGCAAACGTAACGGTCGAAACCTTGGACAAAAATAAGCCGGGCAACGCTGACGCGCTTCCCGTACCGTTGATCGTGGCGATCAAGTTCCGCGGAACGGTGGAGGACGTCAAGGCGGCAGTCGAGGCGGCGGCAAGAGCGGCAGAGGGTGTCAGCGGCGTGGTCAGCTCGCATATTATTGCGAATACCGAGCCGTCCACCGAAAAGATGCTCAAGCTCAACGCGTTTGATAAGAAATAAAAAATATGGATAGCAAGACGGAAAAAGGTCTTGGAAAGGAAAGAAAATGGCTATGGAAGCACTTGGAATGGTAGAAACCAGAGGTCTTGTGGCTGCGATTGAGGCGGCTGACGCAATGGTAAAGGCAGCAGAGGTCGTTCTGATCGGAACCGAGAAGATCGGATCGGGACTCGTATCGGTCATGGTAAGAGGAGACGTGGGAGCCGTGAAGGCGGCAACCGAGGCAGGTCAGGCTGCCGCCTCTCGTCTTGGCGAGATCGTAGCGGTTCACGTGATCCCCAGACCTCACGCAGACGTTGAGAAGATTCTTCCTTCTCTGAACTGAGCGGGACGCGAAACGTCCCCCGAATCGAAGCGGAGGTAATATGAAATCACTTGGATTCGTTGAGGTAAGCGGTGTGGTCGCCGCCGTGGACGCGCTGGACATTATGTGTAAGAGCGCGGACGTCTCTCTCGTAAGCTGGGAGAGAAAGCTTGGCGGACGTCTCGTGACGCTGATCGTCACGGGAACGGTGTCCGCCGTACAGGCAGCGGTGGAGAATGCCTGCGCGGGCTGTATCAAAAAGCCTGTGGCAAGCGCGGTCATCGCCAACCCTCATCCCGAAACGCTTCGCTTGGCTGAGCTTTCGGCATCTCGTCTGAAGAAGGCTGAGGAAGCAAAGAAAAAAGCAGCGAAGAAGGAAGCCCCCGAGGCTTCGGAACCTGCTCCCAAGAAGAGCGTAAGAACAACAACGCCCAAAGGGCAAAAACAGTAAAAAATAAACAAAAATAAAATTTGGAGGTAACAAAAATGGCACTTTTGGCACTTGGAATGGTAGAAACCCGCGGACTGGTAGCTGCAATCGAGGCAGCAGACGCAATGGTGAAGGCAGCAAACGTAGAGCTGATCGGAACCGAGAAGATCGGATCCGGACTGGTATCCGTTATGGTAAGAGGCGACGTTGGAGCCGTTAAGGCAGCAACCGAGGCAGGTCAGGCAGCGGCATCCGCTCTTGGCGAGATCGTAGCCGTACATGTGATTCCCCGTCCCCACGCAGACGTTGAGAAGATTCTTCCCACTCTGAACTGATTGTAAATTATTTTTAGGAGGTAAATAGAAATGGCACTGGAAGCACTTGGAATGGTAGAAACCAGAGGCTTGGTTGCAGCGATCGAGGCGGCTGACGCAATGGTCAAGGCAGCAAACGTAGAGCTGATCGGAACCGAGAAGATCGGATCCGAACTGGTATCCGTCATGGTAAGAGGCGACGTGGGAGCCGTTAAGGCTGCTACCGAGGCAGGAAGCACCGCCGCAGCTCGTCTTGGCGAGATCGTGGCTGTTCACGTAATTCCTCGTCCTCATGCTGACGTGGAAAAGATTCTTCCTTCTCTGAAGTAA
>JAZOQX010000055.1:0-5099 GCA_045656325.1 Eubacteriales bacterium
GCCCCCTACGAAAATAATATTGTGTAGGACGGAATAAATCAATCATACCATTGTAGGGACCGACGTCCTCGACGGTCCGTTTTAAAAAATGAAAATCCGCGGTGGCGCAGCAGCCGTCCGCGGATTTTTTCCTTAGAAAGAAAGTATAAACTATAGCCTAACACAAGGAAAAGGAAGGTGTGTCCCCCAAACCATAAATTGTAATAAAAGTTTTGCGCCGCTTTTTCAAAAGCGGCATAAACCGCACCCCCGCGTCCTCGCGTCCTTTATCACTCAATCTCCTCAATGTTATAGGGAGTAGACTGATAGACGAAATAGTTAAGCCAGTTGGAATACAAAAGGTTAGCGCAGCTCCTCCAGCGAACGATAGGCTCCTTGGTATCGTCATCACCCGGGAAATAATTTTTCGGGACCTCGATGGGGAGTCCTGCGTTTTTATCGCGGAAATACTCGTTTTTGAGGGTATCCGCGTCATATTCGGAATGACCCGTAACGAAGATCTGCCTTCCCTTATCGGTGGCGCAGACAAACACGCCCGCCTCCTCGGAGGAACAAAGGATCTTCAATTCGGGCACTGCCTCGATATCCTCGCGGCGGCACTCGGTATGACGGGAATGAGGCACCACGAAGGTGTCGTCAAAGCCGCGGAAGAGAATGGACCGCTTATGATCCAACGTATGCTCGAATACGCCGAACATTTTCTTTTCCAAGGGGTATTTTTTTACGCCGTAATGGTAGTAAAGTCCCGCCTGCGCGCCCCAGCAAATGTGGAAGGTACTGGTCACGTGGGTCTTGCTCCACTCCATGATCTCGCAAAGCTCCTCCCAGTAGTCCACCTCCTCAAACTCCATCTGCTCCACGGGAGCGCCCGTAATAATCATACCGTCGTACTTATTGTTCCTCACCTCGTCAAAGGTCTTATAGAACGCCAGCATATGCTCGGCAGAGGTATGGGTGGATTTATGGGTCGCCGTTTGCAAAAGCTCCAGCTCCACCTGCAGGGGGGTATTTCCGATCAAGCGGGCAATCTGAGTCTCGGTGACGATCTTCTGCGGCATCAGGTTGAGCATCAGGATCTTCAAGGGACGAATATCCTGCGTCATGGCGCGAGTCTCGGTCATCACGAAAATATTTTCATTCAGCAGCACCTGCGTGGCAGGCAACAGATTCGGTATCTTAATGGGCATACCGTTCCCTCCTCTTCATTTTTAGTTCAACGCATCCAGCGCCTGCTTAAGATCCGCGATCAGATCCTCCACGTTTTCGATTCCGCAGGAAAGACGAACCAGATCTCCCGAGATACCCGCAGCCACCAGCTCCTCCTCGTTCATCTGTCTGTGGGTAGCGCTTGCGGGATGCAGGCAACAGGTTCTCGCGTCGGCAACGTGCGTCTCGATGGCGGCAATCTTCAAATTGCCCATGAATTTCTCTGCCATCTCGCGTCCGCCCTTCACGCCGAAGCTAACTACGCCGCAGGTTCCCTTAGGCATATATTTCTGCGCCAGCTCGTAATACTTATCGCCCTCAAGGCCGGGGTAAGTGACCCAAGCAATGCGGTCGTCATTCTTCAGGAATTTCGCCACGGCAAGTCCGTTTTCACAATGTCTTGCCATTCTGACGTGGAGACTCTCCAAGCCAAGATTCAGAAGAAACGCGTTTTGGGGTGCTTGAATGGCACCGAAATCGCGCATGAGCTGCGCCGTTGCCTTGGTAATAAACGCCCCCTCCAGCCCGAAGCGCTCGGTGTAGGTCACGCCGTGGTAACTTTCGTCGGGAGTGCAAAGACCCGCAAACTTTTCGGGATACTTAGTCCAGTCAAATTTACCCGAATCCACGATACAGCCGCCCACCGCCGCGCCGTGTCCGTCCATATACTTGGTGGTGGAGTGGGTCACGATATCCGCGCCCCATTCAAAGGGGCGGCAGTTGACGGGAGTCGCGAAGGTGTTGTCGATGATCAGCGGAACGCCGTGATCGTGTGCCGCCTTGGCAAAGCGCTCGATATCAAGCACGGTCAGCGCAGGATTGGCAATAGTTTCTCCGAACACCGCCTTGGTATTCTCGCGGAATGCCGCCGCCAGTTCCTCGTCGGAGCAGTCGGGAGAAACGAAGGTAAAGTCGATTCCCATTCTCTTGAGCGTCACCGAAAAGAGATTAAAGGTTCCACCGTAAATGGTAGAGGATGCCACCACGTGGTCGCCGCAGGACGCGATATTGAAGATGGCAAAGAAGTTTGCCGCCTGACCCGAGGAGGTCAGCATTGCCGCCGTTCCGCCCTCCATGTCGCAGATCTTTGCCGCCACGCTATCGTTGGTGGGATTCTGCAAACGGGTATAGAAATAACCGCTTGCCTCTAAGTCAAACAGCTTGCCCATATCCGCGCTGGACGCATATTTAAAGGTCGTGCTTTGGATGATCGGAATCTGTCTGGGTTCACCGTTTCCCGGTGTGTACCCGCCCTGCACGCATTTCGTTTCGATTTTATAATCAGACATGATGAGCCTCCCTTGATTTCAAGCAATATTTCCTATATTATAGCACATCCTTTTTCCATATGCAAGAAGATCCTTGAATTTTCACCAAGAAAAAATTTCATATTTTTTTGAAATGTGTTAAAAAATTATCTTTACAATCGAAAAAAAATGTGGTATACTATATAAGTAAAAAATCTATGATGAAAAACACAAGGAGAATTCATTATGAGCCGCATGGTTGGTACCATTTCCCGTGGCATCCGCACACCCATTATCCGTACAGGAGACGATCTGGTCAGCATCGTCACCGACTCCATTTTGGAGGCTGCCAAGGACGAGGGCTATGAAATTCGTGACAGAGATATTATCGCAATGACCGAATCGATCGTTGCGCGCGCGCAAGGCAACTACGCCACCGTTGACGATATTGCCGCTGACGTCCGTCAGAAATTCGGTGGAGAGACCGTAGGCGTTATCTTCCCCATTTTGAGCCGCAACCGCTTTGCTATCTGCCTGCGCGGCATCGCAAAGGGAGCGAAGAAGGTCATCGTCATGCTGTCCTACCCCTCCGACGAGGTAGGTAACCACCTGATCAGTCTGGACGATCTGGACGAAAAGAACGTTGACCCCTTTAAGGATGTGCTGGACACCAAGACCTACCGTGAGCTGTTCGGCTATAAGAAGCACACCTTCACGGGCGTGGACTACGTGGAATATTACGAGTCGCTCATTCGCGAAAGCGGCGCCGAGGCGGAGATCATCTTCGCCAACGACCCCAGAGCGATCCTCAATTATACCAAAAACGTGTTGAACTGCGACATTCACACCCGTCAGAGAACCAAGAGACTTCTCAAGGCGGCGGGCGCTGAGATCGTATACGGCATGGACGAAATTCTGAGCGCTCCCGTAAACGGAAGTGGTTACAACGAAAGCTATGGTCTTCTCGGCTCCAACAAGGCAACCGAGGACACCGTCAAGCTTTTCCCCAGAGACTGCGTATCCTTGGTTTTTGATATTCAGAAGAAGGTATACGACGCAACGGGCAAAAAGGTTGAGGTCATGGTATACGGCGACGGTGCCTTTAAGGATCCCGTCGGAAAGATCTGGGAGCTGGCTGACCCCGTAGTTTCCCCCGCATACACCGACGGCTTAGAGGGAACGCCCAACGAGCTGAAGCTGAAATATTTGGCTGACAACGACTTTGCCGATCTTTCGGGCGACGAGCTGAAGGCGGCGATCAATGAAAAGATCACCCAGAAGGATTCCGACCTGTTTGGCAAGATGGCATCCGAGGGGACCACTCCCCGCCGTCTGACCGACCTCATCGGCTCGCTCTGCGACCTGACCTCCGGCTCGGGCGACAAGGGTACTCCCGTGGTGTATATTCAGGGGTACTTTGATAACTACACCAACGACTAATTAAAAAAACACAAAAGGCTTCTGTGAAAACAGAAGCCTTTTCTTTTTCAGTGGCAGAATCCCCCTTCCGCCTTTATAGAAAATATTTGTTCAGAATATAGTCCATCACGTGTTCCTCGTTGGAGCAAACGATCTCGTCGGTAGCCGATCTCAGCTCCTCGCAGGCGTTTTCAACGGCAAGCCCCAGAGCCGCCTTTTGAATCATATCCAGATCATTGGGGCTATCGCCCACGGCAACGGTGTCGGCGGGATCGATCCCCAACCGCTCCGCCAAACACAAAAGCGCGTTTCCCTTTCCCGCTCTTACGTCATGAAATTCCAAATTGGCAGGATCGGAGGAGCAGATCGCAACCCCATTCATCTTCGCTACACGCCCGCAGCATTCCTCTTGCTCCGCAGAGTCACGGAAAAATACGCACGCCATGTCAATTCCGTCAATGGTACGGCAAAACTCCTCGAATTCCTCCACCGTCTCATGAAATTCAAAGGAAAAATCCACCCACGTCTTGTCCATACGGTGCGCGTAATGATATTCCTCCGTATGCTTTTTGGCATCCGTATAGGAATGTCCCCCGTTTCGCACACTCACGTCTACGTCATATTCCGAAACAATCTCCATCAATTTCGCGGATTTTTCACGGGATAAGGCAAAGCGTATGGATTCCCCCGTCTCCTTATCGTAAATTGCCGCTCCGTCAGAGTGAATGATATACCGCATCAGCGGGCTTTCCAAAATTTCTTTGGGGATCTCATAGAGCGTTCGCCCTGAGGACGGGACGACCAATATCCCCATCTCACTCATCCGGCGGATTGCGTTCCAATTTTCTTCGCTGACCTGAAGCCTGCCGTTCAACAGCGTTCCGTCCAAGTCGCTTGCAATGATTTTATAATTTGTCATGTTCTTCTCCTTTGTTGAGATCTCAGTCGTTTCCTCGTTCTTCTTCATTATATCATGTTTTTTCAATCCAAATCCATTTTTCAAGCAAAGAGAAAAAGGAGGCTTTTGACCTCCCATAAGCTTTCGTTTTCCGCAAAAAAAGAACAGCATACACTGTTCCTTCATTTAGATATGTCCACAAAAAACCGAACAAAGGATTAAAAAGAGGAAGAAAGCGAAACTCAAGAAATTTGTACGTATGCTGAACTTGGAAAGTTCAAGCCCTCGGTCTATTAGTATCGGTCAGCTAAACACATTACTGTGCGTAC
>JAZOQX010000056.1:0-2012 GCA_045656325.1 Eubacteriales bacterium
CGAGAACAACGTCAACGCCAAGCTCACCCCAAGGGCAGTTTGCAGCGTCCTTCTCAGAGTAGATCTTGATGGTCTTTCCATCAACGGTGATGCTGTCCTCGCCGGCAGAAACGGTATCAGCCAGAGCATACTTGCCCTGAGCGGTATCGTACTTAAGCAGGTGAGCGAGCATTGCGGGAGCGGTCAGATCGTTGATAGCAACAACCTCGTATCCCTCAGCGCCAAACATCTGTCTGAACGCCAGACGGCCGATACGGCCAAAGCCATTGATCGCAACTTTTACGGACATGGTAAAAATCCTCCATTATATAAAAAATTTTTTCATAGTTCGGTTCACGGACCCGTGATACCTCAATTATATATTGTAACTCATTTTTCTTCAATATACAAGGGTTTTGGCAAAATTTTCTTATTTTTGTAAACTCTCACGATTTTATTCCCTTTTTTTTGAAAAAATCGTTAATTTTTACACAATGCTTTTGTTGGTTTTGCTACTTTCATCGGCAATCCACTGCTCGCAGAGACGTACCGCGCCCATGGCGTCCTTGGCATAGCCGTCGGCACCGATGGCGCTTGCGTATTCCTCGGTCAAAACCGCGCCTCCTACCATCACTCGGCAAAAGGGAGCGCGCTCATGAAGCAGACGCACCGTCTCCTCCATGGCAGGCACCGTGGTGGTCATCAGGGCGCTGAGTCCCACCAGAGGCGCATGAAGCCGCAGCGTCTCGGCAACCACCGTCTCGGGAGAAACGTCTCTGCCAAGATCTGTAACCGAAAAGCCGTAGTTTTCAAGAAGAAGCTTGACGATATTCTTCCCAATGTCGTGAATGTCTCCCTTCACCGTTGCCAACACGATTCGGGGACGGTCGCCTCTCGATTCTGCGGGAAGCGCCTCCTGAATCACCTCAAAGGCGGAGGATGCCGCCTCGGCACTCATGAGAAGCTGAGGAAGATATACCCTCCCCTGCTCAAAGCCAATCCCCACCGTATTCAGGGCGGGAATGATCTCCTCCTCCACCAACGTAAGGGGAGGCTGCTCCTTGATCAGGGAGCGGGTCAGAGATTGCGCGCTCTCCCGTCTTCCCTGACAGATCGCGCGCTGAAGCTCGCTGGCATAATCCCGCTTGGAGGAAATAGCCGCAGCCGACGCGCCCGTTGTCGGCGCCTCACCTTGAAGCTCGACCGCGTGGGCAATAAAATCGGCGCAGTTTTCGTCCAATCCCGCCAAGGCTCGATAGGTGTAATATGCCTTACGCATCTCAACCGAATGAGGATTCATGATCGCCGCCGAAAGTCCCTCGCCCAAGGCAAGCGTAAAGAAGCTTCCGTTCACAAGATCTCTTTGAGGAAGCCCAAAGGACACGTTGGAAACTCCCAAGGAGGTGTGACAGCCCATATCGTGAAGCATTCTGACCGCCCGAAGCGTCTCGCGGGCGGCATCCTTGTCGGCGCTCACCGTCAGCGCCAAGGGATCAAACAGAAAATCCTTTTTCGTAAAGCCGTACCGCTCACCCTCCGAGAGAATGCGGCGGGCAATGGCGACCCGATCCTCGGCACGGGCGGGGATTCCCGACTCGTCCAAGGTCAGAGCCACGATCATTCCGCCGTATTTTTTTGCCAAGGGAAGAAGAGCCGAAAGACTTTCCTCCTTGCCGCTGACCGAATTGATCAGCGCCTTACCGTTGTAGCGGCGGAGCGCCGCCTCCATGGCGATCGGATCGGAGGTATCGATCTGCAGAGGAAGCGCCGTCACCGCCTGTAATTCGGTCACCGCGGAGCGAAGCATCGCCACCTCGTCGATCTCAGGCAAGCCCACGTTCACGTCCAACACGTGAACCCCCTTCTCCTCCTCGGCAAGGGCTTCTCGGAGAATATAGTCCATATCCCCCTCACGAAGTGCCTCCTTAAAGCGTTTTTTACCCGTGGGATTGATCCGCTCGCCGATCAGAATCGGCTCTTTGTCAAAGATCACGGCGTGAGTATAGGAGGAGATCGCCGAGATCTCCTTTGGC
>JAZOQX010000057.1:0-3928 GCA_045656325.1 Eubacteriales bacterium
GAGGAGATCAAGCCCGATCTGGCGCTTCACGGTCATCTTCACATCACCGAGGTATGGTTCCCCCACGGGGAGAGAGATCACCTCGGTCAGCCCTGCCCTGCCGTGATCGGATCCAAGCCCTATAAGAAAAAGGATGCGCCGTCCCATTTCACGGGCGCAGCCATTACACTCAAGGGAACGACAACCCGTGTTGTATTTACCGACGATGAGGGATCCTGTTCGGATCCAATTGAGTTTTAAAGGAAAAAGACGAAGAGCGATATGCTCTTCGTCTTTTTATGCTTTTTACTTGTTCAGTGCCGCGCGAATCTCCAAGATTCTTGCGCTGGGAGTCCCCCAGGTCGCAAGCACGTTCACACGAATCTTTTCAGCCCTCAGAGTCTCGAAGGTATGAATCCGTTTTCTCATGAAGTTGCCTTCTTCCTTGGCAACCTTTTTCCATTCACCGTCCGCATAAGCCTCTATCTCGTAATCCTTGACACAAAGCGGCACGTTGGGGATCTTGATTCCCCAGCAGGTACCCGGATTGGTCAAGTCAGTATCAAACACCACGCTGACCGAATTAATCTCGGCAGGCTCCTTCAGATCCAGACAGATCCACTGAGGAAGCGCTTCCTTGGGATCCGATACCCATGCGTAGGTTTCGGGGGTGCGAATACGGGAAATTCCGTTGATGACGTTTTCGCAAGCGCAATTTGCCTTCTGATCCTTTGGCTCGAACACAAGGAGCATATGATTGGCGCCCGACCATCTCTTCCATTCTCCGCTTTCTCCTCTCATTCCGCAAATGTTGTAGAAGGAAAGATTGGTCATGTATCCCCAACTGATGCCCTTTGCCGCCTCGATCCAGAAATCAAGCTTGCCGCTGGGATGTCTTTCGTCGGGTTCAACGGGAATATGGATATCGATCTTCATCCAGCCCTCATGCATGGGAGGCACCACCGCCTCGGCTGTGCAGGGCTCGGCATCGGGTGTAAAGGCATCAATATCTCCCTTGATACGGCCTGCGACCTGTATGGTCGTTGGCTCGGTATTCTCGGAGCGAAGCCATACCCATACCTCCCCAATGTCTCCGTGGGTATTCTTGTTGAAGCTCGTGGTTCCCACACGAGCCACGTCCAATGGCATGGGGGAGCTGACCGTACCGTGTCTCGCGGCGAAGATCTCCGTCTCGGACACCGAGGAGGCGCTTACGCTTGCCGTACGGCAGGGATCGCCCTCGTCCTCGTTCACAATATCCGGAATAAACATATCATCACGGAGAAGCTCCTGCTGAAGCGCCTTGATATGGCGCTGATAGATTCCTCTGGGGCTTTCGCCAAGGCGAACGCACATGGCGGCGGCGGTACCCGCAGCCTGTCCCATGGTTGCGATGGTATTTTGCACACGGACCGTACCCAGCGCCACGTGAGTCACGCTGACGTTTCGACCCGCAAAAAAGAGGTTATCGATATTCGCGGAATAGAGACAACGGTAGGGGATCGTGGGCATAGGAACCTTCACTGCGGCATAAAGGGGTCCCTTCTTGCCCGAATAGATTCCCTCGGGATGGTGCAGATCCACCGCCCAGCCCGAATAGGAGATGGCATCCTCGAAACGGCGTCCCGAGGTCGCGTCGTCCTGTGTCATCACGTAGTCTCCTATCAATCTGCGAGACTCGCGGCGACCGTTATAGACGCTGACGAAGCGCAAGCGGTAGTTCTGCGCGCGCGCCTTGCCCGACCAATGGTTCTTGATGTGATCGTAATATCCGAGAACGACCATAAAGAGAGCGTCTCTCGTTTCCTCACCGTCCCACATATCGTCGTATACGTTGGGAGTTTCCAGCCACCACATGAGCTGAGCGCCGTTGCCCGTGATCGATCTTCCGAACTCCTCGTCGGTCTTGGGAAGGGGCGGTACCCATTCGGGAGCATGATATTCCACGGGCTCCTCGGTCTTGAAGAAGAAGGGACGGTTGCCCGATTTGATACAGCCGCTCATGGTCTGCGTATCCGCTGCCTCTGGAGCGATTCCCTCGTGATGCTGCCAAGCCGCCTCTCTTCCGAAGCGCATCTTGGCTCCCGCGTAATATCCGAGCCAAGCGTCTCCCGTACAGTCCATAAAGAACTTTGCGGTGAAACGCGTTTTCTCCAGCGTACGGATATTCATGGTGTATACTGCCTGAATCACCGAGGCAGACGACATATCGGTTCCGTACACGTGATTGTCGTACAGTACGGTAATATTGGGTTCAGCCGTTACCAGCTTGGTAATCGCCCGTTCCCAATCTCCAAAATCCACGGGATCTCGGTCACGCAAGCGGCGGATCTCCTCCGCGATTCCGCTCTCTCTGGCATTAAGGTGGGCCGTGGTGGCACCGTCAAAGGTGATTCCTACCTCCGAGCTTCCGTTTCCGCCCAACACCGAGCGATCCTGTATCAATAGCACCTTGACTCCCTTGCGGGCCGCCGCGATTGCCGCGGGGCATCCTCCGGGTCCTCCGCCGACTACGATCAGATCAAAGCCGCCCCCTTCGGCTACCTCGTTGCTCATTCCCTTGATGCGCGCGCGATCCGCGTGAATGCGGTCGATTTCACGGGAGGGCAGATAATCCATATCGGTGGTCAGCACAATCGACGCGCAACGGCCGAAATATCCCGTCAGATCGTGAAGGGACAGGGTATGCTCCCCCGCCTCCAGCTCCACGTCTCCCGCGATCTCCCACAGCCATTTATCGGAGGGAAGCTTGCCAAGAATATGATCGGTCTTTTTTCCGTCCACGAGAACGACAAACTGTCCCGGAGCATGAGGCCGCAACCAGTTGCGGTCCCGTACCCAAATACGGTACACGCCGCATTGATCGACCTTGATCCTTACCGTAGCATCCTCTACGGGAACGCCCGGCTCGTCTGCAGCGATCAGATAGCCGCTTCCCATCAAGTGAACGTACTGCGTATCCTCCTTCCAGCCGCCCTTTTGGTCAAAGTCCAACGCATCGATCCAAATCGTATTTTTGCTGTTCATGTTTCCATCCTTTCAAAAATCGGTTTTTCGTTTTTGATTCTATCTCAAGCCAATTATAAAGGTTTTTCATCATTGTATCAATCCCTTTCGTTTTTTTTCACCGAAAATGGCACAAAAATTAAAGAAAATGGCACAAAAATGTCAATATAAGCAAAAGCAGAGAACGCGACGCGTTCTCTGCTTTGAAATTCACTTGGCACAGAGCTTCCGTTCGCCCCGAATCAGTCTTAAGATCTCCTCCTCGGAGGAAAGATCGGTGGTAACGGAAAATTCCTCGTACAACAAATTCACGGCGCGGATCGCCGCATTCAGATCCGTCCCAAGGGGGCGCTTCCCATCTGCCTTTTGCACTTCCAAGCGTTCCGTGATGGTATTCAACAGAATAATCAGCTTTCTTCTGTCTCCCTCGGACAGGATCTCCCGAAACGCCGCGCTGCGGGCTCGGTTTTCCTCCACCCACGGCATACGCTCATGGCGAAGCTCCTCACAAAGCGCGACAATTTCCTCCGCCGACAAAAGCGGACGCATCATGGCGGTCAGCCGCTCGTTGTCTACCGGTATAAACAGCGTGGATCTTGGGTCGTTGAGCGGAGACAAAATATAATATGCCGTATCTCCATTGCCACCGCTAAAATTTTCGTTTCGGATGTCGGAAATTTTACAGACTCCCTCCGAACGGTAGCTTACGGTATCTCCCTTGTTGAACATATCACACCATCCTTGCACGAATCGTTGTCAAAAAGAGCCATCGCTCTCGTCCTACATACTTATTATACCACAAATCGACAAAAATTTCATGATACAAATCCCACAAAAATGAAGCCTTTCATTTTGGTAAATTTGCAATCAAAGTCGGATCACGTTGCAGGCATATCCCTCTGCCCGACACCGATCGGCTTCCCAAGTCGGAGGCCAAGCGGGC
>JAZOQX010000058.1:0-2004 GCA_045656325.1 Eubacteriales bacterium
CCGCGATACCGCGTCATTGACCGCCGTATTGGTCGATCTCGGACGAACCACCGAAAATTCGGCAAGGGCGTAGCGATAGACCTGCTCGCTTCCCTCTCCTTCGTCGGTGTCGGAGGTATCTCCTCCGTTCGAGGTGTCGGACGGATCCCCACTCAAGGGTTCCTCCCCTTTGTTACACGAAATCACACTGCTGAGAATCAGTAAAACTGTCAGTAAAAGTAAAATGTACCTGATCACTTTTTTCATACCTTCTCCTTTGCTCGGATCATACGAAAACACCATGCAAATGATAGCATATGCCCTCTTTTTTCAAAAAGGGACCCGTTTTCACGAGTCCCTTTGATCTTAAGGCATCGGCTGTGTTGTGGGATCCTTGGTATAATCTCTTTCTCCCACGAACGTGATCTCCCCGTTCAGGGGGAAGGTGATCTGCTCCACCACGCCGTCGGCGTAGAAGCAATTTTCAAAGCCCACCTTCAGAGCCAAATCACGGTTTGGCCTAAGAATATCGTCGGCGGCAACCGTCTTATCCTCTACCCGATAACCAAGGGTTCTGTAATAGAAGGTCTCCTTGGCGCAGGTCCAGAGCACGTAAGAATCCTCCCTCGTCACCGTGTCGTAAAACTCCCACGTACCGCCGCTGCAGCCATGGTGATTGACCTGAAACATATCGCTCTTCAATTCGTCCCCGTAGAGCTTCACCATCATATCGCACGCGGGAACCGACGCGTCTCCCGTGAACAGAACGGTATGCCCGTTCTGGCGCAGGCGGATCACGGTAGAGGTATTGTTGGAATCGTGAATCGGGTCGGGATACAGATTCTCGTGGGTATACATAACCTCAAGCTCGGTATTGCAGAAGGTAATGATCTGTCCCGTATGAGGCTTGATGAGCTTCGCGTTCATATACTCTAACAATCGGGGAAGCGTTTGCGTATACCAGCCTCCGCTGTTGCACATCTCATCGGAATAGGGATTGGCAATGAAGTATTCCAGTGTTACCTTATCGTGATATTTCGGCACAAAGCTTTCAAAGGCCCCGCAGTGGTCTCCGTGGGGGTGAGACATAAACCATGCGGCAATGACTACCCTTCCGTCCTCTCTCTGGTTATGCTCCACCAAATAGTTATAAATTCTTTCGTCGTCCTTACTTCCGCTTCCCGCGTTGTAGCCGCCGTCCATGACGATATATCGACCGTCCTCCAGCGTAATCACGTAATTCATTCCGTGACCGTCGTAAATGGTTCTGTGGGTATAGTCCAAGGACATGACGTGAAGGGTCGCCTCGGTCACCTTTTCATAGCTCAGATCGGCATCGGGGATCATCGCGGTTTCCTTATGCTCGTCGACAAAGAAATGCAGGGTTCCGCCCGAAAGATACGGATAAAAGGACAGAGCGATCTCCTTCTGTCCGTCGCGATAGGTACGGAAGAGATTGTCTCCGATCTCGTTTTCCTGCCACAGGGTGTATCCGTTTTCTGTCATCTTCTGACAGTAGGCGTTAAATTTATCCTTTTTCACCCTCGAATAGGCAAGCATCAGGGTCTTGTTCTCGTTATCAATGAACATTTCCTCCGTACCGTCGGAAAATTCGGGGAAATCCAAGAAGACGCGGTCTTCTTCTCCCCTCCAGTTATCCGTCACGTACAGCTTCAGATCCTTATTGTTCACGGGATCTATGGCATCTATCACCTTTCGGATCAAAAGCTCGCAGGCATATTCCCGCGTCATGGAAAAATGACCCGCCAAAACGATCTTGTTGCCTACCACGCGTACGGCGTATTCGCTTTGTCCAAGTCCCATATACGCCTGCTCGCACTCGGGATATCCCACGTCACCGATCAGAATACTGTACGTACTCTCGCGATAATTCGTCTTGGTTGCGTAAATCGTTTCCGCCAATGCTCCCGTATAGTTCTCAATCTGATTCGTCAGACGCGCGGCAATCTCCTCGTCCGCCTTGCCCGCATTGCCCGGAAGCACGATATTGTACCGAAACTTATT
>JAZOQX010000059.1:0-21813 GCA_045656325.1 Eubacteriales bacterium
GGATCTTTTCATTAGAAAGAAAGTATAAAATTTAAGCTAATACAAGCAATAGGAAGGTGTGTCCCCCTAAGCCAAATTTGTAATAAAAGTTTTGCGCCGCTTTTTCAAAAGCGGCATAAATCGCATCCCCTCGCGTTCTCAACCAAACTTTCTTGCGTGCTGAGCGAACTCGGAGGGGGTCATGCCCGCAGTTGCCTTAAAGACCTTGCAGAAATAGGAGGCATTGGCAAAGCCGACGGCAAGAGCGATCTCCTCCACCGAGCCTGCGGAATTGACGAGGAGGGTCTTTGCCTTTTCCACGCGATACTGCTGAATATAGCGGGTAGGGGGCACGCCGAATACAGACTGAAAGATACTGCGGTAGTAGGTCTCGCCCATTCCCGATAGCTTGGCAAGCATGGGCGTATAGAGATCCTGCCGATGGTAGTGGCTCTCGATATATTTCACCGAGCGGTGAATGAGGCGGTATTTTCCCGCCAAGGAATAGGCGTAGGACTGAATGGTGGCGATCTGCGTCACCAAGCTGTAGATTTCGGACAAGCACTTGGAATGGTAGGCGGGACCGCGGAGATTCCAATAGTGAAGGATATTCTTCACGGTAGCCAAAAGATCGCCGTCTCCGCCCGTAAAGAAGGAGGAAGGGACAGCGGTGCCATCCTCAGCCGAATCAAACTCAATGACGGTACAGGGACCCTCGTCCTCCACGGAAAGCGAATATTCGGTTCCCTTGGGAAGAAAGACCAGATGATTGGCATCCGCCAAAAGTTTCTGTCCCCCCACGGTATATACCGATTCGCCCTTCGCCTTCACGATGAGCGCGTCGTGAGAGCAGATTCCCCTTGCCTCATGGTCCTCGGGAAGGGTGTAGCTGTAAATATCCACGATGCGGGAAACGATCAAATTAGATATGTCGTATTTTTTCATAGTCTCTTCCTTTTCTTTTGTTTTTCGTTATATGGATTATACAAATACTCTCTTGTTTTCTTTTCTACATTATAACATTTTTTGTCTTTTTTGTCAACGATTTTTGACAATATATTCTGTTGTTTTTTTTAATTATTGTACGAAATATGCCCGTATCGCTCAAAAAAGCAACAAATGACACTTGACTAATTTTTCTTCATCGTATATAATATATCCATATCCTACCGCCCCTTATCATTATAAAAGAGAGGTGTTCTATCATGCGTCATCCCATCAAAAACACGATCCCCCGCCCGGAGCATCCCGACCCGCAGTTTGAGCGAAGCGTTTGGATGAACCTGAACGGAGAATGGCAGTTTGCCCGCGATCATTCGGTCAGCGGAAAGGCAAGAAGGCTTTACGAGGCGGATTCTCTGCCCGAAACCATTACCGTCCCCTTTTGTATGGAAAGTAGGCTGTCGGGAATCGGCTATACCGATTTCTGCGACTGCGTTTGGTACAGAAAAGAGATCGACCTTGACGCTTCTTGGCTGGAAAACGGAAGACGGGTCATTCTGCATATCGGAGCCTGCGATTATGAAACCGACGTGTGGGTGAACGGAGCCCACGTGGGAAACCACAGAGGCGGCTATATCTCCTTTGCCTTTGACGCAACCGACGCGATGAAGGCAGGGAAAAACGTGATCACGATTTGTGCAGAGGACTACACCCGCTCCGAGCGTCAGCCTGCGGGAAAGCAGAGCCAACGCTATGAGTCGTGGGGCTGCTTCTATACCCGTACCACGGGAATCTGGCAGACGGTTTGGCTGGAGAACGTCCCCGCCGCTCATATTCAGCGGTTCGAATACATTGCCAACACCGAGGATGCCTCGCTGACCGTCAAGGCAAGCCTTCGCGGAAATGCCACCCTCTCTGCCGAGGCGTTTTGGCAGGGAAAATCCGTCGGCAAGGCATCGGTCAAGGGCAACGGCGGTCTTTGCGCCCTGACCCTCTCGCTCTCCGAGACGCATCTTTGGGAGATCGGCAAGGGCGGGCTTTACGATCTGGTTCTCACCTACGGCGAGGATAGCGTAAAGAGCTATTTCGGTCTGAGAAGCCTTTCTCTGGATGACGAGGCGTTGGTAATCAACGGCAAAAAGGTGTTCCAGCGTCTGGTCCTCGACCAAGGCTATTATCCCGACGGACTCTATACCGCCCCCACCGAGCAGGATCTCATCGACGATATTACCCGCTCCATGGATTGCGGCTTTAACGGTGCCCGTCTCCACCAAAAGGTCTTTGAGCCTCGCTTCCTCTATCATTGCGACCGCCTCGGTTATCTGGTTTGGGACGAGCTGGGCAACTGGGGTATGTCGGCAGAGATCGAGGAAAACTGGCACAATTTCATTCCCGAATGGGTCGAGATCGTAGAGCGGGATATCAATCACCCCGCCATCATCGGATGGTGTCCCTTTAACGAAACCTGCGCCCGCCACGGAGGAGTCAACGACAATCTGATCTCCTATACCGCCGAGCTGACCCGCAAGCTGGACCCCACCCGTCCCGTCATCGAATCCTCGGGATGGTGGCACGTCATGGGCGCGGGCGACATTCTTGACTGGCACGATTACGACCAAAACCCCGAAACCTTTAAGCAGAGATACCTCGACGTGGCAAACGGAATCCCGATCGTCAACAAGCGCTACGCTCCCTGCCCCCTCCTTCCCCGCTTTATCAGCGAATACGGCGGCATCAAATGGGACGTAAATTCGGGACTCGGCGACGCATGGGGCTACGGTGACGCGCCCAAAACCGAGGAGGAATTTCTCACCCGCTTCAAGGGACTTGCGGAGGCGCTCCTCTTCAATTCCTTTATCACGGGGCTTTGCTACACCCAGCTCACCGACGTGGAGCAGGAGTGCAACGGTCTTTACACCTACGACAGACAGCCGAAATTTGACGTAACCTATTTCAAGAACGTTTTGACGCAAAAAGCGGCAATCGAGGAATAATACGCCCATGAAGCTTGTAAAAAACAACATTCAAGGGAAGCCGCTTGCGTGGATCCTTACCATGATCTACTTTGCGAGCTACGTGACGAGGATTAACTTTTCGGCGGTTATTCAAGAAATCATCACCGATCTCGGATATGAAAAATCCGCACTTTCCATCATTCTCGTGGTGCTCTCCATCACCTACGGAGCGGGGCAGATCGTCAACGGACGGATCGGCGACAGGATCAAACCCGAAAACCTCATTTTCGCGGGACTGATCATCGCCACCGCAATGAACCTCTGCTTCCCCTTTGCCTCGGGTTCGATTCCCATGATGACCGTCCTTTGGGCGATCAACGGCTTCGCGCAAGCCATGATGTGGCCTCCTATCGTCAAGATCCTTGTGGCAAGCTGCGACGATGCCACGTACGGCTACTCGGTGGTTCGCATCTCCTGGGGATCCTCCTTTGGAACCATTCTCGTCTATCTGAGCGCCCCCCTCATCATCAAAATCGCAAGCTGGCAGACGGTTTTTTACGCTTCCGCCGCCATCGGACTCCTTTCCGCCCTCACGTGGGGACTTCTCAAATCCCGCGTAGGCGCTCTTCCCAAGAAAGAAGAAAAAGCGGCGCTCAAGGAAAAGAAGCAGGAGCGTCTTTCCCTTCCCCGCGCCGCCGTCCTTCCCCTGCTTCTGATCGCCCTCGGCATCATTTTTCAGGGAATGCTCCGCGACGGAGTCAGCTCCTGGATGCCCACCTATCTCTCGGAGATCTTTGGGCTGGACAGCAGCGCCTCCATTCTCCTGACCGTATCCCTTGCCCTATTCAGCATTGTAACATTCGCCATAGCGGGCTGGCTCTATCGCAGGTTCTTTACAAACGAAGTCGCCTGCGGAGCTGTCATTTTCGTCACAGCCGCGCTCTCCGCCCTGCTGCTCTTCGGCTTCTTTGAGGTGGGCGGTGTGATTTTGGCGGTACTGATGATGACCATGATCACGGGGTGTATGCACGGGGTCAATCTGATGCTGATTACACACGTCCCCAAGCGCTTTAAAAAATACGGAAATATTTCCACCGTATCGGGTGCCATCAATTCCTGTACGTATATCGGAGCCGCCATTTCCACTTACGGCGTTGCCGTCCTTGCGGAAAACATTGGCTGGCGATGGACCGTCGGCGTGTGGGCAGTCATCGCCCTGCTCGGTACCCTGTGTTGCCTCCTTGCCATGAAGCCCTGGAAACAGTTTTTCGACAAGCAATAGCATTATCATTCGCACGATAATAACATAATGAATAGTCTTTCTTAAAGGGAACCGTCTTTGGGCGGTTCCTTTTTTAATTGCGGGGCGCCGACGGTCTGTTTTAAATAAAAACAAAATCCGCGGTGGCGCAGCAGCCATCCGCCGATTTTTTCCTTAGACATAAACCATATTCTACACGGTACACAAACAATAGAAAGGTGTGTAACTCCACCCATAATTTGTAATAAGGTTTTGCGCCGCTTTTCCAAAAGCGGCATAAACCCCATTCCCAACTAACTACCTCAAATTCTTTCCACCGTCAGTGCCACCGAGAAGGCGATCTTCTCGCCCGCTTGAATGGTTTTGTAGGCAAAGCGGTCGTCCAGCTCCGTGGTGCAAGGCTCAAGACCGAGGGCGTAATCGCCGCTCGCCATGCTCTTCCACTCTACGAAGCAAGGAAGGGTGTCCTTCGAGTAGGATACGGTAAACCGTTTGCCGATCTTTTCGTTCACCAAAGAGATCTCGGGCTTTTTCAGCTTCAGGAAATAGCAAGTCTCCTCCTCGCCCGCAACCGAATCGGTCATCACGCGGCGGGTCGCCATGCGTTCCTTCGCAAAGGGAGATCTGGGAGCGCAGGACTCCTCCTCCACTACGATCGTCGCGCCCTCGTCCAGCATAGGATAGCCTACGTTGACGTGATACAGCACGCAATAGTTCTCGGGCGCGTAGCCCTCGTTGACCAGCGTATCCTCCACCTTCACCGTTTCGGATCCGATGGCGGAGGTAATTCTGCGGCGAAGGGAGAGATTTTTCCCAAAGAGAGAGGTGTCATGGATTATCGCCTCTACGATAATGCTATCCTCTGAGCACGAACAATGAATCAGCTCCGCGGGCGTGTTGTGAAGCGTTCCGTGAAGCTCAAAGCCCTCCCGTCCGCCTACGCTGTCCAAACCACAGGTATAGAGCATTCCCCCCTCAAAGCGGCGAAGAAAGTCAATCTCTCTGCCCTCAAAGGCGTTCTTCGACAGAAAAGACATATTCTGCCCCTCGTGATAGAGCTGCATTACGTCCAACGCCTTGGAAAGATTGAGAAGGAAACGGATTTTTCCGTTATCGCAATCCAAAACCTCCAAGCCCTTGGCGCGTCCCTCGCTCAGGGTATAACGGCGAAGGCTCGCAACCTGCGCGAAATTCGAAATTCTTCCGTCCATGGCTCACATCCCCGCAAAGACCTTCATGGTAGCCTTTGCGTTTTCCTTCATAGCAAGGGTTGCGTTATACGCCAGATTGTGGAAGAAATCGGCAGGCGTTGCCTCCACGGTTGCCTTGGCATTGGCATATCCGTCGTAGGACATATAAGAATAGTAGTTGATCTTATTCACACCGCGGCGAATGACCTCGCGGTATTCCTCGTGAGAAATGCCGCTTCCGCCGTGCATAACCAAGGGAATATCGGAGACCTTGCGGATCTCGGTGATGATATCCATATTCAGCACGGGCTTGACCTTGTAGATGCCGTGCGCCGTACCAAAGGCGATGGCAAGCGCGTCCACACCCGTACGGGCAAGATAATCGGGCACAAGCTCGGGCTTGGTGTAGAGATCCTCGGGTTTTGCGGGAGCGCTTCCGTTGTCCCCGCCTCCCTCGCGCTGAGGAAGACTGCCAAGCTCGGATTCCACGTCCACGCCGCGGGCATGGGCATACTCGGTCACTCTCGCCGTCTCTGCCACGTTCTCCTCATAAGGAAGCGTAGAGCAGTCGATCATGATGGAGGTAAAGCCCAGATCCATGGCTCTCTTGCAATACTCAAAATCCTCGCCATGGTCCAGATGCGCGCACACCTTGACCTTCGCGCGCTTGGCAAGCTCGACCATCACGGGTCCGATCTTGTCAATGGGCGCTACGGGCTCGTGAACCTGCGCGTGAGCGATGATCACGGGAACGTCCAGCTCCTCCGCCGCATCCAAAACGGCAATGAGGCACTCCAGCGTAGGCGTATTAAAGTTACCGACCGCAATTCCTCTGCTCTTGCCCTCGGCAAGAATCTCTTTCAATCCTACTAACATAGCTTTATCTCCTTATCAGTTGTCAATATCGATGATCTCATAGCCGAGGTAGGTGCCGAACGCCTCCTCCAGAACCGCCTTCATGTGACCCATACCAACGGTGGTGTGGTGCTTGAAGCCGCCCTTTGCCAGCTTGATGAGCTTATCCTGAAGCTGAGGAATCTCGGCAACGCCGCCGCATCCGAAGAAGGCATCCTCGATGGGCTCGTCGGTAAATCTTGCCTCGCTTGCGTAGACCTTCAGCTTGCCGTCCTCGGTAAAGCCGTTGGAGAAGGTCATGTCAAAGGCGGCAATGCGTCCCTCGTTGGAGCCCCATCCGCTTCCGGGGTCGCCCTTGGCGAACATTTTGTGCTCGGTTACGGTTCCCTTGCCTGCCATCAGGGTCTGCGCCACGGGTCCGCAGTGGAACAGAATGACCTTGTTCTCATCGTCGCCGTAGTTGTTGTTCCAGTCAAGGCAAGCGGTAGGCTTCTCGGAAGCCAGAGCCATGGCTCTCATGGTGATGGCGCTGGTCAGGTCGATCTCGCAGGAGCAAACGATTCCGCGATCGTTCAGCTCGGAGATCAGCACGCAGGGACATACACGGAGAACGGTCTCCATTTCGTTCCAGCAGCGGAGCGTGACCGCATCCAGATGGTATTCTTCGATGTACTCGTCGATGACGACGGAGATCTTTGCCAGCGTCAGCTTATTGCGAAGGGGTACGCGGGAGAAGTCGGCATAGTTCTCAAGTCTTGCGATTTTCGCAACCACAGCCGCGTCGTCGTCCGCCTTGTTGTTGACCTTGAAGAAAAGCTCGGACAGGTCGAAGGACTCTACGTTGATGCCGTATCTCTGGAGCGTTACCTCGTCAAAGCGAACCGTCTTGAAGGCGGTGGTTCTCGCACCGATGCAGCCCAGATTGAAGCGCTTCATGCCCTTCACCACACGGCAAATGGCAGCAAAATCGCGCAGGTTCTCCTTGAACGCGTCGCTCAAAGGATGAACCACGTGGGGCTTCATTACCGTGAAGGGGATCTTGTACTGATAGAATACGTCGGTGACCGAGAACTTTCCGCAGTATGCGTCGCGGCGATGCTGGAAGTCCATCTTGCCGATCTCGTCGGGATATGCCTGCATCAGGATCGGAACACCCGCGTCCTGAAGAGCGTTGACCGCGCCGTTCTCGTCAATAAAGATGGGCATACAGAGGATCACGCCGTCATACTCGCCCTCATGGGACTTGAGCCAATCGTGGTAGAGTCTACCCTCGTCACGAGTCTCTACGGCGCCGTAACGGGTCGCCTTCTCATCCATGACCAAAACCTCGTGACCCGCGTCGGTCACAGCCTTGATCATATCGGTTCTTGCGCCTGCGATCAGCTCGGCAGGCATAAATCCGCGGTTTCCGAAAAACAATGCAAATTTCATGTTAATAAAGCTCCTTTACCAAATGATAAATTTTTTTGTATTTGTTGTAATCCTCCTCGTAGGCGGCGTGCGCCTCGTCGTGAGGAACAAATTCCTTCGCGTAACGTACGAACAGATCCCTTGCCTCAAAGAGATCCTTGGCACCGCCCATAGCCACCGCCTGAAGCATAGCGCAGCCGCAAAGGCCGCCCTCGCTGGAGCGCAGGGTCTTGACGGGAATGCCCTGAATATCCGCCTTGAGCTGCAGCCATTTCACCGAGTTGGCTCCGCCGCCCGTAGCCACCACGTTGCGGATCGGAATACCGTAGCTTTCGGCTACCTCGGAATTGAAGCGCATCTCCATCGCCGTTCCCTCAAGAAGGGACTGGAAGAGCTGGCGGTCGGTGGTATCAATGGAAAGTCCGATGATGACCCCCTTGGCATCCAGATTCTGATAGGGCGTGCTGGCGCCGCCCAGATAAGGCAGGGTCAGAATCCCCGTGGGCTTGCTCTGAATCTCCTTTTCTATGTGAGCAAAGAAGCTCTTTTCCTCGCCCGTATACTCGTGCATGATCTTCTTGCGGTACCAGTTCACCGAGGAGCAGCACGAGAAATTCCAGAAATACGTGCAGTAAAGTCCCTCGATGGCATAGGGGACAACGGGATAGCCCTGCCGTCCCATGATGACGTTTTCAGGAGCCGATGCGTGAAGCGCCGTAATGCACTCCACCGTTCCCATTCCGTCCACCGCGTCTCCCTCGGACAGAACGCCCGCACCAAGGGAGGTACAAACCTGATCGTGAGAGCCGAGAACCACAAGAGTCTCTCCGCTCATACCGAGGGCGCGCTTTACATCCTCCTTCACCGCTCCGACCACGCTTCCCGTCCGCATAACCTTAGAGAAGAGAGATCGAGGCAGATCCAGCGCCGACAGCATGACCTCGGAGAAGTCGCGCTTGACCACGTCAAGCACACCCGTACGGGCGCCTAAGCCGTAGTCGATCACACGCTCGCCTGTCAGAAGATAGCCGAAATATTCGCCCACAAGCAGGACCTTGTCTGCCCTCGCGTAAAGCTCGGGGTGATGCTTTTTGATCCAAAGCAGCTTGGAAACCGAATACATACTGTGAGGCAAAACGCCCGAGGTCTTGAAGCAAAGCTCCTCACCAAGCGTTTCAAGAATTTCCTTCGCCTCCTCCTCCCCGCGGGGATCGGTATACAGCATGGGATAGAACAGAATCTCATCCTTGTCGTCCAGCAGTACAAAGGACTCTCCCAAGGAGGACACGCAGATCGAGGAGATCTCGTGCTTTTTCGCGATGGAAGAGATCATGCCCGACAGGTGCGTCCACACCGCGTCTACGTCCACGTAATGATAGGCTCCGTCGGAACGGAAATCATATTCCTTCGACAAATATTCAAGAATTTCTCCCGTTTCGGAAAACAACTGGCATTTACAGCAGGTGGTTCCCACGTCTAAACTCAAATAATTCATGATTTAACCCTCCTTTTTTACTATTTTACTTGATTTTTTGTTTTGTTTATAGTATAATTTATCTATAAATATGGTAATTTTGTATCGGAGAATACGATTGATGGAAGCATATAACCTAAAGAAAATGCGGGAGCTGCTGCATGATTTCTACTATCTGACAAAAATCAAGATCTGCATCTACGACAGCGGGGGGAACGAGCTTTGCTTTTACCCCGAAAAGCTGACTCCCTTTTGCGCACTGCTCCGAGAGGACAAGGCGATGGATGAGCAATGCCGCGCCTGCGACCGACACGCCTTTGCCCAATGCAAGCGAACCCACCGCCAGTACGTATACACCTGCCACGCAGGGCTGATCGAGGGGATCTCCCCCATTCTTTACGACGATCGGATCATCGGCTATATCGCCGTGGGGCAGATCCAAGCCAACCCGCAGGCGGATTTCGAGGACCTTGCCCATCGAATTCCCGAGGAACGTAGGGATGCCCTTCGAAGCCTGTTTTGCAAGCTCCCCGTGACCGAGGAGGAAAAGATCACCTGCGCCATGCGGATCTTAGATGCCTGCACGGGCTACGAATATCTCAAGGGACTTGCCCGCGGGGCGGAGGAGCAGATCGATCTTCGGCTCTCCTCCTACGTAGACGAGCATCTGACCGAGGAGCTGACCGTCCGCGCCCTTTGTACCCACTTTCACCTTTCTCACAGCGAGATCTATTCGATTTTTCGGGAGTATTTTGAGGCGACTCCCGCCGAATACATTAAAGGAAGGCGGCTCTCAAGAGCCTGCCGTCTGTTGCGCGAAACCTCTCTGCCCGTTAGCGAGATCGCCCGCCGCTGCGGCATTCCCGATTACAATTATTTTTCGAAGATCTTCAAAAGGAGCTTTGGAGTGAGTCCGAGAGATTATCGAAAAACGCAGAGGGATTAGGAAGCAGGGACGCGATTTATGCCGCTTTTGAAAAAGCGGCGCAAAACTTTTATTACAAAATTGGGCTTGGGGGGACACACCTTTCTATTGTTTGTGTTCGGTTGAATTTTATAGTTTTTTTCTAAGGAAAAAATCCGCGGACGGCTTTAGCGCCACCGCGGATTTTCATTTTTTCAAAACGGGACGTCCTCAAAAAACAAAAGAGCTCCGTTCATTCACAAAGAAAAACAAACATTTTTGTATACTCACTTTAAGTATACTTACAACATTATACCATAAAATAATCTTAAAATATACTTATATTAAGATTTTTGGAGATTTTTTATGAGAAACAAAAACAACAAGCATTTGGGAATAGAAATTGACCCCGAGCTTCATTACAAGCTGCATTACATTTCAAAATATTACGGTCGTTCGGCAAACGGAGAAATCCTCTATTTAATCAGACAGGAAATCAAGGCGTTTGAAAAAGCCGAGGGAGAAATTGAAATACCCAAAAACCCGAAAGCAAATTAAGATCGCACAAGAAAAAACATTTTCCGTAGGGGGCGACGTCCTCGACGCCCCGTTTTGCGTCCCAAAAAACAAAAAAACTCCGCTCCATGCCTCGGCATGAGCGGATTCTTTTTTTGTCCTTAGTCCTTGATGATCTTGGTGTAAACGAGGATTACGAGGATAATACCGTCCAGCGCGTACAGATCGATGATCGCACCCACAATCCCCAACAGCCAGCCAATCAGCGCGCCCAAAACGGGGATCCAGCCCACGATCAGGGTCGCCAAGAAAATGGCAACGCCCGCAAGGATCGCAACCACCAGATACACAACGATGGCAATGATCAGCTCCTTAACCTCACTCATCTTCTTGAAGGACAGAGGAAACAGCTTCTGCAAAATATCCATGACAGTCTACTCCTTTTCATTGATACAGTATGATTATAGCATACCGATTTTTTCCTGTCAAGTTTTTGCGCAGAAAAATCCGTGATTTTCTGTTAAAATCCCGTCTTCCGTCACATACTATCGGTGTATGCAACAACAGAAAGGAATGACTATGATTACACTAATCGGAAAAGGCGTGTACGGCGGAATCGCCATCGGAAAGCTTTCCTTTTTTCGGAGGAACGGCTCCCCCGTTCCCCGATACACCGTCAAAGACGTGGATGCCGAGCTGTGCCGCTTTCAGCGGGCAAAGGAGGACGCGCTCTGCGAGCTGAAGGAGCTTTACGAGAAGGCGCTCCGCGATATCGGGGAAAGCGGCGCGCAGATCTTTGAGATCCACGGCATGATGCTGGAGGACGACGACTATAACGATTCGGTCAGGAACACCATCCTCACCGAGCGAATCAACGCCGAATATGCGGTATCCACCGCCGCTGAAAATTTTTCCATGGTCTTTTCCTCCATGGACGACCCGTATATGCAGGCAAGAGCCGCCGACGTGCGGGATATTTCCATGCGTCTGATTCAATCCCTTTCGGGAAAATCCGCCCCGAGGGAGGAATCCGAGCCGAGGGAGCAACGGATCATTTGCGCGGACGATCTGGCGCCCAGCGAGACCATGCAGCTGGACCGCGCTCAAGTCTCTGCCTTCATTACCGCCGAGGGCTCGGTCAACTCCCACACCGCCATTCTTGCCCGCACCATGGGCATTCCCGCCGTGGTGGACGTGGGTGAGCGTCTGATGCAGATCGAAAACGGGACCGTGGCGATTGTGGACGGCTTTACGGGCAAGGTCTATCTTGATCCCGATGAAAAAACGCTCAGCCACATGAAAAGACGGCTGGAGGAGGATATCAAGGCAAAAGCCCTGCTTCAAAAATACAAGGGCATGGACAACGTAACGAGAGACGGAAGACGGATCGACGTGTTCGCCAACATTCAGGGACTCAGGGAGGTAGGAGCCGCCCTCCTCAATGACGCGGGGGGCATCGGGCTTTTCCGAAGCGAATTTCTCTATCTTGACCGCAAGGACTTCCCCTCCGAGGAGGAGCAATTTTCGGTCTACAAGACCGTCCTTCAAAGCATGGGGGGCAAAAAGGTGGTGATCCGCACGCTGGATATCGGAGCCGACAAGCAGGTGGATTATTTTGGGCTGGACAAGGAGGAAAATCCCGCCCTCGGGCTGCGCGCCGTTCGCATCTGCCTTTTGCGACCCGAAATTCTTTGCACGCAGCTTCGCGCCCTGCTTCGGGCATCGGTTTTTGGAAGGCTTTCCATTATGTTTCCCATGATCACCTCCCTATCCGAGGTCATGGAGCTGAAGGAGATCCTGTCCGAGGTTCGCCGCGAGCTGGACAAAAAGAGGATCGCCTACGCCCACGACACCGAGATCGGCATTATGATCGAAACCCCCGCCGCCGCGCTGATCAGCGACCGTTTGGCTCCCCACGTGGACTTTTTCAGCATCGGCACCAACGATCTGACCCAATACACTTTGGCGCTGGATCGACAGAATCGAAGCCTTTCCCGCTTTTACGACCCCCACCATGAGGCGATCCTACGTATGATCGAGACAGTGACAAACAACGCCCACGCCCACGGGAAATGGATCGGCATATGCGGCGAGCTGGGAGCGGACACCGATCTGACCGAATGGTTTTTGCGGATCGGTGTGGACGAGCTGTCGGTGTCCCCCGCCTACGTGCTGCCGCTTCGCGACCGCATCCGCGGGCTGGATCTCAGCGCCCGCAAACAAGAGAAAGGAGAATCCGCCAAATGAAGGAGCTTATATTTACCGTCAAGGACCCCGCAGGGCTTCACGCCCGCCCCGCAGGACTTCTCGTGAAGGAGGCGCAGCGTCTGTCCGACCGCGTGACCATATCCAAGGGTGAAAAATCCGCCGATCTCAAGAAGCTGCTCTCGGTCATGGGTCTTGGGATTCGCCACGGCGAAACGGTGACCATCCGCATTGAGGGCAAGGACGAGGAGGCATCCTTTTCCCACCTCGAACGGGTTTTGCGGGACACCTTCGGGAATTGACCGACTGAGCGAAAGCTTCCCCTACCCATTCCCCGTAGGGCGGGGGCTTGCTTTCGCCGCAAAAACGAGAGAAAACCGATTGCTTTTCTCCTCATCCGTCACTCCTTGCGTCGTGCCACCTTCCCTCCGCCAAAAAAACAGGCTCCCCCGCCGAAACCTCGGCGGGGGAGCTTTGTTGATTCAATTTTCTTCCCTTACGGAATTACTTTACGAGATAAATGTCTCCGCTGTAGGTGTAGATCAGGCGCACCTCATCGTCACTGCCGATTAACTCGGTGTTATAAACCGCAGAATCGGTAACAAGGACCAAACGATTTGCCGCGTCATACAATGCGTAACGATCCTCGAATGATCCCTCCTCGGTCTCTGCCTCATAGCAAATGGAGAAGCCATACGAATTGTGGCGAATATACTTAAATTCGCCATCTACCTCAATAGGAGTGATATTCACACCGTCATAGTAGAAGAACTCGGTGACGTAGTTCTCCATGTCGTCCTTGGCAAGGATCGCGTAATTGTTATACTCCGCATACATATAGTAGTCGTCCTCGGTAAAGTCAGCCAGCTCCTCCATGCGGTAGTTATAGAGCTTTCCGTTGTACTCCACGTAGTTACGGTAGAAGAACGCGCCATCGGGCAGGTAGCAAACGAACTCACCTGCGGTCGTGTAAACTGCGTCGATCTCTGTGAAATAATCCAACTCCAGCGTCACACGCATCAAGCCGTTGGGCAGACACGTAATGTCAGAGCCGTATGTAGCCTGCTTACCCATTGCCTGCTCAACGTCCAACAGGATCTTCAAGGAGTTATCAACGACAAAAATCTTAGATGCGTTCATATCAATACGATCGTTCACGATGGGAAATGCCCGGATCGCATTGGGTGCCGCGTCGGTAAAGTATCCATCTATTATATCCTTGCAAAGAGTTACTTCACTTATATAATACCCGAACTCAGTCTTAGCGGCGGTCTTGGCGGCGGGATCAATGATCACGTACACCAGATCGTACTTGTCACCATACTCGATAAAGTCATAGGATACAGCGCTGTCTGCCAGCTGAACCTTCGCTTGCAGGAGCATGTTGTCATTCTCCAGATAGAACGTGTTCACATCCTCATAGTAGGAAGGAATGGTGTAGGAATATACACAGTCCATCCACTTCTCAAGGTTGTAAGCCAGGATTCGGTCATCGTAGCCATCATGATCATCGTCAAATACCAGATATCCGATCGTGTCGGTCACATAGTCAAAGTCAGGACGGTCTACAAAGGTCTTCATGTCAACACCCGCAAACAACAGCTTGTCGTCGTCGAAGATGTATCCCAGACCTTCCATGGTGTACAGCTCCTCTCCGTTTTCAAGATATTCGCTAAAGAGCAAGCCGCGGGGCTC
Organism: Eubacteriales bacterium; assembly: GCA_045656325.1. Classification (GTDB taxonomy): domain Bacteria; phylum Bacillota; class Clostridia; order Oscillospirales; family CAG-272; genus HGM12713. The sequence continues at coordinate 14,387 of JAZOQX010000059.1, forward strand.
TCCTGCCTCGACCGTCTGGGTAGCAAAGGGAGCGGTCTGAACCGTGTCGGAATACGTGTAGTAGAGATCGGTAACAACCTCCTCTTCCTCTACCGTCTTCGTCTCGATCACACGAATCCAAAGACTCTCGAAGGAAACGGAAAGCGTCACGCCCTCGGTCTCGCTGATCCGCAGAACCTCAACGCCGTTCAGAAGATTGGTCAGCGTCCAGGTAGTCAGTCCCGCCTCGTCATCCTCAGCGGTATAAACGAATTTATTATTGCCGGTAAGGGTTCCCTCAATGAGAGTGCCCGTCATGGGCTTCGCGATGGTATCGGAGGTATCTATATAGGTTCCGAGCGTCGCGTCGGTGGGAATGGTGTTGACTACCATCTCCACACGGGTCTCCTCATTGGGAGCCGCTACCTGCGTCTGAATGACGATAGCACCGCCGCAGGTGTCGCAGAGTCCGTCCGCGTTGTCGTCCTTATGGGGATCGCAGCCGCCCGTCAGGGTCGCGCCGCAAACGTCACAGGCAAGATTCTGATCCGCGTCCACGTGCTCGTCGCAGGTGGCGTTGGTTGCCGTGCCGCAAACGTCGCAAACAAAGTCGCCGTTGGCATCGGTATGGGTCTCGCAGGTAATTGCTTCTCCGCAATTGTCACAAATTCTGTCTCCGTCGTCATCCGCATGAGCATCGCATTCGCTCGCGCAGCCAATCACGGGAAGAATCATACAAGCTACTGCCAAGAGCAGCGCAAATAGTTTCTTTTTCATTTTAATTCCCCTTTCTCGTTACCGAACGCTGAAGTACGAGGTGACGCCGTGCTCATCCTCACAGACGAACAGATCCGCGCCTTGATAGCTTGCATCAAATTCAATGTACTCTCCCGAAATCAGCTCCGCGCCGTTCATATCGCGAAGCACCATGCGGTCGAACGCTCCATCGCCGTCATACTCATAGACAAGGATATAGCCGTAGTAATTCGTATTCACAGAATCGTTTTCGTCCGCAATGGTTACGGTCTTCGCGTAGCCGTTGTCCATATAGATGAGCTTTTTCAGGTTCTGACTTCCCTCAACGAATACGGTCATATACAGCTTTCCTTCGAATACATTATAGTCGGTTCGACCATCGGGAAGCTCCATCTGTGGGCTCATCAGCGAGTTGTAAAGCTTGCCGTCGTAAACGAATCCGCCATCGAGCCAATGATACATATCGCTGCCCACGTTCACGTAGGGATTCACCGCGCCCGTACTCAGGTCCACGGTGTAGTAATAGAGGATTCCCTCCGTTTGGTAACTGACATCCACCAATTCCAGCTCAACGATCCAAACCGATTCCGTAACTGCCTGCAACAAGGAAACCTGATTCTTCAGAATCAAGGGAAGCTCGGCAACGATCTTCAGGTCGTTGTCCAAAATCACGGGAGTCACGGTTGCCGCAAGCTTGCCGTCCGTGATCTTCGTGATCTCCGCGTACTGGTAATCGCCCTTGAGAGTCAGATTGGTTCCGAGGTCGTCCTTCTTGGTGATCAAGCGTTCGATCACAAATTCCACGGGAAGCTCCTTGACCTCTCCCGTTGCCGCATCCACCGTCACGTAGGAATAGAAGATCTTTTCCCCTCCCACGTTTTCCAGCGTGTAGAGCTGCTCCACATCGGCGCAGACTCTTTCGCGGCGGATGAGCAGATTGCCGTTCGCAAGCACGTCGACGTACTCCTCGTCATAGGAATTGTCCCACATATACCTTCCGGTCTGGTGTCCGTCGGCTTGGTTAAAGATCAAAATGCCCTCTTGATCACATACGTATCCGTAATCGCCGTAGGTCTCGTCGTAGTTGATCAACGGATATTGCACGCCGTAGAGATACCAGTCCTCCATAGGCTCCTCCAGAGCCTCGGCGTTCAGCTTTTCGCCGTTCTTGGTGTAGTAGTCATAGGTGACTACGTATTCCTCCCCGCCGCCCTCGATCTCGGTAAGCGTATAGGTCATTACCTCGATCACGTTGTCGGCGCAGTCAAAGGAATATTTCTTCTCAGGGAATACGGAGGAATCATCGTATTCGTAATAACGGTATTCCTCGGTCACCGCCTTGCCCGTCTCAATGCTGTAATAGCAGACCGCGTACTCCTTGTAGGTGGGAGCCTCCAGCGTGTTCTCATCCACCAGTCGGATCTGTCTTATGTAGTCGCCAATCTGGTACGCGACCAGATTATTGCCGTCATGCTTTGCCAACAAGGTCGCGGTCTTTTTGGCGTCTGCTTCGGGAGCCTTGTATTCCAGATACTTGCTCCACTCATCGGTAATCGCCCGATAAACCACCGTCTCGTTGCCGACCGTGGATTCGTTCTCGGAGCCGCCGTCAGGGGTCTTGCCGTCGTTTGAGTCCGCGGGACCGTTCGGAGTCTCTCCGTCAGGAGAACCAGCATCACCGGAGGCGCAGGAGGCAAACAGCATACAAAGACAGATCAAAACCGCAAGCAGCATCATCCATCGTGATTGTTTCATCATCATCGTTTCTCCTTTCACTCCGAATTATTCCCCAAGGGTGTAGACGACCGTGCCATCGTATCCAGGCACGTCAATGTAGGTCCCAACAACGTAGCGATCTCCGCAGGAGTACACACTCATCGTATCCATGGTAGTCAGCACGTGCTCAAGGTCTACGTTGTAGAGCACGTATTTGCCCGTATCCCCGTCGCAAACGATGACATAGTCCTTCTTCACTTGATCGATGGTTACGTTCTCGCCGCCAAACGCAGACTTGGTCAGGAAGAGTCCCTCTTCCTTGTAAAGCTCGTAGTAGTAGGTTCCGATCACAGGATCGCTATCCTCATCGGGAATCATGGAAACGAGAATGCGCTCGCCCACAACGTACTCAAACTCTACGTCGTTTTCGGCAAAATCGTACAGCTTCTTGAGGTCGTAATCGTAGATTCCGTCGGGAAGAACCACGTATTCGCCCGCGATCTTCGCCTCATCGGTCAGGTACGCCCGTACCCGTCCGTCCTGAGTCACAATGGCGTAGTCCGCATGGGACAGATTATCGTCAAGCTCCACCAGATAATCGCCGTTGGACAGAATGGAGAAGCCAAAGGAAATGTACTGGGAGCTATCATCGATATAGTGCTCGGGAATGATCTTGGAGAACTCAAACAGAATGCTTCCGTCGTTGCCCAAAACCAAAATCGTCACGCCCTCTTCCTGTATCTTCTGCTCGTTGATCTTATAAGCGATGGCAAAGTTTGCCACGTTCTCGGTCAGATAGATACCAAGGGCCTCCAGCTCCATCTCTTCCATGGCTTCCTGACGGCTCTTCACAGAATTCAGCACGTAATTCAAGGAAACCTCAGTAACCTTACCCGTAGGAACCTCTACGATATAGGTATTCTGCGTCCAACGGCAGCCGTCTTTATCCTCATAATCGTAATCCATGCCCTGCTCCGCAAGGTTCCATGCCTGCACGAGCACGTTTCCGTTCTGCAGGAGATATGCCGAAGCGTCATAGCACTCTTCAATATAGTGGCGTATCACGCGGGTGCCGCTCGCCTTGTCGTATACCTCGAAGAAGCAACGCCAGGACCCATGAGCAACCTCCTGATACTGATTCAAATAGTAGCCGTAGGTCTCGTTTTCTCCGTCGTACTTGTACTTTCTGACGACTCCATCCGACGCGGTCACGCTGATCGCCGCGCCCGTCTGGATATCAAAGGTCACGGTGGAGGCTCCGATCATGGCGGTGATATCGCCGTTGTCGTCGTACAATACGTAAGGTTCCGCCGCCCTCGTGCTTTCGGCAAGCTTCACGCCGAACGCATCGTAGTATTCATACGTGGTCTGAACGTCGTAATAATCTACGTCATACTCGTCGGAATCCTCGTTGATGGGCGTAAAGGCTGCCCGTCTCACCTCGATGACGAGCGCATACGCGCCAGAGCCGTTCGCCCAAATGTTGCGAATAGAAACGTCCATAAGGCTTTCGGGATAAATCGCATCAGGATCGTGAATGCAGGCACCATCCTCGTGCCAACGCATATAATCCCAATCAAAATACGCATAGTCCGCGCGATAGGTATACGTATTGGTCTTCGTCAGAACCGCCTCGCCCGTTTCCATGTTGAAAACGGTAAAGGTCTCGGTTGCCTGATTCATCGCGTCCACCTTGGAATCCCGCAAAACCATCAGATGGTCATTGCTGAATATGTATTCACCCTCCAACCGCTCGGCGGTCTTCAGGGTCTTCCAGGGCTTCACGCTGGTAAAGGTAAAGAAATTCTTTAGAACGGGTTCTACCTCGACGGGAGCAGAGGGCTGTTCCGTGCCCTCGTTGTTCTCGGCATCGGGGGTAGGCTCCCCTGTCTGCTGGTTCTCCTCGGGAGGAAGCTCCTCACCGGAGGAACAAGCCGCCATAAGCAGCATCGCGCACAGCAGAACAGCGAGAAGTCTGATCAGATTCATATGTTTCATAACTTTTCTCCTTTTCTGTAAATTCTGCACGCTCAACGAACGAAGAAGAAGACGGAACGACCCTCAAAGGTAGTCTTTACAAGCATTCCTTCTTCCATATTGTACTCCGTGTCGTAACCCCAGATCACCAGCTTGACCTCGCCCGCAACGTTGCAGTAGCGGCGCTCTCCGGTTTCATGATCATAGAGTACGTAGTAGCCGTTTTCCACGGATTCGACCGCAGTATCCACACCGTCGCACAGAAGAACGGGCTCGGTTGCGTCAGCGGTCAGCACGTAGGTCTCATATGCGTGAGTCACGTGGTTGTGTTTCCACAGATATACGCGGTCAGAGAACTCATCCAGCACCCATTTGCATCCGCCGAACTCTCCCGCGACAAGATCCAGAATCTTTTCCATCTTGTGGTTGTATATGCCCGTCTCGGTCGCGATATAGGAATCGGAAACGGTGTAGTAATACCCGGTCGTAAGGGGGGACACAATGTTGCCGTCCAGATCAAACAGGTATTCCTGCCATCCGCCGCCCTCCTGCACGCTCGCGTTGTACAGATTGGAATCGATCACGCTCACGTAGCGGAAATCCACACCGAGAAGGGTGTTCTGTACCGTGTATTCCACGGTCAGATCGTTGGTCAGAACCACGTATTCCTGATAGAGAGACAGGCTTCCGTTGGCAAATCGGTAAATGATCGCCTGATTCTCCTTGCCCTCGGCAAGATTGAAGGGGAGCCAATCGGTTCCGTACTCCTGACCGTAAGCGCTCTCCAGCTCCTCCACCACAAAGCCCAGATCTACGGGAGTCATGGTTCCGTCCATGAAGCTCATCACGTAGCTCTTCACCACGTAGCGGGTCGCGTAAAGCATTACGTCGTAATTTTCGTGAGCCTCTACCGATTCAAATTCCTGAATCAGTACGTTACCGTTGTTGAGAACAAAGGCGGTCAGATAGCCATCGTGCGCTATCTGATATTCTCCCGAGCAAATGCCCAAACGGTTAAATACCTGAATCTTATTGTAGCCGAATGCGTAGAGGTATCCCTCGTACTCTTCGTTGAAATACTCCACGTCATATCCGTTCGCAGCGATCAGGTCGGCGTTGCGAAGGATCTCCATGTCGCGGTCGATCCAATAGACCTTTCCCGCCATGCTGATCGCCGACAGACCGTTCCTAAAGTCGGTACGGTCCTCGTAGGGATCATATTCGTCGTCCACGGTGGTGGAGCAGATCACGGAGCTATCCTTCTTCGCGAAATAGTAGGATATCTCTACCGTGGAATCCGCGTCCTCGTGATGGGAGGTCTTTTTCACACGAATAATCGGATAATCGATCATTACGGACAGCTCCTTGCTTTCCACAGAACCCAGACCGTAGGTTACGCTGTCGGTAAGGATTACCTCGCCGCTGAGCAGATCGTAGACGTTCACCGTCTTCGTAACCTGATTCTTCGTATCCAAATCCTCGGTCAGCAGAGCAATCAGATTGTTATCCGTGTCTATCTCCTCAAGGGTTCCCTCATATTGAGTAACCGAAGAGAAAGAAACGCCCTCCGCCTCGTTTTCCAAAACAAAGTAGTCGTGCAATTTATGTCTTACCGTCTCTTCGGTTCCCGAGGGCTGCTCGGGTGCCTCGGAGTCGGAAGGATTTGTGTCGCCGCCCCCGTCACCGGGTAGGATCAGGAACAACGTCACTGCTACGCCCAGAATAATCAAGAGCGCAGCGGGGATAATGTAACGCAAATATCGTTTCATACCTTCACTCCTTTACTGAATGATACGATGGTTCGCAGACGCCTCTTCTGCGATGGGAAAAGCGCAAACGCTCTTTCCTTTGTGACATTGTATCATTTTTTCGGGGACTTGTCAATTCAATGGAGGAATATTTTGCGATTTTTGGCATATTGACGAAATATTTCTCCAAAAAAACTTGTCGAATTTTATCATTATTTTATATATTTTATATATCATTCTTCCGCCTCCGCCGTGTTTTGGTAACTGCCATTAACCATCCGACTTCGGGTCCGAAGAAAAAAACAAAAAGGCTTGACAAAATATTATTTGCGGTGTATAATAACCATTGAAACGGTAATGATAACTACATATAAAGGAGAACGATAACATGAAAAAGAGAACCCCGCTTAAGGAAAGAATCCTTCCCTCCTATACCAAGGGAGAAGAAATCTTCAATATGGTGTCCCATATCGTGGGAGGCGCCATCGGTGTCGCGGCGCTGACGCTGTGCGTGATCCTGTCCGCCGTCAGAGGCAGCGTGGCGGGCGTTTTGTGCGGAACGGCGTTCGGCGTTTCGATGATCGTGCTCTACGCCATGTCCAGCATTTACCACGGATTGCCCTCCAATACCGCCAAAAAGGTCTTTCAGATCATGGATCACTGTACCATTTATTTTCTGATCGCGGGAACCTATACCCCCATTCTCATCTGCGGAATGGCGGTGTACCATCCCGTAGCGGCATGGGTGACCTTTGGCGTAGTATGGGGATTGGCGGCGCTGGCATCCGCCCTGACCGCCATTGACATTGCCAAATATAAGGTGTTCAGCATGATCTGTTATATCGGAATGGGCTGGTCGGTGCTTCCCACCCTGCCGCAGGCGGTCCGCGCCTTGGGAGTAGACGGCTTTATGCTGGTGCTTGGAGGCGGTATTTTCTACACGGCAGGTGCGATATTTTTCAAGATCGGCAAGAAAAAACGGTATTTTCATTCAATTTTCCACATTTTGACTCTCTTTGGCAGCATCTGTCACGTTCTTGCCATTTTGTTTTTCGTGCTGTGGTAAAAAAATCAAAATTTTTTTAAAAAACCTCTTGCTTTTTCAAAAAACCTGTGATATAATATACAGGTCGTGTGGAGAGGTGGCTGAGCTGGTCTAAGGCGCACGACTGGAAATCGTGTTTGGGCTAATACCCCAACGAGGGTTCGAATCCCTCCCTCTCCGCCATAAAAAAGCATCCTCAATCGAGG
>JAZOQX010000060.1:0-21001 GCA_045656325.1 Eubacteriales bacterium
TCACCACGGGAACCTTCTGCCGCTTGAGAAACGCGCCTAAGCTGTCGGGAAGCGTGGAGGAGGTCCCGTCAAAGGAGTAGACCGCCTCGGGGTACATGAGAACCGTGGTCTTCAACTCCTTGAGCGCGTAGGAGATATCCCGCAGAAGCGTCAGATCGGATACGAATTTTTGGGTGGGGATGCAGCCGATCCTGTGCATGAGCCAAGAAAGTCCCACGTACGCGTCGGTGGTCGCCACCGTGGAGAAGGGACGGGGATAGAGGTAATTGGCGGCGATCTGCATATCGATAAAGCTGGAATGGTTCATCAGCACCATGGCAGGCTCGTTTTTCGAAAGCCGCTCCATGCCCGTCTCGCCATAGGTCACGTTGTATTTTTTTAGATTGGACTTGGCAATGGTTTTGATCAAAAGACGGAAGAAGCCTCCCATTCTTTTCGGCTTTTTGTGGGGAGGAGTGGGAAGCGCCATGACCTCCTCGTAGGTCAGATTCAAGGTTTTGATCTTCATGGTAACTCCTTCGTTTTAAAATCCGAGAGCTTGCAGCAGGTCGTAGCGAATCTCTCTTGTAAAATCCTCGGGACCTGAGATCAGGAGAATTTCATTGGAAGAAAGGGATTCGAGAGCGGATCGGATGGCATCCTTCTTTTTGACGAAGCGGTAGGTCCGTCCGTCCTGCTCGTTGTGATCGGAAAGAAGAACGACCTTGACGATCTCGTAATTCATCGCCTCAAGGGTCCGAACGTACGGCTCTGCCAGCGCTCCGTCGGGAAGAAGCAGGCGGATCGAGGAGCCGATCATAGAGCGGAAATCCGCCAAGGATTCAAGCACCGTGCCGATGGCTACCCCCACGTGGGTACTGTCCGCAATGATGGCGGGAGAGGAGGAAAGAACCTCGAATTTTCCCGGGATCTTCACGTTGGCAAGCCCCGCCGCCTTTTGCTCGTCGGATACGGCATAGCCCATGCGTCCGAGCATGGAAAGGGACTCCAGCACCACCGTGGCGTTGGTGATCTGGAATTTTCCGCAAAGTCCCAAACGAAAATCCTTTCCGCCGTAGGAAAATTCCGTGCTTCGCAGAGTCAGCCTTCCAAGGCTGATCTGAGAACGGGCGGGAATGGTCAGGCGGCATTGTATGGAGGCGCAGGTATCGGCAATGAGCGTATGCGCCTCTCGGTTTTGCGGGGCGCTGACGATCTCGCGGATCCCGTGGCGAATGGAGGTACGGATGCTCTGCATGGCAGCGCGGTCCTCGTGAGGGATTGCTCCGCAGATCACCGCGCCGAAGGGGGGAGGCAGATGACGGGTGGCATCGGGGCTTTGGAGGTCGCTTTCCACAAGGCAAAAGCGACAGCCCGCATTTCGAAATGCCAGAAGCGCCATGATGAGAAATAGCTCGGAACGAGTCAGAGAGATCGGCGCTTGGGTGTCTTCGTCTCCTTCGTCGCGGGAGAGACTCAGCGTCGTGACTGCCCGTCGGATCTCCTCTACCAGCGCGGCGGTCGCGTCCATGGAGAGAGGCTCTCCACCAATGCGGACCGAGCAGCGCGGATCCTTAAGATCCCCCGAAAAAAGTGCTCCCACGAGATAGGGGGAATCCCGATAAACCGACAAGAGCATCTCGGCGCAAACCGATTTGCCGTTGTTTCCCGTCAGGGTCACGTAGCGCAGTCCCTTTTGGGGATTTCCCAAATGCACCAAAAGGCGCTTCAGTCGGTTGTCCGCGGCTCCGTCGGGCAGCTCCGCGGGGAGGGACGCGATATATTTTTTTGCGTTCAGATAGGTCATAAAAATGAGGTTCCTTATCGTAGCAAATTTTTGCGTTAGAAATGGAAGGAATCAAGCTCCTTGCCTTGGCATAGAAACGCCTTCGCCGCCAGATAACGCGCGCGCTTCTCAAGCGCCTCGGCGGAATCCGCGCGGAAATTCTTTTTTCTTACGGCGCGGAGCATGACGTTCTTGGGCGTTTCCTCGGGGTCGATCAGCTCCAGCGCCGTGACCGCGTAGCCCTTTGCCTCCAGTCGGCAAAGACGGAGCGCGTCGGTGGCGGCATCGGCAAGCTTCTGACGAAGCATGGAGTAGTCGGTAATAAAGGAAAGCTCGGGACAGCTGATATGGTGGTTCAGCTCGTGATGACAGCAGGGGGTAGAGAGGATCACGTCGGTCTTCCATTCCGCTGCCTTCTCCAGCACGAGGTCGGTGGCAACGTCGCAGGCGTGGAGGGAGATGACCAAGGAGGGAAGTATCTCGGGGGAATATTCCCGAATATCTCCGCAAAGAAATTCCAAGCCGTCAAAGCCAAGCGCCTTGGCGGTTTGGTTGCAATGCTCGATGACGTCGGGCTTGAGATCCACGCCCGTCATGGAAACGCGGTAGCCCTTGACCTTGGCAAAATAGTGATAGACCGCAAAGGAAAGATAGCTTTTCCCGCAGCAAAGGTCGCAGATCCGCAGCTCACCCTGGGGGAGCTTGTCCTCTACGTCTCGGATCAGCTCCAGAAAGCGGTTGATCTGGCGGAACTTGGATTGCTTTCGATCCCGTACCCGTCCCCGCTCGTCCGATACGTCGAGGTAGCGCAGAAATGGCTCACTTCCGTCCAGAATATATTGCTTTTCACGGTTATTCGCAATAGGGGCGATCCGCTCGCCGTTCGCGGTCAGGAGGGATCTTTTCAGCTTGTCTCCTCCCAAAAGGACCGATTTGCCCGAGGAGGAGCAACGGTATTCGCATTCGCCCGCCGAGGTGATCAGATTGATCTGCCCGTATCCTTCGGCAAAGGCAAGGAGGGCATCGATATCCTCCTCGGAAAGATTTTGATGGGTCGCCTTGTTGTCGCGGTGAAAGCGCTCGATCTGCAAAAAACGCTTGCCTCCGTTTTCCCGAAGGGTCAGCACGGATTTTTGCAGCGTCTTATCCGAGGGCTTTGAATAGACCGCCTTTTTCAGCTGCTGCTTGCTCGCGGCAAGGACGATCAGCTCTGTGATCGTCCTTTTGTAATTTTGTTCTGTCTGATTCATGGATTAGGTTTCGTCCTCTTTGGATTCCTCGGGTGCCTTTACGCTCTTCTTGAAGGAAAACTTGCTTTCGGTTCCCTTTAAAAGACGCTTGATGTTTTCCTTGTGCTTGAGGATGATGAGAACCGCCATCAAAAAGGCAAAGAGGATCTCCATGGTAGAAAATCCGTAGAGCATCTTGTTTACTCGGTCAAGAACGATGGGATACAGAAGCATACACATGACCGAACCGAGGGATATGTACTTGGTGCAGGCAACGATCACGACAAACATGATGAAAAGAATGAGGAAAACGAAGGGGTTGCACATCAGAACGGTCACCGCGGCGGTAACGACACCCTTACCGCCCTTGAAGCGGTAATAAAGGGGAAAGATATGTCCGATAATGCAGAAAAGCCCCGCAATGTAGGAGCCGACGGTTCCAAAGGTGGCATAGCCGACGAGGCAGGATACCATCGCCTTCAGTGCGTCGCCCAGAAGCGTAAAGCCCGCGGCGGACTTGCCGTAGGTACGCATCATGTTGGTCATGCCCGCGTTTTTGCTTCCGTGCGCGCGAATGTCCTCCTTGTAGCGTCTGCCCGAAATGATGATGGCAAAATTCAAGCTGCCAAGCAGGTAGGCAATGAGGGCGACGATAAAAATGCTGCCCACGCCGATGGCGACGAACAGGGGAACGGGGATCGCTCCCTCGTTTTCGTTCAATGCCTTTTGAACGAATCCAATGTTAAAAAACGTATCAAAAAATTTACCCATAATCTTCTCCCGAGGTTTTTGTTTTTTCAAGGATACAATATTATACCATTTTTTCAGAAAAAAATCAATAGCTTTCAGAAACTTCGCCGAATTGTGGCGGGATGAGGAAAAAAAGCATTGATTTTCTTTGAGCGGCGTGGTATAATCAAGGTGTCAAAATTTTTTGTTGTATCCGAAAGGGAGAGGTCCATGAGAGCAATTTGGTTTAAAGGAAAAAGACATGAGATCAACTGCCACGGCGCGTTTTTGCTTCGCGCCAAGGGCTTGGGAGAGCGTGCTCTTCTTCGCATTGCGGCGGGAGATATCTACCGCATTCACGTCAACGGGGAGTTCGCCCATTGGGGACCTGCCAAAACGGCAAACGGACGCTCTCCCGTGGATGAGATCCCGCTTGGAAAATATTTAAATAACGGCGAGGCGGTGATTGCCGTGGAGATCACGGGCTACGCCATCGACGTACTGGGAACCTGCAACGACGAAGCGTTCTTCTCGGCAGAGGTGGTCGAGGGAGATCGGACGGTCTACACCGCCTACGATTTCGAGGCGTATCTTCTGAACGACACGATCCGTAAGGTGTCCCGTTACAGCTGGCAGAGACATTTCGTGGAATGCTACCGCATGGAAAAGGACCGCCGTTCCTTCTATCTCGGAAATACCGAGGGACGGATTCCCTCCGAGATCATTGACGTAAAGGGAAACAACCGAATCAAGAGAGTGGTTCGCTATCCCTCCTTTGAAACGGTGTGGGCAGAGACTCCCTTTGAGGCGGGAAGCATCGGACACGCTCCCGTGGAGAATCCCTATACCTATATCTACATGACCGATCATCAGGACAACGGCTTTTCCCTTGACGAGATCGATCCTCTCGTCCATGAATTTCAGTCTATGGTGTTTGAGAAGAACAACCGATTCGACGCCCCCGACGGCTATCGGATGTATGACCTTGGCAGAGACCTTGCGGGCTTCATTCGGGTGGAGCTGACGGTCAAGAAGGCGGCAAGGCTTTACGTGATCTGGGACGAGGTGGTGCAGGAGAACGGACGGATCGACCCCATTCGTATGCATATGACCAGTATTTCCCGCTATGAGCTTGCAGAGGGAGAGTATTCCTTGGAGAGCATGGAGCCCTATACCCTCAAGTATATCCAGACCATGGTAGAGGAGGGAGAGGTGGAGATCCGCCGCGTGGGCGTTCGTACCTATGAAAACCCCGACGCGGGACGGCTTGCATTTTCCTCTGCCGATAAGACCTACGAGTTGCTCATGGAGGCGGCTCGCAATACCTTCGCGCAGAACGCGCCCGATATCTTTATGGATTGCCCCTCCCGCGAGCGGGCAGGCTGGCTTTGCGATTCCTTCTTCACGGGACAGTCGGAATATCTCTTCACGGGTGTTTCCCGCGTAGAGAAGCATTTTCTTGATAACTATGCCCATTGCCCCGAGATTCCCTATATGCCCGAGGGCATGATCCCCATGTGCTATCCCGGAGAATTTATGATCTCCAAGAAGCATCCCTATATTGCCAACTGGGCGCTTTGGTATCTCTTGGAGCTGGAAACCTACCTGACCCGTACCCACGACGAGGTCATCCGCGAGGATTCCCGCAAAAAGGTGGACGGACTGCTTCGCTTCTTTGAGAAGCACGAGAACGAATTTGGTCTTCTGGAAAACGTACCCGGTTGGACCTTCGTGGAATGGAGCATGGCAAACGATCCCGAATTTGTCAAGGGAATCAATTTCCCAAGCTCGATGCTGTATAGCGGCGCGCTTCGCGCCATCGCCAAGGCGTACGACCGCCCCGAGCTTTCCGAAAAGGCGGACCGTATCGTAGAGACGATTCGTTCCATGGCGAGACTGGAAAGCGGCTTCTGGTGCGATAACGCCGTCCGCGACGGAAACGGCAAGCCCGTTCTTACGGGCAATACCAGCGAGACCTGTCAGTATTACGCCTTCTTCTTTGGCATCGCGACTCCCGAGAGAGACGGCGAGCTGTTCCGAATCCTTCTTGAGGAATTTGGAGCGGACCGCGTACAGGAGGAATGTTATCCTACCGTTCATAAGGCAAACGCCTTTATCGGAAATATTCTCCGTATGGCGTACCTCTCCGAAAACGGATATGCCGAGGCGGCGCTTTCTCAGGTAGTGGATTACTACCTCTATATGGCGGAGCGGACCAATACCCTTTGGGAGTACAATACCCCCCACAAGAGCTGCAACCATGGCTTCGCTTCCTTTATCGCCACGGTCATTCTCCGCAGCATCTGTGGCTATGACGGCTGCACGGACAAGGTTATTCGTATTCGCGAGGCATTTGACGGAATGGATGCCTATGCCAAGCTTCCCTTGGATGACACGCGCTTCGTGACCATTACGGTCAAGGACGGCGTTCGTACCGTAGACGCGCCCGAGGGATATACCGTAAAGAACGTATAATGAGGTTTGAATGAGCAATCAAGCAATTAAAAAATTGACGGATGCGCTGGCATCCGTCAATTTGACAGAATATGAATCGATCCCCTTTTGGAGCTGGAACAGCGAGCTTTCCGAGGCGGAGCTTTGCCGACAGATCGAGGACATGAAGGAGGCGGGCATCGGCGGCTTTATTATGCACGCTCGCACGGGACTAAAAACCGAATATTTGGGAGAGAAGTGGTTCTCCTGTATCGGCGCGTGCCTTAAAAAGGCAAGGGAACTGCATATGCGGGCATGGGTATACGACGAAAACGGATGGCCCAGTGGATTTGTAGGCGGTAAGCTTTTAGAGGATGAATCCATGCGCGCCAAATTTCTGACATACGAGGTAAAGGAATTTTTCGACGAAAACGCTCTCGCTGTGTATGAAAAGAAGGCAAACAGATTTTCTCGTCTTTCCTCCCCCTCTGTCAGTGTCGGGGAATACCATTGTGTCTATCTCAACCTGAGCCCCGCCAATACCGACATTCTTGATCCCCGTGTGGTGGATGCCTTTATCAAGGAGACCCACGAGGAATATTACCGCCGTTTCCCGGAAAGCTTCGGAAGGGAACTGATCGGCTTTTTTACCGACGAGCCCCAGTATTATCGTTGGGCGACTCCCTATACCCCCGTTGCCGCCCCCATTTACTTTGAACGGTACGGAGAGGATATTCGTGAGGGACTCATTTATCTCTTCACTCATGATAAGGCGGGCTTTGCCTTCCGTCAGCGCTATTTCAAGCTTCTCAATGAGCTGTATGTGAAAAATTTTTATAAAAGACTTTATGATTGGTGCACCGACCACAACTGTCTCCTGACGGGACATTCCATAGAAGAGAAAAATCTCTCGGGTCAGATGCTGGGCGGAGCCGCCGTCATGCCGACCTATGAATACGAGCATATTCCCGCCATCGACTGTCTCGGCAGAGAGTGCCAGAGCGAGCTTCCCCCGAAGCAGGTGGGAAGCGTGGTGTCTCAGCTGGGCGGTAAGCAGATCCTCACCGAGACCTTTGCCTGCTGCGGCTTTGACGTGACCCCCAAGGAGCTGAAGAGCGTAGCGGAATTCCAGTATTTTAACGGGGTCAACCTGATGTGTCAGCATCTTTACCCCTATTCCTTCTCCAATCAGGCGAAATACGATTATCCTCCCGTGTTTTCCAAGCACGGCAACTGGTTTGAGGGCTTTCGGGTGTTCAACGATTACTTTACCCGTCTGGGCTTCCTCATTGCCAACACAGAGGAGATCGCGGACGTGCTGATCATCCACCCCGTGCGGGATATTTATCTCGACTTTGTTCATGCCGAGGGTTCGATGAGCTGCGCCCATACCAATGAGGCTTTTTTCGATTTGATTTTTGAGCTTCGCCGCCGTGGCATTTGCTTCCAGCTGGCAGACGAGAGTATCCTTGCCCGTTACGGCAGTAACGAGAAGGGAGCCTTGCGGATCGGCAAGCGTTCCTATGATAAGGTCATCCTTCCCCAAATGCAGAGTATTTCCAAAGAGACTCTTGCGCTCCTCGATGGATTTGACGGCTCTCTTTGCGTGATCGATTGCCCCTACATGGTGGACGGTGAGCCTGCCGATGTATCCCTTTCGGGCAACACCTCCCTGGATGAGATCGAAGCCGAGGCATACGTTTCCTTCGGCTCGGACGGAGCGTGTGGCATCACCGCGCGCACGGGAGAGATCGGAGACTATCTCTTTATCAAGAACTATTCCCGTACCGAATCGGGCAAGATCTGGATGAGGAACGTGGCAGAGCGGTATCGCCTTTTGGATCTGGAAACCATGACCACCTCGCCCATTGCCAACGAGATGACCGTGGAGCCCTGCGGCGGCTTGGTGCTGATCCGTGACGGGGAGGCAAGAGAGGTAGTCAAGAGGGAAACCAGACGGGATATTACGGAGAATTTCCGTGTGTCTGAGATCACCGAAAACGCCCTGACCCTTGATTATGCTTCCCTGAGCCTTGACGGCCAGACATATGGTGAGATTTTGCCGATTCCCGCGCTGTTTGAAAATCTTCTCCGCGCGGATTATAAGGGAAGGGTGTTCGTAAAATACTCCTTCCGTACCGACGCGATCCTGCCGATTTATGCTCTCATCGAGCGAGAAAATTATACCTCCGTTACGCTGAACGGAAAGCCTTTGGAGCTGTCTGACAGTGATTTTGACATGAATCTTGTACGCTTGGATTTCGGAGACGCGCTGCGGCTTGGCGAGAACGAGCTGGTTCTTGCCATGGACTACTATCAGCATGACGGCGTGCATTTCGCGCTCTTTGATCCTCTTGCCACCGAGAGTCTTCGCAACTGTCTCTATTACGATACCTTTATCGATTCGGTGTACCTTTTTGGAGATTTTACGGTGTCCGAGAGCAAAACCATCGAAGCGAGAAGGGGACTTCCCGCCCTTACCTCCGCGCTTTACCGCCAAGGATATCCTTTCTTTAAGGGGGAACTGACGGTTTGCGGATCGTACTCCTATGAGGGCAAGGGTAAACGGATTCTGTCCTTGGAAAAGGGAAGATTCCTTGTTGCCGAGATCCTTGTAAACGGTGTCAGCACCTCCATGGTGATGGACGATAAGCGGGATATTACGGCGCTCCTGCGAGAAGGGGAGAACTCTATTGAGATTCGTCTGCGCTCAAGCCTTCGCAACCTCTTCGGTCCCCACCATTGGGATTCCGAGAGCGAGCTGACCCAGACGGCGCCCCGCCATTTCAGCATGAGAGGAACCTGGAAAAACGGAGAATCCGAGACGTATACCCATACCTATCATTTCGTACCCTTTGGTATTGACGGGGTGGAAATGATCGAGATCGAGGAATAAACAAAACCACCGACGGAAAATCCGTCGGTGGTTTTGTTTCGTTAGCTTTTTAAAAAAAGCGACACAAAGCCGTTTCTTTATTAACCTTTTTACCTATCCCTCAATCACTCCGCCGCCGAGGACGGTGTCGCCGTCGTAAAGGACCACCGACTGACCGGGGGCAATGGCTCGTTGGGGAGAATCGAAGACCACGCGGATCCGTCCGTCGTCCAAATGGGTGATGGTGGCGGGGGCGGGGGTGTGCCGATAACGGATCTTGGCTTCCGCGCGAGCGGGGAAGCGTCCGTTCTCGGTGAGAATATTGATATGGGAGGCGGTCAGCTCTCTTGTATACAGCTGTGCGTCCGAGCAAAGAGTAACCGTATTTTCCAAGGGATCCTTACGGGAAACAAAGGCGGGCGCGCCCAAAGCAATGCCCAGTCCTTTTCGCTGACCGACGGTGTATCGGATCAATCCCTGATGCTCTCCGAGCACCCTGCCGTCGGGAGAGACGAAATTTCCCTTCGGAAAGGACAGATCGGAATGCGCCTCAATGAAGCGCACGTAGTCGCCGTCGGGAACAAAGCAAATGTCCTGACTGTCCGATCGGCTTGCCGATGGAAGCCCCCTTTCAAGGGCGATGGCGCGGATTTCAGGCTTCGTATATTCTCCTAACGGAAAACGAATACGGGGAAGAGCTTCCTTGGCAATTCCCCAAAGAAAATAAGATTGATCCTTGGCGGAATCCTTTGCCTTTTTTAAGCAATAAAAGCCGTCCTCGTTCTTCTCAATGATTGCGTAGTGACCCGTGATTAGAAGTCCGCCCCCCCATTCGTCGATCAGGGAAAGCAGCCTGCCGAATTTCAGACAGCGGTTGCAATCCACGCAGGGATTCGGGGTCAAGCCGCGCACGTACGCGTCAATGAAGCGGTCAACTACGTTTTTTTGAAAGGATTCTCCCAGTCCTACCGAACGATGGGGAATCCCCATGGCGGCGCATACCGCCGCCGCGTCCAGACAGTTTTGATCGGGGGTGGGGTCGGCGGTATCCGTAAGCGACTCTGTTTCCGACCACAGTCGCATGGTCACGCCCTCGGCAGAAAATCCCTCTGATAGGGTCAAATAAGCGGCAACGGCACTGTCCACGCCGCCGCTCATGGCGATCCATGCCTTTTCCTTTTTGATATCCGTCATATGCTTTACTCCCAGCTGCGACTTGTCAGATTGCCGTCCTCCCGCAAGCCCTCGAACTCCCATTGCCGCAGGATCTCGTAGACCGCAATGGCAACCGAATTGGAAAGATTCAGAGAGCGGAGCGTATCCCGCATGGGGATTCGAACGCAAAACCTGCGGTTTTCGTACAGAAGCTCCTCGGGAAGTCCTTTCGTCTCCTTGCCGAACATGATATAAACCCCATCGGGGTAGGGCGAGATCTCGGTATAGGACTTGGGCGCCTTGGTGGTGAAGAAATAGGTCCTTCCGATGGAATCGGGACGCTTGGCGAGAAAATCGGCGAAATCGTCGTAGTAGGTAATATCCAGC
The DNA here is from genome assembly GCA_045656325.1 of Eubacteriales bacterium. Lineage (GTDB taxonomy): Bacteria > Bacillota > Clostridia > Oscillospirales > CAG-272 > HGM12713. Next base: position 10,574 of record JAZOQX010000060.1, read on the forward strand.
TTGTCCCAGTAATCCAGCCCCGCCCGCTTGAGCTTCTTGTCGTCAATGGTAAAGCCCATGGGACGGATGATATGAAGCGCCGCGCCCGTTGCCGCGCAGGTACGGGCAATGTTTCCCGTGTTTTGCGGGATCTCGGGCTCATGGAGAACAATGTTGATCTTTTTCATGTCGTTTCCTGTCTTTTTCAAGATTTTTCTATGATATATTATAGTACGTTTACACGGGGTTTTCAAGGGGGTATCAAAAAGTTTACAAGTCTTTTTGAGGAGGATGACCGAAACCCCTTGAAAAAAAGATGAAAAGGGTGTATAATAAACTGAATATTTATTTTTTGGAGGACTTGATGGGACTGATTAAGAAAATGTTCGGCACGTATAGCGACCGACAGTTGAAAAAGCTGGAGCAGTACGTCGATTATATAGAATCCTTGGCGCCGAAGTACGCCGCGATGACCAACGAGGAGCTGGCGGGAACCACCGCGCTTCTCAAGGAGAGATTGGCAAAGGGAGAGACGCTGGACGATATCATGGCGGATGCCTTTGCCGCCATCCGTGAGGCGGACGACCGAATCCTCGGCAAGCGCCCCTTCCGCGTACAGATCATCGGCGGTATCATCCTGCATCAGGGACGGATCGCCGAAATGAAGACGGGTGAGGGTAAGACTCTTGTGGCAACCATGCCCGCCTACCTGAACGCGCTGGAGGGAAAGGGCGTTCACGTGGTCACGGTCAACGACTATCTGGCGCGCCGCGACAGTGAGGAAATGGGAAGAGTCTATGAATTTATGGGACTTTCTACGGGTCTTGTGGTTCACGGACTGACACCCGAGCAAAAGAAACAGTCCTACCTTGCCGATATCACCTACGGTACCAACAACGAGTTCGGCTTTGACTATCTCCGTGACAATATGGTGGTCTATCAGGAGAGAATGGTGCAAAGGGGACATCATTTCGTCATTGTGGACGAGGTGGACTCGATCCTCATCGATGAGGCGAGAACGCCGCTCATTATTTCGGGAGCGGGAGAAAAATCCACTGATCTCTATGACCGCGCCGACGCGTTGGCGCGTAAAATGAGAAAATTCGTCATCAAGGAAATGGACAGCAAGGAAAGCTACGAGGATCTGAATGCCGATTATATCGTGGACGAAAAGGCAAACAACGCCATTCTGACTCCTGCGGGAGCGAGAAGGGCAGAGGAATTTTTCGGCATCGATAACCTGTCCGACGCGGTCAATTCCGAGCTTTCCCACCATATCAATCAAGCCATACGCGCCCACGGCGTTATGAAGCGGGACGTGGATTACGTGGTCAACGAGCAGGGCGTTATGATCGTCGATGCCTTTACGGGACGCTTGATGCCGGGCAGACGGTATTCCAACGGTCTGCATCAGGCGATCGAGGCAAAGGAAGGGGTCAAGATCGAGAAGGAAAATAAGACCCTTGCCACCATTACCTTCCAGAACTATTTCAGAATGTACCGCAAGCTGTCGGGTATGACGGGTACGGCGCTGACCGAGGAAATGGAATTTCGTGAAATCTATTCCTTGGACGTGGTGGAGATCCCCACCAACAAGCCCATGATCCGTAAGGATCATCCCGATTGCGTCTATAAGAACGTGGAGGCAAAATATAATGCCGTGATCGAGCAGATCATCGCCTGCCACGAAAAGGGACAGCCCGTGCTGGTCGGTACGGTGTCCATTGATAAATCCGAGGAGCTTTCAAGAAGATTGAAGCGCAGAGGGATTCCCCATACCGTGCTGAACGCCAAGTATCACGACCGAGAGGCGGAGATCGTGGCGCAGGCAGGTAAGAGCGGAGCCGTGACCATTTCCACCAATATGGCGGGACGAGGAACCGACATTATGCTTGGCGGCAACCCCGAATTTCTTGCCAAGAAGGAAATGCGGAAAATGGAGATCGACGAGGATCTTATCGCCATGGCAACGGGCACGGCGGAGATCAACGACGAGGAGGTCAAGAACGCCCGTCGCGTCTTCTCCGAGCTTTATGAGAAATTCAAGGAGGAGATCCAACCCGAGGCAGACCGCGTCCGCGCGGCGGGAGGACTCTTCATTCTCGGTACCGAGCGGCATGAGAGCCGACGGATCGATAACCAGCTTCGCGGACGCTCGGGCCGTCAGGGCGACCCCGGTGAGTCGAGATTCTATCTCTCCCTTGAGGACGACCTGATGCGTCTCTTTGGCTCCGATCATATGATCGGACTTGTGGAGCGTCTGGGACTTCCCGACGATATGCCCATTGACGCCAAGATCCTGTCGGGACGGATCGAGGGCGCGCAAAAGCGCATTGAGGACCAGAACTTTAAGAGAAGAAAGTACGTGCTGACCTACGACGACGTAATGAATCAGCAGAGGAATCTGATTTATAAGCAGAGAAACGACGTGCTTCGCGGAGAGGATATCAGCGGTACCGTTCTGAAAATGATCCGCGGAACCGTGGAGGATCACGTGGACACCTATCTGCAGGGCGAGGAGTCCTTGCATTGGGATCTTGCGGGACTTCGCGAGGCGTATAAGGGACTTCTGACCGAGTCGGATGACTTCCGTTACGACGAGGACGCGCTTCGGGCTTTGAGGCGAGAGGACGTGTCCGAGCTTCTTTGGGAGCGCGCCGAGGCTCGCTACCGTGAGAAGGAGGCTTCCATCGGAGCCGAGCGCTTCCGTGAGATCGAGCGGGCGATCCTTTTGCAAAACGTGGACCGCAGCTGGATGGAGCATATCGATGCCATGGATGACCTCAAGGATATGATCCGTCTTCAGTCCTACGCCCAGAGAGATCCCGTGAATGAATACAGACTGCAGGGCGCGGATATGTTTGACGCGATGGTGGGCGAGATCCGCGACCGAACGGCGCGTATGATCCTGTCGGTGACGGTGGAGACTCCCGAAGTCAAGCGGGTACAGCTTGCCAAGCCCTTGACCGAGGGATTTGAGGGAGCGGGCGCGAAAAAGCCGAAGAAGATCACTGTCGTGAAGAAAGCCGAGGCAAGCGTGGGACGGAACGACCTCTGTCCCTGCGGATCGGGCAAAAAATACAAGAAGTGCTGCGGAGCACCCGGAAACGATAACGGCTGAGCTTCGCGGGAAAGCAGGTAAACTATGGGCTTTGGATGGCTCTTTTGCGGATATTTTATATCTACCTTTATGACCTTCCACGGGGCGGGGAACTTCGTTCGCCTTTTGGGATACGGAATCATCTTTATGGCGGCAAGAAGGCTTCGCCGTTATCAGGATAACTTCGCCTTCATGCAGATCGGGGCGCTTCTCATGTTCTGCGTGGCGGGAATGCTTGCCTTTTCCGATGCCACCGATTTCCTTTACCGGAATCTGATGCTGGATTCGAGAATCGTATCCGAAGGAATCAGGGAGGCGGTGGGCTACGTGGAGCAGATCACCTCGCTCCTCTTTCAAAGCGCTATGCTGTTTTCGATCCGCGCCATTGCCAAGGAGACCGAGGTCAAAAAGGTGTCGGACGGAGCGGTTCGCAATTTCGTGTTCCTTTGTATGTACGCCGTGGCGTATGCCCTTAATTTGCTGATCCCCGCAAAGGATCAGAAGGTGCTGGTGGCGATGGCGGGATGCGTTTGGATTCTGTACTTTGCCTGCATTTTGCTCAACCATTGGCTCATCTTTTCCGCCTACGCGCAGATCTGCGACGAGGACGACGTGGATATGGCGCAGAAGCCCTCTCGCTTTGCCTTTGTGAATCGGTTCCGTGAAAAGACCGAGGAGAAGAATCAGAGGGCGAGAGCCGAATACGAGGCGTATCGAACCGAGAAAAACGCCAAAAAACAACGAAAGAAGGGAAGGAGAGGGTGAATATGAAGCTGTTCAAAAGAAATCATAGCTGTCTCGGACTCCTTTGGTGCTTTCCCGCCGCCTTCTTCCTGTTTAACCCCAATTTTAATATCATCGACGTTCTGCCCGATTTTATCGGATATTTCTTTCTCTCCCTTGCCTTCGTAAAGCTGGGGGAGCTGAATGAATCGGTTGCCGCCGCCGTCTCTGCCTTCCGCAAAATGATCCTCGTTGATCTTGGCAAGTGGGCGGCAATCATTTGGGTATTCGGTATGTCGGTGCCTGCCGAACGAAATTCCTCCCTGCTGCTATGGTCCTTCGTGTTTGCCACGGTGGAAATGGTCTTTGTCATTCCCGCGGTCATAAAGCTTTTTGACGGCTTGACGCAGATCGGCTTTCTTTTTCCCAACGAAAGCCTTCTGGAGGCAAACAAGAAGCAGCGAAGAAGCAGAACCGACCGTATGAAGGGAGCCACCGTGTTTCTGGTGGCTGCCAAGGGAACGCTTTCCACCCTGCCCGAGCTTGCGGATCTGACCAACACCAGCTACGACGAAACCGCACGCTTCGTGAATCTTTACCGCTTCATCGGGGTGATGCGTATTCTCGCGTTTTTGCCCATGCTGGTCATCGGTATTCTGTGGGTGGTTCGCTTTTGTCGGTACTTCAACCGCCTGAGAAAGGACCGTTTGCTTTGGGACGGACTTTGCGAGCGCTACAAGACCCACGTGCTTCCCAGAGAGGGAATGTTTATCCGTCGGAATTTCCGAAGCGCCGTCCTTCTGATCCTCGTAGGCTTGACGCTTACGATGGATTTCCGTTTGGAGCGGGTCAATATGATCCCCGACCTTTTGGCGGCTCTCGTTTTCATTTTGGCAGTTCTTAAATTGAAAAAATATCTGGATCTTTCGGGACGGAGCGCTTGGCTTGGCGTGATCCTTTATCTCTTTGCCTCGGGCGGAGAAGCCATCGCCGAACGGTATTTCTTTCAAAACTATACCTATCATGCCGTACTCCGAAGCGCCAAGGCAGAGCTTGCCTACGGATGCTGGGTAGGATCGGTGGCGCTCAAAAACGCAATGTTTCTTTTGGCGGTTCTTTCCCTTTGGCTCTGCATCCGAAGAACGATCTCCTTGCATACGGGCTACGTGGAAGGAAAAGAGCAGGTCGGCGAGCGGGAGGAAAAGCTGGTCAAGGATTTGCATCGGGAATTGAACCGTTCGATGATCCCCGCGCTGGCGGCAGCCGTGATCTACGCGGCGGCAGATATTTGCTATCCCTTGTTTGACCGCACGGTCGGATTTATGGGACTTGTTCAGGTCGCGGGAGCCTTGCTTTGCATCATCGCCTTTGCGAAAGCCCTTTTTACGATCCGCGCGGCAGTCGATACGAAATATATGCTTTCTTAAAATTGATTGGATAAACCTCGCTTGTTCCGTACATACTTGTATTGCGGCAAAAGCCGCAATGAAAGAAACGGAGCTGAAATCATGCAGAACAATCAGAACCAGAACAATCAGAATCAGTACAACCAGAACAACCAGAATAAGCAGAATCAGAACAACCAGAACAAGCAGAATCAGCAGAATCAGCAGAACAAGCAGAATACCCCCGACAATCGCAAGTAATTGTCAGGGAAAAGCAAAAAACGGATGGCACGCCATCCGTTTTTTGCGTAGGATCAATTCTCAAAGGCGAGCTTGATCCCCATGTCCGTGATTTTTTGGCAAGCGCTCCGCACACGGTCGGGACGGTAGTCCTCTACACGGTGTCCGTCGAAGCCCACCGAGAGACGCACGCCCGATTCTCTGACGATCGCCTGCTGCTCCTTGTCCTCGAAGAAGCGGAGCATATAAGGATGCTCCACGTAATGGTGGATGCTGTCGTAGGAGACGTTCATTTCCCAGAAAATATTTGCCTCAGCCATCCGCTTGAAATAGCGATAAGGATCCTCTCCGATGGATTCGATAAAGGCAAACAGATCGGTGTGCGCCACCCCCGAGGGACAGCCGCAACGCTCGGCAAAGGAGAACAGATCGCCCTGGGTGACGGTTGCGCCCGCTTCGTCCAAATGCTCGATCAGACAATAATCGAAAAGGGAAATATCAGCCGACGGGGGGAGCGCGCCCCGTTGCTTTGCGGTAAAGGTGCATACCTCCAGTCCTCTGAGGATACGGATGCGGTCGGCATATTTTTCGCGGATAAGATTTATGTGGTCGAAGTAGCGAACGAGAGTCCGCTCATAATCGTCAAAGGGAAGATCGCATTCCGCCTTGCGTACGCAATTCTTTTGCAGTCCCACACCGTAGCTGTGGTCGCAAATGCCAAAAAGCTCCACACCGCCCGCGATTGCCGCCTCTACCACGGATTCGGGCGTATCCCTGCCGCAGAAGGAATAATAGGTGTGAGAATGAAGATCTTGAATCATGATGAAATCCCGTCCTTTTATGGTAATGAGTACAGTATATCACAAAATCATTCTTTTTTCAAGAAAATAGTTGACAAAAGGGAAAAAATATGATATGATATGCGGGAATGAAATGAGGGAGTAGCATGCGCCTGCGGGCGTAGCAAGTCAACATACTGACCGACGATCGGTCTGGCTTGCTTTAATTTGCGAGACTCATGTAAGCGATCACGCCTGCATGGAGTCTGTCTGTCCCTCGCCAAGAGACGGAAATTCACCCAAGCGCGGCGGAGCGCTTGGGATTTTTTTATAGAAAAGACGGGACAGAGAAAGGACTTATTTATGTGGCATTTTGCGTTTTTCTTTAATAGTATTCTGATCGGAGTGGGGCTTGCCATGGATGCTTTTTCCGTGTCCCTCGCCAACGGACTCAATGAGCCGAGTATGAGACGGGGAAGAATGGTCAGCGTTGCGGGCGTGTTCTCCTTCTTCCAGTGTATCATGCCCTTGATCGGCTGGCTCTGCGTTCATACGCTGGCGGAATATTTTTCCGCTTTTGAGAAATTTATTCCATGGATTGCTCTCGTTCTTCTTTGCTTTATCGGCGGAAAGATGCTGCTTGAGGGAATCCGCTGCAAGGAGTCGGAATCGGAGTGCGGCTGCGGAAGGATCGGACTTTTTGGACTTCTGGTGCAGGGAATTGCCACCTCCATCGATGCCCTGTCCGTAGGCTTTACCATTTCCGAATACGACGGACTTCAGGCGATCGTCTGTGGATTGCTCATTGCCGCGGTTACCTTCATCATTTGTATGGGCGGACTGGCGATCGGAAAAAAGTTCGGAACGCATCTGGCAGGGAAGGCGTCCATCCTCGGCGGCGCCATTCTCATCTTTATCGGCTTTGAGATCTTCCTTACGGGAATTTTATAAGCCCCTCCCTTTGCGTTCTCACGAAAGAAGCAGGAATCCTCCAAAGAGGATTCCTGCTTCTTTGTTCGGAGCCATTAAAACCACGTGTGCTTGCATAAAAAATGTGGACAAGATATATTGAAATATTGCCTGAATTATGGTAAGATTATACTATCCAGGCAAGTGTTGATTTGATGGCGACGAGAGTTAAAATCAAACATGCAAAGCATATCGACAAATAAAATTTTAACGGAGAAAAGCGGATGAAGATATATGATATTTCCCAAGAGGTTTTCGGTTGCCGAGTGTATCCCGACGATCCGACCCCCAAGAAAACGGTGCTAAACTCCATGGAAAAGGGCGACCCTTATAATCTGACGGAATTCAGTATGTGCGCTCACAACGGTACGCATATCGACGCTCCGTTTCATTTTATAAGAGACGGAAAAACTGTGGATTTAATTGATCTTTCAATCTTCGTAGGAATGGCGCACGTGGCGGAGCATCGCGGTGTCGTCACTGCTGACGATGCCTTGAGAATCATTGAAAAAGCCACGGCGCAGAACACCGAGGCAGCAAAGAGGATTTTGATCAAGGGAGACGCGGAGGTATCCGCCGAAGCCGCTGAGGTGTTTGCCGCATCGAAAATCTTGCTTTTGGGAAACGAGTCCCAGACCGTAGGACCTGAGAACGCGCCGATGGAGGTGCATAAAATTCTTCTTTCCGCGGACGTGGTTTTGCTTGAAGGCATACGCTTGTCATCGGTTTCGGAGGGCGTTTATTTCCTGAACGCCGCCCCCTTGAATCTGTCGGGCGCTGACGGCTCGCCCTGCAGGGCGGTGCTGATAGATAACGAGGGGTAGATCGCAGTAAGGTGCAGACAGGCGCGGCGATATACAATGCGTTGACGGATTAAATGGGGAAGAAAAAGAGCTGAAATCTTGCGATTTTAGCTCTGAATGGCGGAGAGAGAGGGATTCGTTCTTGATTTTTGCGGGGCGTCTTGGATTTGATTTTATGTAACGTTTCGCAAAAATCTTCGGTCACCGTTCACAAAACAACGCACCGTGTTGTTTTGCTCACTGCGTTCGAATCCCATCTATATTCTCGGCAAAGCAAAAACGGAACGCCAATTGGCGTCCCGTCTTGCTTTGGCGGAGAGAGAGGGATTCGTTCTTGATTTTTGCTCAACGTTTTGGATTTTGTCTTTTGTAACGTTTCGCAAAAATCTTCGGTCACCGTTCACAAAACAACGCGCCGTGTTGTTTTGTTCACTGCGTTCGAATCCCATTTATATTCTCGGCAAAGCAAAAACGGAACGCCAATTGGCGTCCCGTCTTGCTTTGGCGGAGAGAGAGGGATTCGAACCCTCGTGTGCTTGCGCACAAACTGATTTCGAGAAATACAATGAATGTCACAATCCGTCCCTCTGCGTCCCTAATTTTCAAAAAAACCACCGATTTTTCCGCTTTTCTTCCGCCCATCTATCAGATTTTTCGGAAAAGTGATAGAAAAGTGATAGAAAACGAGGTTTGGTCGTCACTAAAATATTTTTTATTGTTGACGGAATTGACATTTAAAAGAAGTCGTGATATAATATCCTTAAGCAAATCTAAACCCTTTTTACTATGTCGTAAAAAGATGATTGACAAATCCTTAGTCAAGCTGTTATAAGGATTACCCCTCGAGGTTTCAGCAATAGGTTGCCCTATGTGTCTTTCAGAGTATTTGCTTAAGAAACTAAAGGAGGTAAATACTTTTATACTTCTCATTTCATTTTTGAAAGGAAGTATGACACATGAAAAAACTTATGGAGTTAAACAAAGAAACCGCATTAAGATTGTGGACTCAGCAATTCGGATCCAAGCAAAAAGCTTTTGACTTTTCTGGGCGAGAAATTGCAAGAGCCGCCTATAACAATCGAGATAGCAAATTTGGTTGGAATGTAGACCATATTTTTCCGCAAAGCAAGGGAGGAAAAACGGTCGATCATAATCTTGTATGTTGCCACATTCTCACAAATGACGAGAAAGCAGATAAGTTATGCTTTAAGGCAAATGGGAAAGAATACGAAATTCAGAAACGTCAGAATCATTACGAGATTATTCTGAAAGGTGCGGACACTAATAGCAAGAATTCGCAACCCAAAAAGAGTAAATCGACCAATTTCTATGATGCTGCTCAGGGTTTAAAATACTGGGATTCGTATCAAAAGAGTGATTCAAAACTTTTTGTTGGATACGCTAAAATCCAAATACAGCTAAATCAGCCTTCTCTTTATACAGTAAGACGAATGGGTGATAGAGATACATCGGACGATTTTATCGATCGATATTTGCGTTTTTTGAAAAAGATTTTTGGTAAAGATTATGTTTTTCTTGAAAAAGAAAGTGGTTATAGTACCCGCTTTGTTTTCACTGTTATCGACAGTAGTGTAGACACGAGAGATGAAACAGAAAATCTTCTTGATAAATGCGTATTGTTAAACACATATACGCAGTATTTTGTTAGCCATCAGAAGTGCCAGTCTATTCGTATTGTTTGTGGAATGAAATGCTATGAAGATAACAAGGAGCTTGCTGAAAACTTCAAGCGTGATATTATCAACAAACAGGTTTCATTTCAGTACAAAATGGCGATTGACGAGTTAATCAAAATTAACACTACTGCGAATGATAAGGTATCTAAAGGATATTACTATAGTGAATTTTACGAATACAATTTTGTATTTACAAAACTGTCTGAAGATTTAGATAAACAAAACTAAAATAAGAGAAGTATAATTGATCATACCTCCAAGGGATGCTGGGCAACAAGCATCCCTTTTTAGTTGTAAAAATAGTAAAAAAAGTCTGGACTTTTCCGTCCTTCTGTGATGAGCTCTCATTTTTTCGGGAAAGTAATAGAAAACAAGGTTTTGTCGTCACTAAAACACATTGAATTTTTTGAATAAATATGATATAATATCCTTACATACTTTGACAACCGTGAGGGATTTAGCAATGAACAATGTAACAATACGTTTAGAAACCGAAAAAGATTATAGAGCAGTTGAGGAACTTACACGCGAGGCGTTTTGGAATGTTTACGTTCCCGGCGCGAGTGAGCATTATTACGTTCACATGATGCGTAATCACCCCGACTTTATCCCCGAACTTGCATTCGTGCTTGAGCTTGACGGCAAGATCATCGGAAACATTATGTATACAAAGGCTTGGCTTGAGGACGAGAACGGTGAGCGCAAGGAGATTCTTTCCTTCGGACCGCTTTGCGTCGCACCCGAATATCAGAG
>JAZOQX010000061.1:0-3811 GCA_045656325.1 Eubacteriales bacterium
TCCCTCTCTATTGTCTTCCTAAGACCGCTTGGCCTCCGACTTAATCGGTGACGGTATAGGCGGCACCCTTTGCGCCGAGGACGATCACCTGCTCGTCGGCGGTGGCATTAAAGAGCGAAACCGAATCCGTACTCTGTTCCATGGTAAAGGGTACGCCGAGATGGCGAACGGCGACCATTCTTCCGCCCTTTTGGGAGGAGATCAAGGAATATCCCGCATCGGGATCCTTTGCCTTGAGATCCCCCGACAGAAGCACGTCCCGATTTTCCCTCCAAAAATCGAGGAAGGTCTTAATGACGGCTCTGTGGGTTTCACTCGCCTCTGCCAGGCGAAGGGAGATCTGCGGCACACCGAAGATCGTACAGAGAAGCTGAATGGCAGCGTTCTCCGCAGGCTCGTCCCTGTGCCACATGAGCATATCCGAATGAACGGCGCTGCCGCCCGAGATCATACGCAGATCCACTACGCCCATTTTGTTGCCAATGGCATCGTTGGGGCAGTCTGCCACGCGGAGCATATTGCCGTATTTGCGAATGGTGGGGCCGATATATTTCTGACGGAACTCGATCATTACGTCGGGATTCATGGCGCGAAGTGCCTCGGTCGTCTCCGAAAGAAGCTTTTCCACCCCGTCCTCAAGAGAGACCGTGTCTCTTCGCTCGTCAAGCTCCTCGGCAAGATCGGAAAGCGCAAAGCTGTCGATAAAATCCAGCTTCAGTCCGTCCAAGCTCCATTCGGACACGGCTTTTTTATAAATGCCGATGAGATAGTCTCTCACCTCCTTGTAACGGGGATCAAGGCATCGAACCCGCCCCGCGAAGGCTACGTCGCAGACGTACATTCCGAGAAACCGCTCGTAGACTTTGGATTGGATTCCCACGAAGGGCACCGAGAACCATACCATGACCTTCATACCGATGGCGTGAAGCTGATCCACCAAGGCCTTCATGTCGGGAATCTTCCCCGTTGCCAGCTCCCAATCTCCGCAAAACTCATACCCGCGGTTGTTGTCGTCGGTCTGCCAGCCGTCGTCGATGATGACGGTATCCATACCGAGAGACTTGGAAATACGGCACTGCTCCAATATCCTTTCGGGATCGAGGATCTGATGGAAGGAATACCACAAGGAATCCATGGGCATTTTGGCGCAATCGGGAACGTAAGCCTCCGAAAAGCCCAGATCCTCTCGCCACCAGCCCTCGGTCTGCTTCAGCGCCTCGTAAAAAGGAATCGCTCTGATATCGATACGAACGGTAACCGAATAGGATTTCAGGGGGGCGGTCAGCTCGGTAAAGAGACGGATCTCGAATTTAAGATCCGCCGTTTCCTCCGATACACCGCAACGGATCTGCGTAGCGGTATTGGCATCGGAAAGAGCCACGGTGATCCGATTGCTTCCGCTTTTTGAAATGGCAGAAAGCACGGGAGCGCCCGATGCCAGTCGGGAACGCTGGGTGTGGGTACTCCAGTTGGGAGAAACAAAGCGCTTCATTCCCGCCAAGGGGGACCACAGACTATATACGTCCACACAAGGAACGCTAAGGGAAAATTTACAAACCGAGGGAGATACGGGCGCGCCGAAGTCCATGTCAATATGGGCAAGGAATACGCCCTTTTCCTTTTCTTCCACGCGAATCGATTGCGCGATCGCCTCGTTTTTTTGCTCACAAATAACCTGAATCATATAACCCTCCTCTTTCTTTTGTTGCCGTCATTATAACATAAAAAAAGGAGAAAATCAAGAAACCTCACAAAATTTGAACAAAGTGATACAAAACATATACAAAACAGAAATCCTTCGGTGGCGCTAAGGGGACCATTGCGGTCCGTTTTAAAAATAAAATCCGTCGGTGGCGCAGCAGCCGTCCGACGGATTTTTTCCTTAGAAAGAAGGTATAAACTTTCACCTAACACAAGGAATAGGAAGGTGTGTCCCCCAAACCATAAATTGTAATAAAAGTTTTGCGCCGCTTTTTCAAAAGCGGCATAAATCGCGTCCCCGCGTCCCCTTCCCAACTAACCTCTCTTCTTAAAATACTGATAAAGCGAGCAAGGGATCATACCGTTATAGAGCTTTCGAACCTTGTCGGCGCGTCTGCCGTAGAGACGCTCGAAGCTTTCCGCCGAGGTCAGCACGTAGATCTGCCACGGAGAGAGGGCTTCAAAGGTCCTTCCCATTTTTCGATAGAGGTTCTCCACCTCGCGGGGGGTCATCAAGCGCTCGCCGTAGGGCGGATTGCAGACCACGGTTCCCCGTCGGTCAAGCTTCTTCATTTCGGTAGCGTCGGCGCGGAAGAATTTAATCAAATGATCCACTCCCGCCCGCTCGGCATTCTCCTTTGCCGTTTTCAGTACCGTCTCGTCGATATCCGAGCCATAGGCTTCAAAGGCGCAATCCTGTCGGATCTCGGACATGGCCTCGCGGCGCACGTCCCGCCAAAGGGTCGGATCAAGCTGAGCAAACTGCTCCGCGGCAAAGCTCCGTCCAAGCCCCGGGGCTTGATTGCTCTGCAGGAGCGCCGCCTCGATCACGATGGTGCCCGAGCCGCAAAAGGGATCCCAAAAAAGCACGTCGTCGCGGGGACGGGCGATCATTGCCATTGCCGCCGCCAGCGTCTCCCGCAGGGGGGCTTCTCCCGCCACGGGACGGTAACCCCGCTTATGGAGCGCCACACCCGAGGTGTCGATCATCAGAGTGGCGATATCCTTGAAGATAAAAAATTCCACCTGATACTTGACCCCCTCCTCGGGAAGCCATTGGATTCCGTAGGTGCTTGAAAGCCGATCCACGATCGCCTTTTTCACGATGCTCTGACAATCGGGAACCGAAAAAAGCTTGCTCTTGATGGCGTGTCCCTTTACGGGGAACGCGTCCTCCCTGCCGATCCATTGCTCCCAAGGGAGCGACTTGGTTCCCTCAAACAGCTCGTCAAAGCTGTACGCGGGAAAGGACCCCACGCGGATGAACACGCGCTCGGCGCATCGGAGCTTGATATTTGCCGCCGCAAGATCACGCTCGTCTCCCTCAAAGGTGACTCTGCCGTCCATGGTTTCAAGACGCTTGCAGCCCAGTCGGTCGATCTCCTCGCCGAGCAGCCTTTCAAGACCAAAAAGACAGGTCGCAACCATTTGTAGTTTCATAAAAAACCTCTTACGCTTTCTTAACCGCCAGCGCGCACCAGCCGTTTTCCTCCACCCGTTCCACGATTCGGAAGCCGTTTGACTCAAAGCAGGCAACAACGTCCTCGGAGCGCTCCACGATAATGCCCGAAGCAAGAATCACCGACTGCTCGTCCATCAGCGCGCCCACGTCGGGGGTCATGCGAATAATAATGTCCGCCACAATGTTGGCGCAAACGATGCCATAGGGCGCTTCGTCGGTATCCACCTGCCTGAGAAGATCGGACACGTCGCAGGTGACGTTGGAAAGTCCGCTATCCTTGATATTTTCTCTGGCTACCTTGACGGCAACGGGATCAATGTCGTACGCCTTACAGCTTCCCGCCCCCAGCTTGGAGGCGCAGATGGCAAGAATACCGCTGCCGCAGCCCACGTCCAAAACCTTGATTCCCTTTTGTACGTATTTTTCCAAAAGACCGATCACAAGACGCGTCGTCTCGTGCGTACCCGTACCGAACGCCATACCCGGATCCATGCGAACCACCACGTCGTTCTCTTCGGCTTCATATTTTTCCCAAGCGGGAACGATGACGATACGCTCGCCGATGCGAATGGGCTTGTAATACGCCTTCCACGAGTTTGCCCAATCCTCCTCGTTCACTCCGCTGATGGAAATCGACGCTTCGATCTT
>JAZOQX010000062.1:0-6343 GCA_045656325.1 Eubacteriales bacterium
TCCATGGGCGCAAAGCCCAAGGCGCAGATCCTTTCCTTGCTTTCCTGAGAGGGGGAGACGACATGGATAGGGTCTATGACGTTGTAATCGTAGGGGGAGGTCCCGCGGGCTATACCGCCGCCCTCTATGCCGCGAGAGCGGGGCTTTCGGCACTCGTTCTTGAAAAATTCTCGGCAGGAGGACAGATGACCGAAACGCCCATGATTGAAAATTATCCGGGCTTTTCCGACGGCATTGACGGCTTTACCCTCGGGGAATCCATGAAAAGCGGCGCGGAGCGCTTTGGGGCGGAAACAAGGCAGACCGAGGTGCTGTCCCTTTCTCTGAAGGAAACCCCCAAGCGGATCGTCACCGACGGCGGCGAGGTGCTTGGAAAAACCGTGATTCTCGCTACGGGGGCAACCCATCGGCATCTTGGCGTGGAGAAGGAGCAGGAGCTGATCGGGCGTGGCGTGGGCTATTGCGCCGCCTGTGACGGTATGCTCTACCGCGGGAAAACGGTGGCAGTGGTGGGAGGCGGCAATTCCGCCGCTTCGGACGCTCTGCTTCTCTCCAAGCTCTGCAAGAAGGTATATCTCATTCACCGCCGCGATGCCCTGCGCGCCTCCAAGGTCTATCATGAACCGATCATGGGAGCCGAGAACGTGGAGATTCTGTGGGACACGCGGGTGTCTGAGCTTCTCTATGATAAAAAGCTGACGGGCGTTCGCCTTGAGAACCTGAAAAACGGGGAAGTGAGTGAGCTTCCCTTGGACGGACTTTTTATCAGCATCGGACGATCCCCCGCCACCGAGCTGGTGGCAGGACAGCTTGCGCTGGATGCCGACGGATACGTGCTTGCCGACGAGTCCACCAAAACCGACCTTGCGGGCGTGTTCGCTGCGGGCGACGTTCGCCAAAAGCCCTTCCGCCAAATCGTAACCGCCGTTGCGGACGGAGCCGTTGCCGCCCTCCGTGCCGAGGAGTATTTGGTGTAGGGGGTTAGGGGTTAGTTGGGAAGGGGTTTTTGGTCGCTTTTTGAAAACAAACTTCGCTTCGCTGCAAGAACCTACGGTTCTTGGCATCCGCAAAACTTTTATACAAAATTTGGTTTGGGAAACACACCTTTCTATTCCTTGTGTTGGCTTGAATTTTTTACTTTCTTTCTAAGAAAAAATCCGTCGGACGGCTTTAGCGCCACCGACGGATTTTAATATTTCCCCGTAGGGCGGGGGCTTGCTCCCGCCCCGAAACCGAGGGAAGCTCCCGCGTTCACGATGGGTGAAGATTTTTTGTCGGCTTTGTGAATTTTTTGTGTCCTTTAGGTTGACTTTTTGCATTTGCGGGTGTATAATGGTTCTGTAATCTTTTTATAAAAGGAGGAAACCTAAATATGTTCCAAAACATTCCCAAGAAAACGACGTCGACCGTTCAGGTCTGGGTCAGCGTTGCGCTGGTACTTTTGGCGTTGATCATGAGCTTTTTGCCCATCATCAAGCTGAACACCACCGCGGCATCCGACACCATGGAGGAGTTGCTTGACGGCGTGGTTGAGATGGATGAGGTTCCCGAGTACGTGAACGTATCCGCTCCCAAGCTGATTTCGGGTATTCTGCTCTTCGCTGACATTGGCTCCGATTTAATGGACGACATGGGCGACGAGGATGAGCTGGAGGCAACCCTCAACTCTCCCGAAACCAAGGAAGCCATTACCGTCGTAGCCGCTATGATCTCTCCCTTTATGGAGCTGATGGACGGCGAGGATACGGGCAATCTTGCCGTGATCCTGAATATCATGATCACCATTTTTGCTCTGATCTACGTCATCTTCATGACGATCCTGTTCCCCCTCATTCTGTTCATCAAGGCGCTGATCGCTCTGATCTCGGCTCTGAAGAACATGAAGACCCCCGAAAAGGCAGTGGCAAGAACCGGCTCCCAGCTTCCCGGACTTCTTGAGCTTTGCTTCGTGCTCATGCTCTTCCAGTGCGTGCTGCCCGGTATGTCCTACGGCGCGGGTGCCATCGGTATCCTGATTGCCGCCATCGCTTCCATCGTGATCAACACCGTTGCGGTCAGACTCCGCGCGTATCGCAAGCAGGATACGGTCTATGCGAACATTGCGCAGGGCGTGTCCGCGGTCGGCGTGATCGGCTTTATGATCTTCTTCTTCAACCTGATCAAGACGGGTATTCTGAAGGCGTTCGTGGGCGGAAGCTTCTTTGATTACTTCCTGCACACCAAGATGAGCAGTGTGGCTCCCGAGAGCAGCGCGTACGTTGCCGACGGAATCATGATGATTCTCTATCTGGTCCTTGCGTTTGCCGCGCTGGGCTACATTACCGCTTGCACCAAGCGTCTGTCTCTCTCCGCAAAGAAGGGCGAGCTTCACTTGGCAAGAGCGATCCTGATGCTTCCCGTATTCGTGCTGCCTGCCATCATCGCGGGAAGCACCAACGTGTTCACCAAGGCATCGGGCTTTAAGCTTCCCACCTCCTCGCTGATTCTGACTCCCGAGCAGGATTCCGCTCTGACGGGCGTTCTGGTTGGCGTGATCATCGTTCTCCTTGCCGAAATCGCTATGATCGTGCTTCGTTCGGTCTTCTGCAAGGACATGACCAAGGAGGACAGACTGCTGGTTCTCTCGGGCAATGCCCCCGATCCCTTCGCTCCCGTAGAGGAGGAGGCTGCTCCTGCTGAAGAGGCTGCTCCCGTTGAGGAAGCTCCCGCCGAGGAGGCTGCTCCCGTTGAGGAAGAGGCTCCCGTTGAGGAAGCTCCCGTTGAGGAAGCTCCCGTTGAGGAAGCTCCCGTTGAGGAAGAGGCTCCCGCTGAGGAAGAGGCTCCCGTTGAGGAAGCTCCCGTTGAGGAAGAGGCTCCCGCTGAGGAAGCTCCCGCAACCGAAGAGGTATAATCCTTTTCGTTCCATAGACTCAAACCGCCACGGATTTTCCGTGGCGGTTTTTGTATCCTCCTTTTTTTGCCAAGCAAAGAAATTGGAAAAAATTAAAATTTTTTTCGCAAGAAGAGACGGTTTGTGAGTAAAAGTATTGACATTTGCATGAAAATCGTGTACAATATTAGTATGTGTCAGAAGTATGCCTTGCCCACGGGCAACCGCTTTTTATATGATACTGAATCAAACGAAAAATAAAAAACAAGGAGGTGCTATTATGGAAGCATGGATGATAGCTACCATCGCCGCGGCGGCAAGCGCTGTGGTGATTGGAACGATTTTTGCCTGTGTATTTTACCGAGTCGGATATAACCGCCGCAAGTCCAAGGCGGAAGCCGAAATCGGTTCTGCGGAAGAAGAAGCAAAGCGCATTCGAAGCGAAGGGCTGAAGCTTGCCGAGACCAGCAAAAAGGAAGCGCTGATCAGCGCCAAGGAAGAGATCCTCAAGCAACGCAACGAAGCGGAAAAGGAGCTTAAGGAGCGCCGCGCGGAGATCTCCCGAATGGAGCGTCGGCTGAACCAAAAGGAAGAAAATCTGGATAAGAAGACCGATTCGCTGGAGAAGAAGAACGAGCTGCTTGACAAGAAGATCAAGGAAAACGACGTCCTGCGGGAGCAGATCGAGGAGCTTCGCGCCAAGGAAATGGTCGTCCTCGAGCAGATCTCGGGAATTTCGGCTACCGAAGCGAAGGAGGAGCTGATCGCCAGAGTGGAATCCGAGGTTAAGCACGAGCTTGCCCAGAGAATGGTAGAGCTTGAAACCGAATTTAAGGAGGAGGCAGATACCAAGGCGAAGAACATTATTTCTCTCGCCATTCAGCGATGCGCCGCCGATCACGTGGCGGAGACCACCGTATCGGTCGTGTCCCTCCCCAACGAGGACATGAAGGGAAGGATCATCGGACGAGAGGGACGAAACATTCAGATGCTGGAGAAGCTGACGGGTGTGGAGCTGATCATCGACGATACCCCCGAAGCCATTACCCTGTCGGGATTTGATCCCGTACGCAGAGAGACCGCGCGGCTGACGCTGGAGAAGCTGATCTCCGAGGGACGGATCCACCCCACCAGAATCGAGGAGACCGTGGAGAAGGCGACCCGAGAGGTCGAGACGACCATGAAGCAGGCGGGCGAGAGAGCCACCTTCGACGTGGGTATTCACGGAATCAATCAGGATTTGGTTCGTCTGCTGGGCAGACTGAAATACAGAACCAGCTACGGACAGAACGTATTGAAGCATTCCATCGAGGTCGCCCTGATTGCGGGCATGATCGCCGACGAGCTGGGAATCGACAGCTCGGTTGCCAAGCGCGCGGGACTTCTGCACGATATCGGCAAGGCGCAGACCCATGAGATGGAGGGCTCTCACGTAGAGCTTGGTGTCAATCTGGCGAAGAAGTATAAGGAGAGCCGCGAGGTGATCCACGCCATTGAGGCGCACCACGGAGACGTAGAAGCAGAGACGATCACCGCCGTGATCATACAGGCGGCAGACGCGATTTCCGCCGCAAGACCCGGCGCGCGCCGTGAGGATCTGGAAAACTACATCAAGAGACTGGAAAAGATCGAGGAGATCGCCAAGGGCTTTGGCGGCGTAGAGAAGGCGTTTGCCGTACAGGCAGGACGAGAGATCCGCGTCATGGTGAAGCCCGAGGAGGTCAACGACGACGGAATGAAGCTGATCGCCCGCGAGATGGCGCAGAAGATTCAGGACGAGGTCAAGTATCCTGGACAGATCAAGATCAATCTGATCAGAGAAAGCCGCGCGGTCGATTACGCCAAGTAATTTCGCCGCATATCATCAAGACTCCCAATGGGATGAACTATAGAATGTATATAGAACCATAGAGGAAATCGGGCGGCAACGCTGGAGATAGATATGAGAAAAATATCCTCCCTTCGGGGAGGATATTTTTTGCTTATCTCTTGAAAATCGGAAGCAATTATGGTACAATAAAGGAGTCAAATTCTTTAGGTAAAGGAAGTCGAATATGAATCAACAAACCCCTCTTCGCACTCCCCAAAGACCCGCTCCTCGGCGGGCAGACGAGCCCATTCCGAAAAAGAAGGATATGATGCCGAAGCTGTTGGCAATTCTTTTGGCATCGGCGGTTTTGCTGATTATCACGACGGTGGTCTTGGTTTTTGTCGCGTTGCCGAGCCTTGACGAAGCAGAGAAAGGCGAGGAAACCACCCAGACCAACGGCGATACCCCCTCCGCGGCGGCGAACACCAAAACGGGAATCACCCTGCCGAGCGTGACGGGGTCGGGCGCGTATTCCTACTCCCTGTCGGATGCGGTGGATATGTCGAGCGATAGCATGATCCAATCCTCTGCGGCGGCGCTGATCGACGTTACCAACGGACGGGGCGTGGCTACGAAGAACGGAACCCAAAGAGTATATCCCGCGTCCATGACCAAGGTCATGACCCTTTTGATTGCCTGCGAGAACGCGAAGAATCCCACCGCTCTTTTGACGGTCACCGAGGAGATGGTGGAACGGTATCAGCGGGCGGACGGCGCCTCTCTTGCCACCGACAAATGGAAGGCGGGCGTTCAGGTCACGGTGGAGGACGCTCTGTATATGGTCATTTACAGCTCGGATACATACGCCTGCTGGTTGCTTGCCGACTACGTTGCGGGAAGCGAGGCGGCATTCGTGGGGATGATGAATCAGCGCGTGGGCGATCTGGGACTCTCGGAAACCACGCATTTCGAAAACAGTACGGGTCTATATCACGACAATCATTATACCACCTGCTTGGATATGGCGACCATCATGGCGGTGGCAATGAACAACCCCGTCGCGAAAAAGATTTTGACCGCGAACAGTCTCTATACGGTGGATTTCTATGAGAACGGTGAAAAGAGCGCCAACGTCTCCCTGTATAGCGGATGGTATACCGCTCGGCTGGAAAAATATCCCTACGGAAAGGCGGCGCCCTACTACGCGGGGAACGGATCGGACGTTCGTCTGGTCGCGGGAAAGACGGGATACGAGGATAAGGCGGGCTATTGCTTCGTAACCGCGGGCATCAATGAGAAAACCGGTACCCTCTACGTTTGCGTCCAAACCAATGGCGCCAGCGTCAAGGAATCCACCGACGATAGCCGTGAAATCTATCAAGCCTACGCCAAAAATTAATGGTAGGACGCGGGGGACGCGGTCGCTTTTGAAAAAGCTCCGCAAAACTTTTATTACAAATTATGTGTAGCGTTACACACTTTCCTATTCCTTGTGTTAGTTTAAATTTTATACTTTCTCTCTAAGGAAAAAATCCGCGGACGGCTGCTGCGCCACCGCGGATTTTAATTTTTTAAAAATTTAAAATAGAAAAAGAGATTCTCGGTGGCGCTAAAGGCGCCGAGAATCTCTACCTTAGAGAAAAAACAATATTCTACACGGTACA
>JAZOQX010000063.1:0-2153 GCA_045656325.1 Eubacteriales bacterium
TCTTTATTTTCATAGCGGTAAAAAAGGACACAAGATAGACGCTATATCATCGAATGATAAAGTTTCATTTTGTGTATATGATGAAGGCGTAAAAAAAGACGGAGAATGGGCACTGAATATAAGCAGTGTAATTATTTTCGGCAAGATGCGTATTGTTGACGATGAAGAGAAGGCTATTGAAATATATCGTAAGCTGAGTCTTAAATTCACATCAGACACGGACTATATAGAGTCCGAAATAAAGAAATTTGCAAAGGCAACTTTATGCTACGAGCTTCAACCTGAACATATTACCGGAAAAATTGTGAATGAAGGTTAAAATATTAAAAATTATAGTTATCATAGGGGAGAGTATATGCCAAAGAGTGCGATCATAACAAAAAACGGATTGCCCATACTGAAAATCAACAATGAAACGATCTTGCCGTGCGGATATATGAGTTATCAGATTGATAAAGCGGATTACAGCGGTTTTATTGCTTGTGGCTATAAGCTGATCTTTGTCCCTGTTTATGTGGGTGACAGAGGCATCAATCCCATGAGCGGGATTCGTCCGTTTTATCCCGGCTTTTGGATGGGTAAAGATCGTTATGATTTTTCTGTTGTTGAAGAAATTTTCAAAAAGGTGATTGCCGCCTACAAGCCGGGTGAAATCTGGATCATTCCGAGAGTGATGGTAGAGCCACCGTCTTTTTGGGAGGAAGAGAATCCCGATGAGTTGTGCAGAGATTTTTCGGGTAAAAGTGTTCACCAAAGCTATTCCTCTGATGTTTGGTTTCATGATACGGAGAAAGCAATGGCGGCACTGCAGGATTTTCTTGTGAAAAGCAAAATTGACGAATATATCGTGGGATGGCAAATTGCGTGCGGTTGGACGGAAGAATTTATGAGACCTGCGATTTATCCTATGCAGCTCACGGATTATTCGGATACTTCCGTGAGAGCTTGGCAAAGACATTTGAAAGAAAAATACGGGGATGTTGAAGTTTTGAACAGAGAGTGGCTGACGTCATATCGGGAATTTGAGGATATTTCCGCACCTTCTCCTGCTGAAAGAGTATATCACCTTGAGGAAGAAGAAAATTATCCGATTCCTGTTGCGGAATACAACCGCTTCCGAAGCGAGGAGACCGCAAACGCTTTGATCTCGCTTGCGCGTTCGGCAAAGAGGATCATCGGTGGCAACAGAGTTGTCGGTGCCTTTTACGGATATGCGGGAACGAAATTCGGTCATGATGCGATAGATATGGTTTTGAATAGTGCCGAAGTCGATTTTCTCGCAAGTCCGTTTGCATACGATACGCAAAGAGCGCCCGGTACGGATTGGGTGCTTCAGGGTGTTCTCGGCTCGACAAGACTGAATGGTAAGCTTTGGTTTACGGAATGCGACGTCAGAACGCATTTGAGCAGACCGATCAGTATCGCAATGCCCCACGCAAATCCCATCGGTAACACCATGTACGAAGGACCGATCTGGTATGGCCCCGACAGTGAAGAGGTCAGTGTCAATCAGATGAAAAAGGCTTTTGCTAAAACGATGAGCATGAGCGGAGGTATGTGGTGGTTTGATATGTGGGGCGGTTGGTTTCAAACAGACAACTACATGGACACGATCAAAAAATCCATCGAGCTGTATGCGTCGCAATCGGGTGAAAAGCCAGTCACCTCTGTTGCCGTCGTATACGACACCTACGCAAGAGGCCATCACAGAAAGAACGCAAGCCTTGAAGGATTTTTGCAAGCGATCTCTCGGACGGGCGTGGCTTTCGAGCAATTTGCGCTTACCGACATGGATAAGCTGGATCCCGATCAATATAAAACCATCGTTGTATTGAATACGCATACCATCGTTCCCGCACTTGCAAAATGGAAGAATGGCAATCATTCGATCCTGTATGTGTCGAGCGCCTTTGAAGAGCCTTCGGACGGCAGAATCTGTCCTTGTAAGGACGGTAAAGTACATGTAGGAAAGGGCTATCAGGAATATTTCTTTTCTGACGTGCCGTCATCGCAGACGTTGAGAGAGGCGTTTTTAACCTCAGGCGCGCATATCTACAATTTCACGGACGATATGATCTACGCATACGGAAAAATGGTCGCCATCCACGCCGCCTCGGACGGAGAAAAAAGGATCTTCCTTCCCGAAAAGTCAA
>JAZOQX010000064.1:0-5424 GCA_045656325.1 Eubacteriales bacterium
ATGCGCGAGGCACGCCCCGACCTGGCCATCACCACCGATATCATTGTGGGCTTCCCCGGAGAAACAGAAGCGGAATTCGAGGATACGCTTTCTGCCTTAAGACGGGCAAGATTCGATATGATCTATTCCTTCATTTATTCTCCCCGTAAGGGAACACCTGCGGCGGACATGGCGGATCAGATCCCCGCGGAGGTGCAGAAGGCGCGATTTGAGCGATTGCTTGAGGTACAGAACGAGATCGCTCTGAATGCAAACCTTCCCATGGAGGGAAGGATCCTTCGGGTTCTCTGTGACGGAGTCAGCAAAAACAATTCCGCGCTTTTCAGCGGAAGAACCGAAGGGGGAAAGATCGTTTTCTTTGAAGCGACTCCCGAGGACAAAGGAAAATTTTTGAAAATTCAAATTGAACGGAGCGAGGCATTCGCTCTTTACGGAAAGGTAAAAAGGTAAGGAAATATGACGATTTTTGAATTGGCGGCAGAGCTTGGTAAGGCACTGAAGGAGGACGAAAAGCTGGTTCGTCTGGAAAAGGCGAAGGCGGCCTATCAGTCCGATAAGGATCTGCAGAAAAAGATGGTGGAATATGAAGTACAGCAGAAGGCGCTTCAGGGAGAGATCACGAGAGAAGAAAGAGATACGCTGTTTATCGATACGATCCAGAAGAGAATTGACGTTCTCTACCATGAGATCATGGAGCATCCCGTATTTGCGGAGCTGAACGAGGCGCAGTCCGACGTGAACGAGCTGATGAATGCGGTGAACAATACCATTACGTTCCATATTACGGGAGAAAAGCCCTCCTGTACCCACGACTGCTCCACCTGCGGAGGCGGCTGTCACTAATTTGAACAACGAGGAGGACGAAGCCTATGACTCCCATGATGGAGCAGTACTTTGAAATCAAAAATCAATACAAGGATTATTTGGTCTTTTACCGTTTGGGAGATTTCTACGAAATGTTCTTTGACGATGCCATTCTGGCATCAAGAGAGCTTGAGCTGACGCTGACGGGAAGAGATTGCGGCGAGGAGGAGCGCGCGCCCATGTGCGGCGTTCCGTTTCATAGCGCAGAGGGGTATATCGGTCGGTTGATCGAGAAGGGATATAAGGTTGCCATTTGCGAGCAGACCGAGGATCCCGCTCTGGCAAAGGGACTTGTGAAGCGAGAGGTGATCCGTGTCGTTACCCCCGGTACGCTGATCGAAACCAACCTTTTGACCGAAAGCAAGAATAACTATCTCTCTGCCGTATATATGACTGAATTTGAGTGTGGATTGGGCTTTGCCGATATTTCCACGGGTCAGATTTATGCCACGACCTTCGGCGGTGCGGATCCCGAAAGCAGGATTCGCAACGAGCTGGGAACCTATTGCCCTCGGGAGGTCCTTGCCAACCTTTCTCGCAAGAAGATGGGAGAGGTGGCGGAATTTATCACGGGGCGGATCTGCGCGCTTCTCAACGACAACTGTCCCTCGGAATTTGAATATTCCGAGGCGTATGCGAGAATCAAGGCTCAGTTTTCAGAGGAGGTTTGCGAGGGGATCCGAGAGAAACGGGCATTGGTCTGCGCGCTCGGAGGCTTACTTTCCTACATCGCAAAGACACAAAAAGGCGATATTTCCTATATCAAGGATCTGAATATTTACAGTGAAGGTCAGTTCTTGGAAATGGACGTGAATACACGCAGAAATCTGGAATTGACCGAAACCATGCGTACGAAGGAAAAGAAGGGATCCTTGCTGTGGGTGTTGGATAAGACCAAAACCGCAGCGGGAGCGCGCTTGCTTCGCCAATGGATCGAGCATCCTCTTTTAAATACCCGCATGATCGCCAGACGGCAGAACGCGGTGGAGGAGCTTTATTCGGATTATATGCTTCGCGAGGAGATCGGCGCGCTTTTGGACGGCGTGCTGGATCTTGAGAGATTGGTTACGAAGATCGTTTACGGAACCGCCAACGGAAAGGATCTTCGCGCGGTTTCTACCACGATCTCGATTCTTCCCGAATTGAAAAAGCTGATCGAGGGATGCCGATCGGACGAGCTTTCCTCTCTTTGCTCGGAGCTGGAAACCTTGGACGACGTTTTTGAGCGCATTGACGGCGCGATCTGCGAGAATCCTCCGTTCTCGGTCAGAGAGGGAGGGATGATTGCCGACGGCTTCCATGCGGACGTGGATTATCTTCGTTCGGTAATGAAGGACGGCAAGGGATGGATCGAGGAGGTCGCCGCCTCGGAAAAGGAAAAGACGGGAATCAAGACCCTCAAGATCGGATACAACAAGGTTTTCGGTTACTATATCGAGGTGTCCAAGTCCTTTATGAATCAGGTTCCCGATACCTACATACGCAAGCAGACGCTTGCCAATGCGGAACGGTATATTACCCAAGAGCTGAAGGACATGGAGGCGACGATTCTGGGAGCGGCGGACAAGCTGTGCGCGTTGGAATACGAGCTTTTCTGCCAAATCCGCAATTACGTTGCCGACAATAGCGCCCGTATTCAGAAGGTGGCGGCGTTGATGGCAAGACTGGACGTGTATACGAGCCTTGCTTCGGTTGCAGCCAAAAACAAATACGTTCGTCCCGAGGTGGACGGAAGCGACGTGATCGTGATCAAGGATGGACGGCATCCCGTTGTGGAGCAGTTTGTAAGGGATAGCTATTTTGTTCCCAACGATGCGAATCTGGACACGGCGCAGAATCGGCTGATGCTGATTACAGGTCCCAATATGGCGGGTAAATCTACCTACATGAGACAGATCGCTGTGATCGCGGTCATGGCGCAGATCGGCTCCTTCGTTCCCGCGTCGGATGCGAGAATGGGAATCGTGGACAAGCTCTTTACCCGTGTAGGCGCTTCGGATGATTTGGCATCGGGACAGTCTACCTTTATGCTGGAAATGAACGAGGTTGCCTATATTCTGCGCAATGCCACGCGTCGCAGTCTCATTATTTACGACGAGGTGGGAAGAGGAACCTCTACCTTTGACGGTATGAGTATTGCAAGAGCCATTATTGAGTATACCAACAGCCGTAAGATCGGCGCAAAGACCCTGTTTGCGACCCATTACCACGAGTTGACCGTCATGGAGAACGAAATGGATGGAATCGTGAACTACAACATTGCCGCCAAAAAGAGAGGCGACAACATTACCTTTTTACGCAAGATCGTTCGCGGCTCTACCGATGACAGCTATGGAATTGAGGTTGCTAAGCTGGCAGGCTTGCCGAATGAGGTGATTCGCCGAGCCAAGGAGGTGTTGGCAACGGTGGAAAAAACCGCCAAGGCACTTAGCACCTCGGAGCAGGCAGTCGAGGAAAAGGATGATTCGATCATCAGCTTTGACGATTGCGTCAACGAGCAGGTGATTGAGGAATTAAAGGCAGTAGACATTAATACCTTGTCGCCCTACGAGGCAATGAGCTTTTTGTTCAATCTTCAAAAGAGACTAAAATAAAATATAAGAAAGGAGATCGGAATGGGAAAAATCAACGTACTGTCCTTTGCCGTAGCGAACCTTATCGCGGCAGGGGAGGTGGTGGACCGTCCCTCGTCGGTTATCAAGGAATTGCTTGAAAATGCCATTGACTCGGGCGCGGACACGATCACGGTTGAAATTCAAAACGGCGGAGTGACCTATATGCGAGTATCGGACAACGGGTGCGGCATGACCCCCGAGGACCTTCCGATCTCGATTCGCCGCCATGCGACCAGTAAGATTCGTGAGGCGGAGGATTTGGAAAAGATCCTTACCCTCGGCTTCCGAGGGGAGGCTCTCGCGGCAATCGCCTCGGTATCGCGTATGAGAATCATTTCCAAAACGAAGGATGCGGAGGTTGGCGCCATGCTGGAGGCGCGAGGCGGAGAAATCGTGGAAATAGCCGAAAGAGCTTGCTCGGAAGGTACTTCCGTGATCGTGGAAGACCTTTTCGCCAACGTTCCCGCCAGAAGGAAATTCTTGAAAAAGGACGTGACCGAAACCATGGCGGTTTGCGCCATGGTAGAGAAGATTGCGCTATCAAAGCCAAAGATCGGATTCCGATTGATCGTGGACGGAAACGTACGAATGGATACCGTCGGAGACGGAAATTTAAGGAATACCATTCATTCCGTATTCGGCAGAGAGTTCGCGTCTAAATTGATTGAGACGGAAATGGAGATGGAGGGGATTCGTGTCTGTGGCTTCGTCGGACGCTCCGATAACGTCAGAGCCAATCGCAATTATCAGAATTTCTTTATCAACGGTCGATACGTAAAAAGCAAGACAGCGGGAGCCGCGCTTGAGCAGGCATATCGCTCGTATATTCCTCCCGAAAAATTTCCGTGCTGCGTTCTTTTTTTGACCATCAATCCCGCGGCGGTGGACGTCAACGTGCATCCCGCTAAGCTTGAGGTGAAATTTTCTAACGAAAAGCCCGTGTTTGAGGCGATTTATTATGCGGTACGCAACGCATTGGAAAGCAATCAGTCAAGACCCGAGATGACGTTGAATCCCCAAAAAAGCGCGTTCGGCTTTGAGACGCGGCTGTCCGACTCACAGATTCCGATTTCAGAGGGAAGGGAGGAATCGCTGGCAAAGCGGCAGATCACCATTCCTTTGCATGAAATGGTGAAGAAGTCCGCCGAGAAACGGGAGGATCAAGGATTTTCCCGCATGACCGCGGCAGAATACGTCCAAATGGCGACGAAGCATTTGCCAAAGCAGGCAAACAACGAGGCGTTACGGGTTCCGACCGTTTCTGATGAATCCATTCAGTCCTCGGAGCCGATTCCGAGGGAGATCCGTCTTCCCGTAGAGACAGAAGCATCGACGGCAAAGATTCCCGAAGACGATACCCGCAAGGATGCGTCGCCCGTAATCAAGGAAAGGGAATCGGTTGTATCCTTTTCCCGTCCGTATCGCATCATCGGCGAAGTCTTTTATTGCTACGTGCTGGTGGAGAGCGAGGACAAGCTTCTGGTCATTGATAAGCACGCGGCGCACGAGAGGATTCTGTTTGAGCGTTTGAAGGCAAAAATGAAGGAAGCAAGAAAGGCATCTCAGATCTTGATGCTTCCCTTGGAGATCATGATGACCTCCGACGAGATCCAAACCTTGGCGGAATACAGGGAGGAGATCGAGGCGATCGGCTTTGCCTTCCAAACTGGAAAGTATACCGCAAGCGTGACCGAGATCCCCGAGGGGCTTTCTTCCGAAGCGGTAGAGGATATGCTGACCGTGATCGCTGATCGCTTGAAAAACCATACGGGCTCTGCCATGCTGACCCGCGATATGGTGTTTGAAAAGGCGCTTTATCAAGCATCCTGCAAGGCGGCGATCAAGGCGGGGCGCGAGTATTCCCGTGAGCAGATCGAATGGCTGGTGGGAGAGATGATGAAGCTTCCCGATATTACGGTTTGTCCTCACGGACGCCCCGTTGCCA
>JAZOQX010000065.1:0-9358 GCA_045656325.1 Eubacteriales bacterium
AGTTGAGAAGAGGATTGGGGGACGCGGTCGCTTTTGAAAAAGCTCCGCAAAACTTTATTACAAAATATGTGTAGAGTTACACACCTTTCTATTCCTTGCGTTAAGTTAAAATTTATACTTTCCTTCTAAGGAAAAAATCCGCGGACGGCTGCTGCGCCCCCGCGGATTTTGTTTTATAGGACTTGTGGTTTTTCAAAAAAACTCCGCAAACTAATTGCTTCCTCTTGATTTTTTGGCTGTTTCGTGATATAATAAGCACGTATGAAAAATTATTTGTGAGGATGATATGGCTAATTACAGAAGAGGAAGAATCAACGACGAGATGCAAAAGGAGCTGGCAATGATATTGCGGGAGGTCAAGGATCCCCGTGTTTCCAACGCCTTTATCAGCGTGACCGCAGTGGACGTTACTCCCGATCTCAAGTTTGCGAAGGTCTATTATTCCGCCATGATGGGAGATAAGAAGGAGGTCGCCAAGGGATTGAAATCCTCGGCGGGCTACATTCGCCGTCAGGTGGCGCAGAGACTCAATCTTCGCATGACCCCCGAGCTGACCTTCCATGAGGATCATTCCATTGAGCATGGCGCGCATATTTCGAAGATTCTGAACAGCATTGAAATTTCCGAGGAAGATCCCGAGGACGAGGAGAATTGATATGAACGGTTTTCAATCCCTGACCATACGAGAGGTGTGCGAAAGGCTGTGCGAGAATAAAAGGACGCTGATTCTTTTCCACGCAAGACCCGATGCCGACGCGGTCGGCTCCGCCTTTGCCTTGCGCGAACTTTTACGCATGATGAATATTCCCGCGGTTTGCGCCTCTCAAGACGAGGTCCCAGACCGTCTTCGCTTTCTGACCGACGGAGTGCAGGGAAGCGTTCTTTTGGACGAAGAGATGGGGCTGGATCACGAGCGGGTCATCAGCGTGGATTCCGCGTCTCCCCAGCAACTCGGATCGCTGTTTGAGCGTCTTCGCAGACGGGTGGATCTGATGATCGACCATCATGGAAACGGCACGGTCTACGCCGATTATTATGTGGATCCCGAGGCATCCGCTACGGGAGAGATCCTTTATGAGATCGCCTTGTATCTGGTGGAGACGGGAAGAATTTCCGAGATTCCTCCCCGCGTCATCAACGGATGCTATGCGGCGATCTGCTCGGATACGGGATGCTTCCGCTATGCGAATACCACCCCAAGAGCCCTTCGGACGGCGGCGGAGCTGCTGGAGCAGGGCGCGGATCAGGTAGCCATCAACCGTATTCTGTTCGAGTCCAAGACCGAAAAGCAGGTACGCGCCGAGGGAGAAGCGGCAAGCCGCTTGCGTCTGTATAACGGAGGAACCATCGCCTCGGTGACCTTCCCCTATACCTCAAAATACAATTTGTCCTTGGCGGACGAGCATTTGGAGACCATTATTGACGTTCCCCGATCCATCGGAGGAGTGGAGGTCGCCTTTTCGGTCCGTCAGCCCGAGGAGGACGGATTCTTCCGTGTGTCCATGCGTTCTGTGTCCGACGTGGACGTAGCGGCAATCTGCGCCCGATTCGGCGGCGGCGGTCACGTCCGCGCCGCGGGATGCAGTCTGCGGGCAAGGGACGTGTATGAGGCAGAGGAGATCGTGCTGTCCGCCGTTCGTAAGGCAATCCAATAAAAGCGTCGCCGC
Source organism: Eubacteriales bacterium (assembly GCA_045656325.1). Taxonomy (GTDB): domain Bacteria; phylum Bacillota; class Clostridia; order Oscillospirales; family CAG-272; genus HGM12713. The sequence goes on from JAZOQX010000065.1 coordinate 1,668, forward strand.
ATGGATTTCCATGCGGCGTTTTTTTGGAATGAGAAAGCCGTGAAAAAAGCGTTTGGCAGGGAGCGGAATTGAATAAAATTAGCCGAAAAGTTTAATTTTTATCGAATAATATTGAAATCGTTGCATTATGGATTTTGATATGATAAAATAAATTAAAAAATGGAAGGGAGAGTAAAAGCATGGACACCATCGATCAAAAGATTCTTCGTCTGCTGACGAGAGATGCCAATATTACCGCCGCCGAGATCAGTCAGGCGGTCAATCTGTCCATTCCCGCCGTAAATAAAAGGATTCTGAAGCTGAGGGAAAGCGGCGTGATTCGAAGCTTTACCATTCTGACCGATCAAAAAAAGGTAAAGAAGCCCATCGTGGCGTATATCCTTTTGACGCTCCAATACGGGAGCGCCGTGGAGAACCTGATGAGCTGTATTCAGGGAGATCCCGATATTCTGGAGTGCTATGCGGTGACGGGGGACTATGATTATATCATCAAGATCTGCGCCGCCGATATGGAGAGCCTTGAGGAAAAGCTTCTGCGGCTGAAGGGGCAAAGGGGCGTGATGAAGAGTCACACCATGCTTTCGCTGATGGAGCATAAATTTACACCGACCGCTCTGCCCGATTCGGATCGAGAGGCAGATTAAGGAGGGGCTATGTACGACTTGATTATTAAGAATGCCGAGATCTACGACGGAAGCGGTACCCCCGCCTTTTTGGGGACCGTTGCCGTGAAGGACGGGAAGATTGCCTACGTCGGAAAGGGAGACGCCTCCCTGACCGCCCGTCGCGTGGTGGATGCCGAGGGGCTTTGCCTTTCCTCGGGCTTTATCGATTCTCATAGCCACAGCGACCAATCGATCTTAGAGGACCCCGCTCGCTTGCACGTGCTTCGCATGGGAGCTACCACCGAGATCGCGGGGCAGTGCGGATATTCCCGCTCCCCCTACGGGAGGGATATGAAGGATAGCGTACACGCCACGCTCCTGCCCTTGGAGCGCCCCGCCTTTGAGAGCATGGGAGAGTTCGTCCGTACGCTGGATACGGTCAAATTGGGAACCAATCAGCTTTATTTTACGGGACACGGCGTTCTCCGCGGAAACGTGATGGACTGTGACGCGCGGCTTCCCGACGGGGAGGAGCTTTTCCGTATGCAATCGCTTTTAGAGCGTGAGATCGAGGAGGGAAGCGCGGGATATTCCACGGGACTTTCCTACGTGCCGGGAATTTACAGTAACTGCGAGGAGCTGATCGCGCTTGCCAAGACGGCGGCGAAGAAGGGCGGTATGTATGTGACCCACTCCCGCTCCGAGTCCATGGGACTCTTCGATAGCGTGGAGGAGTGTATTCGCATCGCCAGAGAGGCGGATATTGCCGTGAATATTTCCCACTTTAAGTGTGTGGGACGGGTGTTCTGGGAGCGTTGCCAAAGAGCGCTTTCCATGATCGATACCGCCATCGCAGAGGGGCTTCGCGTCACGCTGGACGCGTATCCCTATACCGCCGCGTCTACCACCACCCTTAGCGCCATTCCCGCCGCCTTTCAGGATCGGGGCGTGGAGGCGTTTGCCAAGAGTCTGGAGGATCCGAACGTGGTCGAGGCGATCCGTCGGGAGATCTTTGAGATCAACGATCCCTCATGGGACAACAGTATTTATTACGTAGGACTTGAAAATTTCCTTGTGGTTCGCGCGGCAGAAACGCCCGAAATGATCGGAAAGACCTATGCCGAGATCGGCAGGGAGCTGGGCGTATCCCCCTATGAGGGAATGATCTGGATGCTCAGAAAAAATCACGGAAGCGTTTGGGAATGTCGTTTTTCCATGTGTGAGGAAAACGTGGAGGCAATTCTGTCTCATCCTACCTGCGCCGTAGGCTCGGATGGAATCTACGTGGTCGGAGACAAATCCGCCCATCCCCGCGCCTTCGGTACCTTCCCCCGTTATCTCGGACACTATATTCGTGATCGGAAAATTCTTTCCCGCGAGGAGGGAATCCGCAGGATCACCTCCATGCCCGCCGAGCGCTACGGCTTGACCGAAAAGGGAAGGATCGCCCAAGGCTACGATGCCGATTTCGTGCTCTTTGATTTTGAGACGATTCGGGACGGAGGCACCTACGTCAATCCCTTCCTTCCCAACGAGGGAATCAAGAGCGTCTGGATGATGGGTGAGATTGTACTCAAGGACAACGAGCCCACGGGCAGCTATCAGGGAAAATACCTCAAAAGGAGAAGGGTATGACAGAGCTTTCCAAAATTCATAGAACCTATGCGAGGATCGATCTTTCCGCCATTCGCAAAAACGGACGGATCGCAAGGGAAACCTTTGCGGAGCAAAGAATCCTCTTCGTGATGAAGGCAAACGCGTACGGACACGGCATCGAGGGGATTCTGCCCGCCGCCGAGGACTTTGCGGACGAATACGCCGTCGCTACCGTAGAGGAGGGCTTGGCGGTCCGTAAGGGGACGAAAAAGCCCGTGCTTCTCTTTGGACCCGTTCCCGAGGGAAAAATGGCGCTTGCCGCCGAGCAGGGACTCAGCTTTACCGTAGGAAGCGCCGAGTATGCCCAAAGGCTTTCCGATGCCTTGCGGCTCCGCGGTCTTTCTGCCCAATGTCAGCTAAAGATCGACACAGGACTCAACCGAAGCGGGATTCGCTTTTGGGGGGAGGACGAGGGGCTTTCGGAGCTTCGCGCCATCTATTCCCATGATAATCTCACCTTCCGCGGAACCTATACCCACTTTGCCTGCGGCGAGGGAGAGGAGGGCTGGGAGCGTGAGTTTACCACCCTTCAGTACGAGCGCTTCACGAAGGCGTTGACCGCCATGGAGCGGGAGGGACTGCCCATCGGACTGCGTCATTGTACCTCCACGGGAGGCTCCTTGGTCAGAGCGGAATACCGTATGGATATGGTACGTCTGGGGATGATGCCCCTCGGAATGTCCTATTCCAACGAAAGCGTTCGCGCCCTCGGGCTTTCCTCGGTGCTTACGTGGAAAAGCTTCGTAGCGCAGATCAAGCATTTGCAGGCGGGAGACGCGGTCAGCTACGGCTGTACCTTCCGCGCCGAAAAGCCCATGCGGATCGGGCTTGTGACCTGCGGCTATGCCGACGGCTTCCGCCGTTCCTATTCGGGACGGGCGTTTGCGCTGGTACGGGGCAGGAGAACGAGGGTGCTTGGTCGGATCGCCATGGACTATATGATGGTCGATCTGACGGATCTTCCCGCGGCGGACGTGGGCGAGGAGGTCACGCTTCTCGGTGAGGACGGAGACGAGTGGATCTCCGCGCAGGAAATTTCGGATTGGGGCGAGAGCGTCAGCGGCGAGGTGACCGCGGCAATCTCGGGAAGAGTTCCCCGTATCTACGTAGAATCAAGTGAGGATAAGGTATGACAGACAGACAAACGTTAAGCATGGCGGCGATCAACGCCATGCCCTCGGGCGTTCGCAGAATGTTCGAGTTGGCTAAAAATTATGACGATTCCATCAATCTGACGCTGGGCGAGCCAGGCTTTACCACCCCCGATCACATGATCGAGGCGGCGGTAGCGTCCTTGCGGGCAGGTGCCACCAAATATACCCCCAACGCGGGAATCAAGCCCTTGCGCGATGCCATTGCCTACAAGCTGTGGGAGGAAAACGGAATCAAGTGTGATCCCGATAAGAACCTGATCGTTACGGGAGGGGCGACCCAAGGATTGATGCTCGCCATAGCCACCCTTGTGGATCAAGGGGACGAGGTCATCATTCAGGGACCGAACTGGCCCGATTATAAGGGACAGCTGGACACCGTGGGAGCCAAGACCGTCTACGCGCGAGTCAGCGAGGAAAACGACTTTAAGATGACCGCGGATATCATTGAGCCTCTCATTACCGAAAAAACCAAGCTAATCATCATCAATTCTCCCTCCAATCCCACGGGAGGCGTGCTGGACGAGAACGACCTGAAGGAGATCGCCGCGCTGGTGAAAAAGCACAAAATCTTTATTATCTCCGACGAGCCGTATGAAAAGCTGGTATATGACGGATTCACGCAAAAGAGCCTTGCGGCGGTAGACGACGGACTTGAGGAGTACGTCATTACCATCAACAGTCTTTCCAAAACCTATGCGATGACGGGATTCCGCGTGGGATATATCTGCGCGAGCGAGCGGATCATGAAGGAAATGATTAAGCTGCAGGAATTTATGATCGCCAGCATCCCCGAGCCCATGCAAATGGCGGCGCGGGAGGCGTTGCTCCATGGAGAGAAGGACGTGGAGGAGATGGTTGCCTATTACGACCGCAATCGCCGGCTGATCGTGGAGGGACTCAACCGTATCAAGGGCTTTTCCTGTCACAATCCCAAGGGAGCGTTCTACGTATTTCCCAATATTACGGGCTTTGGTAAAAGCTCGGTGGAGACGGCAGAGTATATTTTGGAGAAGACCCACGTGGTCACCGCTCCTGGAAGCGCCTTTGGCGAGGGCGGAGAGGGATATATCCGCATCTGCTACGCATCGAAATACGAGCAGATCAAGGAAGCCCTTGCAAGAATGGAACAAGCCTTTGGGTTGAAGGAAGAGCTTTGAGCAAAAGAAAAAGACAGAGAACGAAATGTCTCTGTCTTTTTTGTTTTTCGTTATCCTCTCTTCCAAGCGCGAGGATTGAATAGAATCAAAATGGGGAAAATTTCCAAGCGTCCTGCCAGCATATCGAAAATCAGTGTGATTTTCGATAGGGGACTGAGCGCGGCATAAGTGCAAGCGGGTCCAACCGCCTCAAAGCCGGGTCCCATGTTGTTGAAGGCGGAGACTGCTGCCGAAAAGCTGGTGGGGATGGAAAAGCCGTCAAGAGATATGATCAGGAAGCTTAGCAGGATCAGAAGCATATAAACGAAAAAGTACGCGCTGGTATTGGCGATGATCTTTTCGTCGATGGGCTTGTCGTTGACACGAATCACCTTAACCTTGTTGGGGTGCAGGATCTGAGAAATGTTACGGCGCATGGACTTGCAAAGGAGCAGAAGTCTGGCGAGCTTCAAGCCGCCTCCCGTGCTGCCCGCGCAAGCGCCGAAGAACATTAAAAGGAAGAGGATCGCCTTGGAAAAGGTGGGCCAAAGGTCAAAGTTGGTGGAAACAAAGCCCGTGGAGGTAATCAAGCTGGACACCTGAAAGAAGGAGTGGCGCAGCGTATCGGAAAGATTTCCGTAGATCTGATAGATATTCCATGCAATCAGTGCCACCGAGGCAATGGTGATTCCCACGTAAAGCCGAAGCTCCTCGTCCTTGAATACGCTGCGGAACTGACGAAGCAGAAGCAGATAAAAGCAGCTGAAGTTGATGCCGAAGAGAAGCATAAAGGCGGCAGTTACGTACTGAATGTAGGGAGAAAAGCTTGCGAAGCTGTCGTTGTAGATACCAAAGCCGCCCGTTCCCGCGGTGGAGAACATGGTGCAGACCGCGTCAAAGATCGGCAGTCCTCCCGCCAACAAAAAGACCAGATCCAAGAGCGACAGGAAAATATAGCAAAGGTAAAGCACAGCCGCGGTATGCCGCATCTTCGGCACCAGCTTGCCCACGTCGGGACCGGGGCTTTCCGCCCGCAACAGATGCATGGTAAAGCCTTGATTTCTTCCGCTGACAGGCAATAACGCCAACAGGAAGACCAGTACGCCCATGCCTCCCAGCCAGTTGCTGAAGGATCTCCAATAAATCATCCCTCTCGGAATCACGTCCAGATCGGTAATCACCGAGGAACCCGTGGTGGTAAAGCCCGATACCATTTCAAAAAGAGCGTCGATGTAATTGGGAACGAAGCCCGAAAGGAATAGGGGCAGCGCGCCCAGCGCGCTCATGAGAAGCCAGCTGGAGCCGACGCAGATCATGCCCTCGCGGGCAAAGAAATCCCGCTTGGCTTTTCGAGAAAAGAGCGCCAGAAGTCCCGACAGCGCCAGCGTAATGCCGATGCTGACGAGAAAGGACTGAAAGGAGGCGGACTCCCCTAAAAACAGGCTGATGAGAAGAGGGGGAAGCATGAACACCGCCTCAAGGGCAAGGATCAGGGCGTTGAATCGCCCCATCATTTTATAATTCATGGTGTCCTCCGTTATGCGAAGATATCGTTGAGCTGAAGGATCACGTCGTTTTGGCTTTCGACCACGACGATACGGTCGCCCTCGTCAAAGCAGGAGTTACCGTTGGAGATTTCGATTTTGCCCTTGTGCGTAATGCAGGCGATCAGAATATTTTCCTTTAAGCGGATTTCCTTCAAGGGGATTCCCTTATGGAGAGTATGCTCGTCCACAATAAATTCCATCGCCTCCGCCTGCCCGTCTGCAATGGTGTGGATGGTCACGGCGGCACCCGCTTGATTTTGCAGGGCGCGGACGTATCGCAAAATGTTGTTACAGCACAACTTTCGAGGACAGATCACGCTTCCGATGGAAAGCTTGTCGATGATTCTGGCATCCTCCATCCGTTCCAGCTTGGTAATGATCTGAGGGACACCGCAGTTCTTTCCGTACATGGAGATAATCACGTTCAGCTCATCCATGCCCGTCATGGAGAGCAGGCAATCTGCCGATTCCAGCCCTTCGCTTTCCATCAGGCGGCGGTCGGAGGCATCACCCTCCAGTACGTTGACCTTAGGAAGCATTGCGGCAAGCTTTTTGCACTTTTTCTCGTCCTTCTCAATGAGGGTCACGCGGATATGCTCCTCGCCCAGCGCCTGCGCCAGATAATAGCTCACCGTTCCTCCGCCCGCCAGAATGATACGGCGGTTCTTGTGGGTGACGATTCCAAGATTTTTCAAAAGGAGCGCCAAGGTATTGGTGGGAGCGGTAACGAAAACGCGATCGCCCTCCTTCAGCGTAAAATTACCTCGGGGAATGATGGCGGAGCCATCCCGAAGCACGGCGCAGACCAGCACCTTGCACTTGACGATGGAATTGAGCGAGAAAAGGGAGACGTCGCGAAGCTTGCTTTCCGCGTCGATGCGAAGCTCTACGATCTCAACCCGTCCCTTGGCAAACACGTCGCGCTTCAAAAAGCCGGGGTATTTGATGAGACGCTCGATCTCGGTTGCCGCCTGCTTTTCGGGATTGAAGGTCATGGAAACGCCGAAAATATGTCCCATCGAATCGATTTGCTCGGCGTATTCGGGGTTTCGGATCCTCGCGATGGTATGCAGATTCGGATTCAGACCGTGGGCGGTAGCGCAGCAAAGAAGATTCAATTCGTCGCTGCCCGTGACCGCAATCAAAAGATCGGCGTGCTCCACGCCTGCCTGACGCAGGGTGTCCGCCGAGCCGCAGTTGCCCATCATGACCATAATATCAAAGCGATCCACCATCGAAGCGGTCTTTTTGGAATCAATATCAATGACGGTCAGGTCGTAGCCCTCGGTAGCCAAATGCTCAATCAGGGTCTTTCCAACCTTTCCGCAGCCTGCAATCAGAATTTTCATAAAAAATCTCCTTTATATGGATCATATGACTCAAAGTCATTATATCACAAAATGAAGAAATTGTCAATTCCTTTTCCATGACTTTGAGTCCCTTGGAGTGCCGAAGCAAAAAAAGGATGATGCTAATGCATCATCCTTTTTTGGCACGGCGTAAGGGATTCTTCTCGCCTGCGGGCTCGGTCACTACGCGGCTCTGACACCACACCGTGGTGTCATTCACTAAGTCGGATCGTAGCCATGTCGT
>JAZOQX010000066.1:0-10499 GCA_045656325.1 Eubacteriales bacterium
GCGGATCGGTGATGCTGGGCAGCGCCTCGGGACAGGTGGGAAAAACACAGGCAACCATTCAGCGATTGGAAGCAAAGCAGGTGGAGCTGGAGGCTGCGCTTGATTTGAAGTATGACGCCGAGGAGATCGCCGAGGATGCCAAAAGCCTTGGTATGATCGATCGGAAATATGCCGACAATGAATATCTCGCGCCAAACGGAGAGGAGCAGATTATCACCCCCGAGGAAAAGCGTCCTCAGAACGTGGGACTTGCCACGCTTCTTGCCGCTTTCGGGATCACGCTGGACTGACGAATATAAGCCTTCCGCTTCTCATATAATACTATCGTTTCAAAGGAATTTTGAAGAAATCGGAAGGGAGGAACAGAATGGTGAAATTTTCGATCCAAGGGTCGGCGATCAAGCGCTCGACCGCGCTCGGTATCGTCATTCTCGCTGTCTTCGCCGTTCTTCTCATCCGCATCCTTTTGGTCCAGACCGTGGACTTTGAAAAATACCAAGAAAAGGTACTCGACCAGATCACGACCGAGACACCCATCCCCGCTAATCGGGGAAAGATCTACGATCGGAACGGAAAGGTGCTTGCGACCAATATTACCACCTACCGCGTATTCGTTTCTCCCTCGGGCATCAAGACTGCCCAAGGTGAGGTTGAGGAGGGGGACGCTACCAATTACCCCGATCTGGTGGCAAGAGGACTTTCCGAGCTTCTTGAGGGAGTGGAATACGATACGGTCTACCATCAGATCGTGGAATATTCCAGATACTTAGACCGAACCATCGCCCGAAAGGTGGATGAGGAGACCGCCGATCTGATCCGCGGGTACATCGACGAGCACGGGCTTGGTACCATGATCTACTTGGAAGCGCAAAACACAAGATATTATCCCGCAGATACCCTTGCCGCCCATACCATTGGCTTTACCAGCAACGACGGCGTGGGACTCTACGGGTTGGAATACCAATACGACAGTTATCTCAAGGGTGTGGACGGATATTACGTGACCGCGAGAGATTCCTACGGGAACGTAATGCCCTTTGATTACGCCAACTGCATCGAAGCCGTGGACGGCTACGATCTGGCTACCACCATTGACGCGACCATCCAGACCTATCTGGAGGAGCAGCTGGCGGCGACGGTAGAGGACAACAAGGCGATGAACCGCGCCTGCGGCATCGTGGTAGACGTGAAGACGGGAGCGGTGCTTGCCATGGCGACCTCCTCTCCCTTCAATCTGAACGATCCTTGGGGTATGGATGAGGATACCTTAAATAAGCTGACTACCAGCGGCTACGAGCAGGGAAGCGAGGAATACAGCGCGTATCAGATGAAGCTTCTCACCGAGACATGGTCCAACAAGGCGGTGACCGAGAGCTATATTCCCGGTTCTACCTTTAAGATCATTACCTCCGCCATGGCGCTGGAGGAAAGAAAAGCCGACATTCCGCAAAGCGTTTACTGTCCCGGACATAAGACGGTGCTTGGTCAGGTGATTCATTGCCACCAGCGCAAGGGACATGGAAGCCTTACCTTTTCGCAGGGTCTGCAGCAATCCTGCAACGTGTGGTTTATGACGCTTGGCGAGCTTGTAGGCATTGACACCTACAAGCAATACTACCAAGCCTTTGGATATAAGGAAAAGACGGGCATCGATCTTCCCGGTGAGGGAGTCGGTCCTTTTGATCTCCAAACCGAGCTGGATCTGGCGATCTACGCCTTCGGTCAGAACTTTAACGTAACTCCTCTGCAGCAGATCATGGCGGTTTCCGCCATTGCCAACAACGGCACGCTGATGACTCCTTATTTGGTAGAGAGGATCACCGATAAGGCGGGCAACGTGATTTACCAGCACAAGGCTGAGGTCAAGCGAACCGTGGTCAGCGAGGAGGTATGCAAGACCATTTCCGAAATGCTCGAGGAGGGTGTTTCGGGAGACGGTGGAGCTAAGAACGCCTACGTGGCGGGCTATCGGGTTGCCGCAAAGACGGGTACCTCCGAGAAAAAGGATACGGGACATTCCACCGTAAAGCTGGAAAGCTACGTGGGAATGACGCTCAGCGAAGCAAGGGCGGCGATCGAGTCGGCAGGGCTTCGGGTAGAAGCGGTGGGGAACACGGCGGAGGACGCGGTGATCCTTTCTCAAAATCCTGTGGCGGATACCAAAATCGTTAAGGAAAACGGAGTCGTTTTTCTCTTTACGGAGGAGAACGCGAAGGCAAGCGTAAAGGTCCCCAAGCTGACGGGAGTCAGCCTTGACCGAGCCAAGGCGCTTCTCAAGGAAGCGGGCTTGAATTTTACCATTGAGGGTACGGGCATTTACGGTACGGTGAAGGAGCAGTCGATCAGCCAAGGAAGAAGCGTGAGCAAGGGAGACGTGATCCAGCTTACCTTCCCTGAGGCATACGTTTGCTCTACGGTGGCGTACGCCCCTGCGGACGATCCCGAGGTTGCCATCCTTATCATGGTGGACGATCCTCAAAAGGGAATGTACGGAAGCACGGTTGCCGCTCCTTACGTGGGCGCGGCACTGAAGAATATTCTGCCTTATCTCGGTGTGGAGGCGGTTTACACCGCCGAGGAGGAAGCAAGGCTTGCTACCAAGGTGGGAAGCTATCGCGCCTGGAGCGTCAATAAGGCGACCGAGGCAATCGAAAAGGCAGGCCTGAAATACGAGATCATCGGAGACGTGAGCGAGGGAAGCATTGTGAAGGCGCAAAGCCCCGCATCGGGAAGCTACGTGCAAAAGGATACGGGAAAGATCATTCTTTACGTAGGAAATGCCACCCCCGAGGACAGCGTTTTGATGCCCGATTTGGTGGGAGAAAACGCGACGCTTGCCAATGCTCGACTGATGGGCTTGAATCTGAACGTAAGGATCGAGGGAACCAGAAGCGCCGATGCCATTGTGTACGCGCAATCGGTGGAGGCGGGGACCAGGATAAAGCCCGGAACGGTGATTACCCTCACCTTCCGCTCTATGGCGGCGGACGACGATCTGGAATAGAAGCGGCCTCGCGCCGAGGAAGTGAAAGAAAAATCATCACTTCGGAGGCGAATATGAAGCTTTGCGAGCTGTTCGGCAGAGCCGAGCTGGAATACCCTCCCGCGCTGGGAGATCTTGAAATTACAAATATTGCCACCGATTCTCGGAGCGTGAGCAAGGGAAGCCTGTTTATCTGTGTCAGGGGCGCCCGCTCGGACGGACACGAGTTTGCGGTGGAGGCAATACGCAAGGGTGCCTCGGTTATCGTAGCAGAGCAAGTGTGTGACGAGTGTGTGGGTGGTGCCGCAGCATGGATCATGCTTAAGAACACAAGAAATGCGGCTGCTCTGCTCTATAACGCGTGGTACAACAACCCCGTCGGTCGGCTGAAGATCATCGGCGTGACGGGAACCAACGGGAAAACGTCGGTTACCTCTCTCCTTCGGGAGCTTTTGGAAGCATGGGGAAAGAGGTGCGGCGTGATCGGAACGGTGGAATGCCGTTCGGCGGGCGGACGGATGCTTTCTCTGAGAGGAAGCGACCCTTTAGCGAATATGACAACGCCCGATCCCGAGGTGTTATATGCAATGCTTGCCGAAATGGCGGCGGACGGAGCGGAATACGTGGTGATGGAGGTGTCCTCCCACGCGCTGGCGCTCTCCCGCGTGGATGCCATCGAATTTCGGTGGGCGGTGTTTACCAATCTGACGGAGGATCATCTGGACTTTCACGGTACGATGGAGGAGTATTACAGAGCCAAGCGGCTGCTCTTTCAGAGGTGTCGGGGAGCGGTCCTTTGTATAGACGATCCCTACGTCCGCCGACTGGCAGAGGAGCTGACGATTCCTTTTTTGACCTGCTCGACGGTAGAGGGGGACTTTTGCGCTCTTCATAGGGAGAGCATGGGAATGAAGGGCAGTCGATTTCTTTTTAAGACCCCTGCGGGGTGCTATCCCGCGCGGCTATCGATTCCCGGAAATTTTTCCATCATCAACGCGACGATGGCGGCGGCAGTCGCTATGGGGGAGGGAATGGCTCCCGAGAGGATCCTCAGAGTTTTGGAAAAAACCTCGGGGGTGACGGGACGAATGGAGCAGGTTCGCTTCGAGCCGCCCGCGAATTTCTCGGCGGTTATTGATTACGCGCATACCCCCGACGCACTTGAAAAAATATTGAAAACCTTGCTTCCGCTCCGTGCGGGCGGAGGTAGGCTTCTTTTGCTCTTCGGATGCGGCGGCGATCGGGATCGCGGCAAGCGGGAGCGGATGGGACGGATCGCGTCCGCCTATTCGGATTTCGTGATCGTGACCTCGGATAATCCAAGAGGTGAGGCGAGAGAGGAGATCCTTTCAGCGGTTCTGCGCGGGATCGACAAGGAAAAGCCCTACGTGGTCATCGCCGATCGGAGGGAAGCCATTGAGTACGCCGTGTCGGTTGCAAAGGAGGGAGATATTCTTCTCCTTGCGGGTAAGGGACACGAGCGGTACGAGATCAACGAACGGGGAAGGATCCCCTTTGACGAGAGAGAGATCCTTCGAGAGGCATATAGAAAACGGACGGAGAAACAACAAAAATAAACGGAGCGAATGCTCGGGAGGGAAGAACGAATGAAGGTCAACGTAGGATGCAACAGCTTGACGATGGCAGAGCTTGCCCAGATTTGCGGCGGTCTTTTGTGCTGCGTGGGTGGCGAGATCAATCGCAATCTTCCTTTCCGTTCGGTCTGCACTGATTCCCGCGAGGCGGCAGAGGGGACTCTCTTCGTAGCCCTTGGCGGTGAGCGCGTGGACGGTCACGATTATATTGGCGCAGCCGTTTCCTCGGGAAACGCGTGCGTTCTTTGCGAAAGAATACCCGAAACGATGGATCAAAAATACGTGGCGGTGGTGGTAGAGGATTCCCTGCGCGCCATCGGAGAGCTTGCCAAGGCGTATGACCGCCGCTTGAATCACAGAAAGGTTGCCATTACGGGCAGCGTAGGCAAGACGACCACCAAGGAATTTGTGGCGGCGGTGCTTGGCGAAGCCTTCCGCGTGCATAAAACCGAGGGAAATTATAACAGCACGCTGGGTATGCCCTTGTCTCTTCTTTCTATGCAGAACGACACCGAGGTGTCGGTGCTGGAGATGGGGATGAGCGATTTCGGAGAGATCGAGTATATGTCCCGCATTGCCGAGCCCGATATCGCCATCGTAACCACCATCGGCTCCTCTCACATGGAGCATCTTGGCTCCCGTGAGAATATCTGCCGCGCGAAAATGGAGATTATGGCGGGATTGAAGGAGGGCGGCGCCCTGCTTTTGAACGGCGACGAGCCCATGCTTCGCTCCTATCCTACGGGCGGAAAGACCCCCGTGTTCGTGGGCATTGACAACGAATGTGATTTCCGCGCGGTGAATATCCGCGAGGAGATCGGAAAAACTGTATTTGACGTGGAATATTTCGGCAAGACCGTTAAGAACGTGACCATTCCCACCATGGGTCGTCACAATATCTATGCCGCGCTCTTTGCGTTTGCCGTAGGCGTGCGGATGAATCTGTCCGATCAAGCCATTGCTCACGGACTTACCTGCTACCGTCCCGTTGGTATGAGACAGAACATTTATGAGATCGGCGGGATCACCGTGATCGAGGATTGCTACAACGCAAGCCCCGAATCTATGCGCGCGGCGATCCGCGTTCTCGGAAGCCTTTCCGAAAGAAAGGGAAGGGGCAGAATGGCGGCGGTTCTTGGCGATATGTATGAGTTGGGCAGCGATGCCGAGCGCTTCCACGAGGAAACGGGACTTTACTTTGCCCGCATGGGCGGTGAGCTTTTATATACCTTCGGGCAGTCTGCCGAGCAGATCGCCATGGGAGCGATCCTTGGCGGAATGGATCCCGAGTCCATGTATCGCAATGCCGATACTCGCTCGCCCGAGCTGAGCGGAGAGATGCTGCTTGGCACGCTGCGCCCCGGAGACACGCTTCTGGTCAAGGCAAGCCGCGGAGCTGCCGCAGAGCGTATTATCAAATATTTGAAGGAAAACAGTCAGCGGCTTACGGCCTGAAGACGGATAAGATGGGAGACAAATGATGAAGGAGCAATGGATACAATTCGGACTGGCGGCGACGGTGTGCTTTGTGCTGACCGCGGTGCTTGGCCGCTTCATCATCCCCAAGCTCAGAGAAAAAAAGGTAGGGCAGGTGATTTATGAGTTGGGTCCCACCTGGCATCAGAGCAAGGCGGGAACGCCTACCATGGGCGGCGTTTGCTTTATTTTGGCGATTTTGATTTGTCTGCTCGGCTTTTTGGTGTACTATCTTTGCCGTGGAGAGCAGAGCAAGCTGATCCCCTTGGCGCTTACCCTGTCACTGGCGGTTATGAACGGTATGGTCGGCTTTGTGGACGACTACTGTAAGCTGATGAAAAAGCAGAATCAAGGGCTTAAGGCATATCAAAAGGCTCTGCTTCAGATCATCGCCGCCGTTGCCTATATCTTCCTTATGCAAAAATTCGGGAATATCGACACCATGCTTCATATTCCCTTTACCGATCTTTACGTGGAGCTTGGCATTCTTTACTACGTGTTTGCCATGTTCGTGATCGTGGGCGTGGTCAACAGCGTCAACCTCACCGACGGCATTGACGGTCTGGCGAGTACGGTGACCCTTGTGGTCTTCTGCTTCTTTGGCTTCGTGGGGATTCAGTACCTGCACGATTCCCTGACGCTCCTTTCGGGAGCGCTGGTGGGCGGTATGGTTGGATTTCTTATCTACAATCTGCATCCCGCCAAGGTATTTATGGGAGACACAGGCTCTCTCTTCCTCGGCGGTGTGGTCACGGGAGCGGTGTTTATCATCAACGAGCCGATGCTCGTATTTATCGTGGGCTTCGTTTATATCATGGAATCCGTATCGGTGATGCTGCAGGTGGGAAGCTTTAAGCTTCGCAACAAGCGAATCTTCAAGATGGCGCCCATTCATCATCACTTTGAAAAATGCGGCTGGAGCGAGGCAAAGGTGGTGACGGTCTTTTCGATCGTGACGGCATTATGCTGTCTTGCCGCATGGTTTGCCCTCTGAGGAGAGAAAACAGAAAAATAGGAAGGGAAGGTGCCGATTTTGAAGGAAAACCAAGAGAATCAAAAACGGGATCTGCCCGAGAAACCGAAAAATATATCAAAGCTGCATGGCAAGCTTGCCCTGTTCCGTCAGCGGCAGGAGCAAAGAATGGTGGAAAGGGATCCCGCGTTTACCGAGTCCTTGACCCCCGCGGAGAAGATTGACGAAAGCGCGCCTCTGGAAAAGGGGGGCATCGACGGCTGGTTTCTTCTTTGGGCGGTCCTCCTTCTTTGTCTCGGGGCAATCATGTCATACAGCGCAAGCGCGGTATATGCCGAGCGCAATTATGACAGCGCCACCTATTATTTGTGGCGGTACATCCTGTTTGGGGTCATTGCGTCGGTGGTGACCGCGTTTTTCGTTGCCTTTGCCCGTCCTTGGTTTTGGCGGGTCTTCGGTGTGGGCGCTTACGGTGTTTCCATGCTTCTTTTGCTTTTGGTGCTGGTCATCGGCGCGGCAGAGGGTGTGGCGCAGCGTTGGATCGATTTTGGTTTTTTCACGCTTCAGCCCTCTGAGATCGCCAAAATGGCGGTCGTGATGGTGCTGGCGCTTTATATGTCCAAATATGAAAAGCGGATCACGTCCACGGGTAAATTCGGGGGAAGCCTGAAGCACGGCTTTTTGATTCCCATGGGTATTATCGGAGTGATCTGCGCGTTGGTCGCCTTGGAGCGGCATATCTCGGGCTTGATGATCGTGGGTATGCTCGGACTTGTGGTCATGTATCTTGGCGGTACGCGCATGAAATATCTTGCCATTTTTCTCGGAATCATCGCCGTGGCAGGTGTGTTTTTGATCCTTGTATCCGACTATGCCCAGACCCGTGTGGAGATCTGGTGGAATTTGGAGGAGGCGGATCCCTTGGGCTCCGCTTGGCAGACCCTGCAGGGAATGTATGCCATCGGCTCGGGCGGCTTCTTTGGCTTGGGGCTCGGATACAGCCGACAGAAATTCGGCTACGTGTCTCAGCCGCAGAACGACTTTATTTTTACGATTATCTGCGAGGAGCTTGGATTTGTAGGCGCCTTTTTGGTGATCCTCTTGTTTGGTCTTCTCATTTGGCGGGGCATCCGCATCGGACAGAAGGCTCCCGACAAGTTTTCCGCTCTCGTGGTATGGGGCTTGACCTTTAAGATCGCCCTGCAGGTTGCCATGAATATCGCGGTGGTGACGAATATGATGCCCAACACGGGAATCTCCCTGCCGTTTTTCAGCACGGGAGGATCCTCCCTGATGCTTCAGATCTTTGAGATCGGAATTATCTTATCGATCTCACGGTTTTCCTCCCAAAAAAAATAGACCCGAAAGGATAGAGACACAATGAGAGTATTGCTGACAGGCGGCGGTACGGGCGGACACGTGAATCCCGCTCTCGCGATTGCCGATATTATCAAAATGAACGTACCCAACGCGCAGATCGCCTTTGTAGGGACGGAGCGCGGAATTGAAAATAAGCTGGTGGGCAGAGAAGGGTACCCCATGTATCACGTGAAGATTCAAGGAATCCGACGCTCCTTGTCTCTTTCCAATCTGAAAACGGCTTACTACGTGATGACCTCTCCCGCCCATGCCAAGAAGATCATTAAGGAATTTAAGCCCGATCTGGTGATCGGAACGGGAGGCTACGTTTGCTGGCCTCTGTTGAGGGCGGCGATCTCCATGGGGATTCCCAACATGGTTCATGAATCCAACGCGCTGCCCGGTGTGGCGGTCCGCCAGCTGCAGAAGAAGGTGGACGTGATTCTGACCAACTTCCGAGAGACGAAGGAGCTTCTTACCGAAAAGGATAAGGTAGTCTGCGTGGGAAATCCTCTGCGCGCGTCCTATGGAACGGTGAGCCGTGAGGAGGCTCGCAAAAGGCTGGGTATTCCCGAGCAGATCAAGCACGTGATTCTCTCCTTCGGAGGAAGTCTTGGGGCGCAACGGATCAACGAGGCTGCCATTGGTGTCATGAAGGAATTTTCCTCGGTTCGCAAGGACGTGATGCATTTCCATTCGGGCGGCGCGCGGGGCTATGAGAATGCCAGAGCCATTTTTGCCGCCTACGGGTTGGAAAGAAACGAAAGACTGGTCCTGAAGGATTACATTTACGATATGCCCCTGCATATGGCGGCGGCGGATCTGGTGATCTGTCGGGCGGGCGCGATGACGCTGACCGAGCTTGCCATTATGGGAAAGCCCGCCATTTTGATTCCGTCTCCCAACGTTGCCGACAACCATCAGTACAAGAACGCAAAGGTGTTGGCGGACCGAGGGGCGGCGATTCTTTTGGAGGAGATGGAGCTGAACATGGATCTGATGCTGGATTCGGTTCGTTCGGTCATAGAGGACGAGAGTCGCTCCACCGCCATGAGTGAATCGGTGAGAATGTTTGCCGATCCTGAGGTGAATCGGAAAATCTGGAATGAGATTCAAAAGCTTTTGAAAAAAAGGTAAGGAAACGTAAAGGAAAGGAGAACGCGCCGTGAAGCAAAGCGGAACCACGTGGGAGGGCATCAACCTCCGAAGAGTGATTCTTTGGATGGTCATGATTATCTTATGCGCCTTGGCGATCCTTTCCTGCGCCTCCGTTGCCAAACGCTTTTGTAAGGTGGGTGTCATTGAGATCGAGGGCGAGGGACGGTATAGTGAGGAGGCTCTCCTGGAGGGCTTGAGCTTGGGGGAGAACGACTGGCTCTACGAGCTTGACAGCGACGCGATCAAGGAGCGTATGCTCAAGGAATTTCCTTTTCTTTTGGATATGGAGCTGATTCCCGTGTTTCCCAATCGTCTGCGGGTGGTGGTTACCGAACGATTTACCCCTTGGTACATTGCCATATCGGGAGGGACGTATGCCCTGAATGAAAATCTGCTCGTCATCGATGAGATCGATTCCACCGAGGGTATGACGCGTCTGATCCTTCCCAGCGTACAGCGCGTGATCGCGGGATCGGTTCCCGCCTTTGCGGAGGATGAGAATGAGCTTCGCCGTACGCTGGAGATCATCGATATTCTTCGTTCCTCCTCCTATTTTGACCGAATGAGTGAGGTCAACGTGGAGGACAGACGGAATATTCGTTTGGTGGTGGACGGAATATTTACGGTAAAGCTGGGCAATGCGGAGGAGCTTTCCTACAAATTGGAGCAGGTCGGAGAGGTGTTGAAATCCGATCGCTTGGCGGGTGCCGAGAGCGGTCAGATCACGGCGGAAAACCCCGATCTTCCCGTTGCGGTTTCGGTCAAAATGCCGCCTGCCGCTGAGGAGGACACCGAGAGTAATTCTCAGTAGATACCACCATATGTTGTGGTCGAACAAAAACTCATAACAAAATGTCGGTTGAAGCCTGAAATTCAGCCGATTTTTTGTTTTTTGAAAAAAATTCGATTTTTCCGCAAAAAAAAAGTGAAAATTCTTAAGAATTTTTAAAAAAGG
>JAZOQX010000067.1:0-22364 GCA_045656325.1 Eubacteriales bacterium
AAGGGTGCCGCCTATACCGTCACCGATTGCCTTGGCAATTCCGTGTCCGAGGGTGTCATTGCCGACAACCTCGCCTTGATCCCCGCTCCCATGTCCGCAAGAATTGATTTGAAGAAAATTAGTTGAGAAGGGGAAAAGCAGACCCAAATCCTCTTCTCAACTAATCAACTAATCTCTTTTTCAAAAGCGACCGCGCCCCCTCGCGTCCCCGCGCGTCCCCGCGTCCTATTCGTTCCAAAGCTCCTGTTTGCCTGTAGAGATCATGGAAGCGCCTGCGCCGAGGGCTTGGAAGATTTCCTCCTTGTATTCGATCAGACCACCCGCAATGATGGGGATATGGACGTTCTTTTTGATCTTGGCGATGGATTTATAGGCGAGCGCGGGCATAATCTCGACCATATCGGGCTTCGATTGGCGGAGGGAATCCAGCGCGGTGTCCACCGAGCGGGAGTCGATCATAAAGAATCGCTGAACCGAGGAAAGTCCCGCCTCGCGGGCGGCGGCAACGATATGGGAGCGGGTGCTGATGATACCGTCAATGGACTTGGTGGCAAGATAATTCACGCCTGCGGCATCCTTGCTCAGTCCGTCGGCAAAGTCCATATGGATAAAAAGCAGCTTTTTCTTTTCGTGCGCCCGACGGGAGAGGGTATCGATCTCCATGATATTCGAGCTGAGCATAAAGATCGCTTGCACGTCGGAGGCAAGGGCGGCTTCAAAATCCGATTTTGACTTGACGGCGGCGATGATGGGATAATTTTCAAAATCCAGCATAGAAAGATCTCCTTATTCAAGCGCTTGCGTGGGGCAAGCGGACCATGGCGTGAGGATTGGCGCGGCGCAGAAAGCGAAGCGTGCGCTCGTCGGCATGAAAGAGAACCACACCCGTTTCCTTTTTGTCCACCTCAAAGAGGATCAGCCAGATATCGTCGGCGCAGAGATCCACGGTGGCGTATATCACGGTAGAAAGGGTGCTTGCTCCCGCCTTTTGCATATTTTCATCGGTTGCGGGTGCGATCAGGATCGCGTCGGACAGATCCAAATCCATGATCTGCTTTCTCTTTCGCTTGCCGTATATTTTTGAAAAGCAGAAGCCCTGAGGGCTGAACACGTATTCATACTCCACAAAGCCGTATTTCCACGTGGGAAGAATGACAGCCAGCAGAGAGAGGGGGATCAAAAGGAGAAGCTGGGTGGAAAAACCGAGGTAAAGAATCGGGAAGATCCAAAAGCTCAGGCAGATCAGGTATAAAAGGAAAAGAATCAAGCGTGGCAGATAGTTTTTCAGCGTCCTCGGAAGCTTCAGGATCCGCTCGTAGGAGGAATGGTCGGTCAGGTTCATGAAGGGTTCTCCTTTAAATCGATTCGTTGTTCACAGAACCATTATATCACAAAAGGTCGCGCTTGGCAAGAGAAACCTTTCCGAAATCCAAAACTCCTCTTGACACCGTTGTCGAAATGGTGTATCATAGTATTATAAACCGAACCGTATATGCAGGGGGTATGGAAATGAAACGAGAAGAGCTTTATCTGGTAGCAAAGGACGCGACGGGAGAATCGGAGCTTTCGTCCTCGGAGGTGCCTGCCATCGATCTGTACGTGGATCAGATTCTCAATCTGGTCGCCGATAAGCAGAAGGTTGGATCCGAGCGATTTTGGGAGCGTCAGCTCACCAAGACCATGATCAACAACTACTCAAAGGATGGGTTGATCACACCCGTCAAGGGAAAGAAATATAATAAGGAGCAGATCATTCAGATCCTTACCGTCTATACGCTGAAGAATACGCTGTCCATTGGCGAGATCAAGAGGCTTTTGCAGGGGATCTACGCTACGGAGGGCTTTTCGGGCGAGGATCTGATTCGTATGTACGACCGATACATGGAGATCAAGGAGGATAACCGCTCCTATGCAAAGGACGTGATAGACGGCGTGATGGATCGAAACGGACTGGACGTTTCCGAGGAGGAGGGCTTTCTCCTGACTCTGGGGGGACTGCTGTCCCTGAGCGCCTTTCTCCGTCAGACCGCGCAGGCGATGATCGACCTGAGATATCCTCAGCCCGAGGAGCCTGAGGAGAAGGAGAAGGAAGAAAAGGAAAAGGAAAAAGAGGAAAAAGAGAAGGAAAAGGAAAAAGAAAAGAAGGAAAAGAAGGAAGAGAAGAAAAAGAAGAAAGAGGAAAAGGAGCGGGAAAAGGAAGCGGAGCATGAGGACTGAGAAAATAACCGAGCCGCGTCCCGAAAAAGCAACCGTCTCAAGAATCGATCGCTCCCGCGAGGAGATCATTTGGGCAAATACCTTTGGAGAGTCCCGCCAAAGACCTACGCTGTGGGTAGATATGGCGGGAACCACCTTTCGGGATAAAAACTATTATATCGTCAGAGCGGGCATTACCGATGCTGTCTCCCACGACCTGTTCGTGCTGGAGTACGTGACGGCGGGAACGGGCTACGTGGAGGCGCTGGGGGAACGGACGCAGGTGAAGGCGGGAGATTTTTATCTGATCAACTGCAGGTTTCCTCATTGCTATTACTCCGACCCGAAGGATCCCTTTGAAAAACGGTGGATCAACGTCCGAGGGAGCTTTACCGACGCACTTTGTCCCTTGATCCTTCAGGGAAGACCCTACGCGGTGTTGCCCTTGGGGGATCCAGCGGGGCAGGTGATGGACGAGATCCATAAAAAAATCCGCCGAACGACGCCGGCGGATTCCGATCAGATGCTCAGCTTTACCATGAAACGGATTCTTGACCTCCTCCTGATCGCGGATCGCTATCGCGCGAGGGAAACCGAAATGCTATCGAGAGAGGAGCAGATCGTTCGGTATATCGAGCAGAATATTTGTTTGGATTTGCACGTTGCCGATCTTTGCGAGCATTTTTATCTCAGTCCAAGCACCCTCTATCGCCGATTCATGGCGCAGTTCGGCGTGCCGCCCAAGGAATTTATCATGCAAAAAAAGATCGAGGTGTCCAAGCGGATGATCGCCTCCCGTGAGTCCACCCTTCCATCCATCGCCTCCGTGCTGCATTTTTGCGACGCGCAGCATTTCTTTCGATGCTTCAAGGCGTATACGGGGATGAGTCCCTCGGAATACCGAGCAAGTCTCCTTACTCAGCAGAACGGGGACGAAACGCAGACTCAATGACCTCTAAAAGGCGAAATCTTGCCCGATAGGTCGGGCGGGAGGTCTCGGTGACGATGCGGTATTGATCCGCGCTCAGTCCTACCGAAATAAAGGCGTCCTCCGCAGAGTTCTTCGTGGCGGCGGAGGTACACATGGGAGGGAAGAGAACGCACCAGAAGTTTTGTCCCTTGCCTTCGCCGATGATGATCCGCAAGGAGGTGTATTCCCCCGAGGGGAAGCAGCACGCCTCGTAATTTCTCGTGGGATAGACCTCCTCGCCAAGCTCCAGCCGTACCGAGTCGCTTCTTCCCGCGGCAGAGATCGCCGCTTGTGCGGCCTCGGTCAGGAGGGGCAGATGCTCCTCGGTCAGGCGAATGGCCTCGTCGCGGGAGGATGCGGTGGAAAGAAGCCCGTCGGCGGCGGAGAGGACCGCGTCCCGTACCTTCAGCTTTAATTCCTGATCCTCGGGGCTGTCCGAATTGGCAAGCACGTGCAATCGGAGTACGTTTTCGTAGATTCCGCTTTCTCCGTGAACGGGCAAAAGCCCCACGACCACCAGCAGCGCGGAGAGGAACAGCGCAAAAATTCCATATTTTTTCATTCAGTCAAAAAGCTCCTTTCGGGTGATGAATCCATCATTCCCCAAAAAGGAGCTTTTTATTCAAGGGATTGTTGTTTTTCCTTTGTTTTACAGAAATCCCGCAAGGATCACAGAAACGCCACGAACAACGCGAGAACGTACACCGCAAAACAAGCGATGGCAGAGGGACGCTTGATGACCGATAGGTAGGAGTCCCGAATGGCGGCGGAGTCCTTAAGGATCGGCCTTCTGTACGCCGAGCTGTACCCCTTTCGCAGATAGCCCTTGTAGATTCTCGCCGCTTCGCCGCAAAAGATACCTGCGGAAATGAGGAAGCAAAGGATCATCAAAAAGAGAAAGAGCTCCGTGCTTCTCGTGATGCGATAGAGGTTGTTGATAAAGGGCTGTCCGAACAGTCCGAACATATTGTAAAGGAAATGGGCAAGCATGGAGCCGAGGAGAGAACGGGTGGCGTACAGGGTCATAGATAGGATCGCCCCCGAAAAGATATACACGGGCAGATTTTCAAGATTGAAGTGGAGAAGCGAGAAGAAGAGCGTGCTGAACACCACCGCCCGCATGACTCCCCCCGATTCGTATTCCCGACAGAGAATGCCCCGATAGATAAATTCCTCGCAAAGGGCGGGGAGGATGGCGTAGGCAAGGATCAGGTAGATGGTGTTGGGAACGGTTCCGTTGCTCTTGGAAATAAAGGTGTCGTAAAGAGAAAAGCTTTCCGAGAGGACCTCGGTTCCTCCGAAGAGAACGCCGAGAAGCAGACCGCCCGAAGCCATCAGAAGGGCGGCGGAGAGGATCAGGGGAAGAGAGGACGCTCGAAAGAGACGGAGCCGAAGTCCCGACAGATATTTCTCTCCGCTGAAGCGGCACCAGATCGCGCCGGGGAGCAGGAAGATCATCATTTGAAGAATGACCACGCTGTAATATTCGTTTTCTCGGTTGATGAGGGTCAGATCGACCACCTTGGACAAAAGCAGAAGAAAATAGGTCACAAGAACCAGCACCGTGGGATGAAGCACCACGGTTTTATTTCGGAAATAGCGTTCATAAAGGTCTTGCGCCTTCTTCACGGGCGAGGCACCCGCGGCGCGTTCATCGGGTCGATGCTCGGACATAGAGGGATACCTCTCCTTTCTCGGTAATCAGACCGTCCGCGGGACGGTCGTTTTCGTCTGTGGGAAGCCGTTCCGTAAGGAAGCGCTCATAGGTGGGAGCCAGCGTGCGTCCGCCGAAATCGGCTAAGAAGCGGTCGTAATATCCGCCGCCGTAGCCAAGCCTGTATCCGCTTCGGTCAAAGGCAAGCCCCGGTAAAAGACAGAGAGCGTCGGTTCGGTCATTGAGAAGCTCTCCCGCCGTTGGCGGCTCGGGGATTCCGTACGCGCCCGCCTTCAGCTCGGAAAGAGTGCGGACTGCCCGAAAACTCATGGTACGGTCCTTGGGATGAGAGATGGGAAAGCCTACGGTTTTTCCCTCCCGCAGAGCCGACTCGGCAAGGGGAAGAAGATCGGGCTCTCCCCGAACGGGGAAAAACAGAAGAATCACGTTGGCGTTCTTGTAGAAGGGGTGACGGGACAGCCCATCGCACAGAGCTTGGTCAAGCTCCCGCTTCTCCTCATTGGAAAGGGACGCGCGCAGGGCGAGGAATTGCTCGCGAAGCGCTCGCTTCTGTTCGGTTACCGAGGAGGGGGGAAGCCCGTCAATCCGCAATGACGGCATGACGGAGCGCCTCCGCTTTTTCTTTTCCGCAAAGCATGGAGACGATGGCAAGTCCCATCTCAACGGCAACGCCCATGCCCTTGGCGGTGAGGATTCTGCCGTCCCAAACCACGGCTTCCTCGGTGGGAAGCGCGCCCTGCAGACGGTCCTCAAAGCCGGGGTAGCAGGTCGCTTTTTTGCCCTTCAGCAGTCCAAGATCGCCCAAAATCGAGGGAGCGGCGCAGATGGCGGCAAGATACGCGCCCTGCTCGTCCGCCGCGCGAATCGCGTCCAAAACCACACGGGAGGCGGAGAGATTCAGCGTACCGGGCATACCGCCGGGAAGAAAGATCATTTCGGGAGAGGGGTCGGAATATTCGCTGTCGGCGAGATCGGCGCAGACGGAAATGCCGTGCGCGCCCGTGATCTGCTTGCCGCCCACGCCCACGGTGGTGACCGAAAGACCCGCGCGGCGCATGAGATCCAGAGGCGCCAGCGCCTCGACCTCCTCAAAGCCCTCTGCCAAAAACATATAGATCATGGATAGACCTCCTTATTTCGGTTTATGCCCCCAAAAATGCGGTCAGCTCGCTTGCGGGGACGGTGGATTCCTCACGGGTTTCCAGATTCTTGACCTTTACCACGCCTGCCTCCAGCTCGCTGCCGCCCATGATGACCACGTGGGAGTAGCCGCCCTTTACGGCATAGTCGATCTGCTTGCCGAATTTCTTGGAGCCGAGATAGAGGGAAGCGGTGATGCCAGACTCGCAGAGCGCGTCGGTCAGTCTCAGATATTGCTCATAGGGAACGTCGTCAAAGCGGGTGACCAGTACCTTGACCTCCGAGCCGAAGGAATCGGGAACGAGGTGATGGGTTACGAGGAAGTTTTCAAGCGTCACGTCTCCCATACCGTAGCCGACACCCGACACCTTGGCGTTCTTTACAAAGAGTCCCACCAGATTGTCGTAGCGTCCGCCGCCGAACATGGCGCGGTTGTTTTCGGGGGCGTTGTCGAACACCTCGAAGACGGTTCCCGTATAATAATCAAGACCTCGGATGATACCGAAATCGAAGACGCAATAGCGGTCAAGTCCGATCTCCTTGAGCGCGGTAAAGAGGGAGCGAAGCTCGCAAGCGCCTACCGAGTCGGGGCAGAGGGCGGTAGCGTCCTCCACGCTCATGTGGTAGAGCGCGTCGATCTTGGCGATCTGCTCGGCGGAGAGTCCGAGGGCAGTCAAATCCTTTTCATATGCCTCTCGCGGCACCTTGTTCTTTCGGTCAATGACCTTGGAAACCAAACGGCTCCCCTCCGCGTCGGTGCCCGCGATGGCGGCGATCACGTCGTTGAAGAAGCGGCGGTTGTTGATGCGGACGGTGAACATAGACTCGTCTGCGCCGAACGCCTTCAAAATACGGATGGCGCTGATGATGACCTCCAAATCCGCCTCGTAGGTATCGCATCCGAAAATATCCACGTTCAGCTGCCAAAATTCGCGGAGCCTGCCCCGCTGGGTTGCCTCATAGCGGTACATATTGGGGATGGAGAACCAACGGAGAGGGAAGGAGAGATCGTTCATTCTTCCCGCGACCATACGGGCAACGGTGGGGGTCATCTCGGGACGGATGGCAAGCATACGGTTGCCGCGGTCAATAAAGTTATAGGTCTGCTTGGTGGCGATCTCCTCGCCGCTTTTGGCGGCGTAAAGCTCAAGGGTTTCCAGCATGGGACCGTTGTATTCGTCAAAGGCGGAGGTTTCTAAGGTGTGTCGGATCTTGCCGAAGAACCAGTTGCGAAGACGCATTTCCTCGGGGTAAAAATCACGGGTTCCCTTGTAGGGCTGAGTAGAAAGAAGCTGTGCGCACATATCGGTCATCCTTTCGGGCGTAAAAACGCCTGCAATCAAAAATTCAATACATATCATTATAACACAAAGTTCTCGGAATGTCAACGATTTTTGCGTATTCCTTTGGCAACTTCCGTATTTTAAATTTCCCCAAATCCCTTGACTTTACGCCTCTCAAGTGGTATGATAAAAGAAGCAATTTTTCTGTGCGAAAAAGGAGATATGCGGACATGGGAACGACGAGAAAAAGCGTCAATATGACCGAGGGACCGTTTTTGAAAAAGATCATCGTTTTCGTAATCCCGCTGATTCTGACGGGACTGCTGCAATGCTTTTACAACGCGGCGGATCTGGCAGTCATCGGGCAGTTCCGCGGTGAGCTTGCGTTGGCGGCGGTGGGAAGCACGGGCGCCTTGACCAACCTCATCGTCGGTCTTTTCATGGGACTTTCCGCGGGTGTTGGCGTGGTGGTTGCCTATTATATGGGCGCGAAGCGGTACAAGACGGTGTCCCGCGTGGTACATAACGCCGTCCTCATCGCGGCGATCCTCGGCATTTTCGTCATGGGGATCGGCACCGTTTTGGCGCCCGTTCTTCTTCGCTGGATGGATACCCCCGAAACGGTTCTGGGAGGAGCCACGCTGTATATCCGCATCATCTTCTGCGGTGTTCCCGCATCCATGATGTATAACTATTGCGCCTCCATGCTTCGCGCCACGGGAGATACCAAGCACCCCTTGATCTTCCTTTCGGTGTCGGGTGTGGTCAACGTTCTTTTGAATCTTTTGCTGGTTGCCGTCTTCGGTATGGGCGTGGAGGGCGTTGCCATTGCGACCATCGCTTCTCAGTATTTGTCGGCGGTCATGATCCTTTGCTATATGGCGCGGACCGACGGTGTGCTGAAATTTTCCTTCCGACGGCTGAGGCTGAATCGGCTGA
The DNA here is from genome assembly GCA_045656325.1 of Eubacteriales bacterium. GTDB lineage: Bacteria > Bacillota > Clostridia > Oscillospirales > CAG-272 > HGM12713. Next base: position 8,204 of record JAZOQX010000067.1, read on the forward strand.
TCGTCAAAAAGATCCTTGCCATCGGGATCCCCTCGGGGGCTCAGTCGGCTCTCTTTTCCTTGGCGAACGTCATGATCCAGTCCTCCATCAATTTCTTTGGCGACGTGGAGGTGGCGGGAAACGCCGCGGGCGGAAATCTGGAGGGGTTCGTCTATATCGCCATGAACGCCATGTACCATGCCTCCCTGACCTTCGTGGGACAGAACGTGGGCGCGAAGAAATATAAGAATATCAAGCGGATTACCCTGTATTGCGTCCTTTGCGCCACGGTGATCGGCATTGCGGTGGGCGGAATCATTCTTCTCTTCGGAGATTTCTTCGTGGGAATCTATGCCTCCGAGCCCGAGGTCATTGCCGCGGGAATCAACCGCATTTGGTCGATCCTGCCCTTCTATTGGATGTGCGGCGTTATGGAGTCGTTGTGCGGCTCGATCCGCGGCATGGGCAGATCCATGACCACCATGGTGATCTCTCTGCTCGGCGCTTGCGTGCTGCGTGTGGTCTGGTGTAAGACCTTGGCGGTTTGGTTCCGAAGCGTGAACGTGATTTATTGGTGCTGGCCCGTTTCTTGGGTGATCGTGATATCCGCCAGTGTGATCGCTCTCGTGTATTTCTATCGGCAGATAATACAAAAGCAACGGCTTGCGGCGATCATGTCAAGGGACCGTGTCCTTACGTAAAAAATGCAAAAAATATTAGGAGAAAACAAATGAGTACAGAAACGATGCTTACCGTGGAGAGCCTTCGTAAATCCACGGACGACGGCATCATTTTCAGTGAATTGACCCTTTCGATCCCCAAAAAGGGGATCCATGGTCTTCTCGCTCCCAACGGGGCGGGGAAGACCGCGCTTCTGAATATTCTGGCGGGGTGGGACGATAACTTTGAGGGGGAGATCCTCTTGGGCGAAGCCTCCCTCGGGAAAGACGCGCTGACCCGTAAAAAACGGATCGGCTTTCTGCCCGCCGTTCCCGCTCTGGATCCCTCCATGACCGTGGAGGAGATTACGGTCTTTGCGGGACGCGCCAAGCAGGTTCCCGCCGAAAAGCTGGATGCCCGTGTCAAGGAGGCGCTGGATCTTGTGGGGCTTTCCCACGTGACCCGAAGGCTTTGCGGAAATTTGACGCCCTTTGAGCGGCGGAAGCTGTCGGTTGCCATCGCCCTTGTGGGCAATCCGAGGCTGATTCTTCTCGACGAGCCCACGCGGAATCTCGGCAGAACCGAGGCAAGGGAAATGTGGGAGCTGATCCGAGTGCTGGGAGAGGTGAAGACCGTCTTGGTGGCAACCGATCGGTACGAGGAGGCGGCAGAGCTTTGCGAGGACGTGATTTTGATGGCGGACGGGCGTATTCTTGCTTCGGGAACCCTTGCGGAGCTGGAGGAACAGCTCGTAAGAAAGCAGGGGGCGGGCGGTATGAACCTTTCCGCGGTCTATGCGTCTCTTTCGGGTGTTCGTAAGGAGGGAAGAAAATGAGAGCAGTATGTTTGAAGGAGCTTCGCGCTTTCCTCTGCGGACGGAGAGGCTGGATCATGCTTGCCGTTCTCGCCTTTGCCAACGGATTGTTTTTAAGCTATTTCCATTTTTATTTGGGAAATACCCGCTATGAAATTTTGATCGGCACCATGATGCTCTGCGTGGCACTTCTTCTGCCGATTTGGGTCGTACCCCGTCTGAGTGCGGAAGGATTCGGGGACGAGGAACGCTTTTTATCCTCTCTGCCCCTGCGGAATACCGAGATTTTCTTTGGCAAGCTCTTGGCAGCCTTTGGCGTGCTTTTTGGCATGATGCTGCTTTTGGGCGTGTTCCCCCTTGTTCTTTCGGCTTTCGGAGGAGCGAGCGCGGGATACGCATACCTATGCTTGCTCCTTGCCTGCTTTTTGGGCTGCGCGCTTTTATCGGGCATCGTATTCCTTACGGTTCTTTTCCGTAAAAGGCTGTTTGCGTGGATCGCGTCCTATGCCTTCGTTACGGTTCTCTTCGTCTGCTCCCGCTTCGCGGCGGGGAGCTGGGGAACGGTCAGCGCGGTCTTGGGATACGCGTCCCTGTTTGACGCTCTTTCTCCCCTTGCTTACGGCTTGGTCCCGTGGAACGTCCTGCTCCTTTACGCGGGAGTTTCCCTTGGCTTTTTGGGGGCATCGTGCCTGATCCTTTTCCGACGAAAAGGGATGAAGCTCTACAGAAAGGGAATCGTCTCGGTCGTGATGGCGGTTGTTCTGTTGGCATCCACGGCGACAAGCGCGTTCCTGCCCGCCTATGCGAGAGCCGCAGACATGAGCGACGAGCAGACCATGAGCGTGTCGGTCACGACGGAAAAATATCTGGACGGGCTGGATAGCGACGTGACGCTCTATCTCTTGATGGACGATCTGTCCGATGACCCGTACTACGACGACCGCTTCGAGGCGTTCCTTGAGCGGTACGCAAGCTACGGAGACCGTGTGACCTTAGAGCGTCTTCCCGTCAGCGAGAGCGGCAGTCTTTTGGCAGAGTTTGGCATTACTGACACGTCGGCAGGCTACGCCTACGCGATCGTCGCGAAGAGCGATCTCCGCAGTCAGATCATCAGCTACACCAGTATGCTTTACTACATACACAACGATCAGACGTTGATCGAATTGGGAATCCCTACGGAGCTTTCCTACGCCGATTACCAGTCCTATCTGGAAAAGCTGTACGAATACGCTGTGAGCGATTCTGCCTACACGGAGGTGTATTACACGTTCTTGAACGCTCCCAAGCTTCATTTCGTGGGCGAGACTCTGCTCAATGAGCTGATCGAATACGTCTGCGCCGACCTGATTCCTAAGCCCTACGTGCTGAAGGGACACGGCGAGCCAGATATGAGCGGGCTGCTGCTTGGATCTATTGTGTCGGGATACGGCGTATTGAAGCTTTCCGACGTGGAAGCGGTTCCCGCCGATGCGTCCTCTCTGCTGCTCCTGTCTCCCGCAGAGGATTATACCGCCGAGGAGATCGAGAAGCTTTCCGCGTATTTGGAACGGGGAGGAACGCTGACGGTGATTACCGATGAGGCGAATTTAGATATGCCCAACCTGATGGGGCTTATGTCGGCTTACGGACTTTCCTCAGAAAAGGGAGAGGTCAGAGCCGAGGTTGAGACAACCGCCGCGGACGAGGAAAGCGAGGACGGTGAAGAAGAGGAGGAAAGCGAGGAGGCGGTCGAGGTCACCTTTACCGATTTCGTCCCCGTTTTGGTGAACGACCAGCATGACGCGCTGGCAAATCTTTCGAATCTCGGACTCGGAGACGATATGATTAAGATTCAAGGGGGCAACGCCATTTCCTTCCATAAGACGGCGGATTCCTCCCTGACGACCACGGCGCTTTTGACGACCCATGAGAACGCCTTTGTCTCGGAGGACGGGGAGCGCGCCGCTTACGTATTGGGCGCGGCGGCAGAGACGGCAAACGGCGCGCGTCTTGCGTGGTTTACGGGTGCCGAGAGTTATCTTTTGACGACGGCGGATATTACGGCGGAATCGGACGAATCGCTCTTTTATCCCGCGATCTGCCCCTATCTGACCTCCCTGTGGACCAATCTGCGATACGTTTCTAACGTGGCGGAAAACACGCCCGTTCTCTACGAGGAGCCCTATATGGGAGCGAGCGGCATGAGCCTTGCCATATTCGGTCTGCTCTTTATCCTGATCCTGCCCGCGGGATTGATCGCCACGGGGCTGGTTCGATACTACAAACGAAAGAAAGCATAAAATCCTCCCTCATCGCTTACAATGAAGTGACGGGGGCGGCGGCTTTCCGATCTTCATGAAAAAAGCGAGGGATTAGCATGAATCCTGAATTGAATGTACTGGTGGTCTGCGGAGGTACTTCCTCCGAGCGCGCCATTTCCCTTCGAAGCGGCAGAGCCGTTTTGGAGGCGCTCCGTGCCTACGGATACGTTGGCGCGAGGCTGTTTGACCTGCGGGAGGACAATATGGGCGAGATCCTTTCCGCCCGTCCCGACGCCGTGTTTCTCACCCTTCACGGTAAAGGGGGAGAGGACGGAAGGATCCAAGGCTTTTTAGATCTGGCGGGGATCCCCTACACGGGATCGGGGGTTGAGTCCAGCGCGGTCTGCATGAATAAGATCCTAACGAAGCAGGTACTGATGACGCTCGGACTTCCCACCGCGAAATTCACCATCGTTCGCAAGGAGCGATTGGAAAAGGACGGCGTGGCGGCGATCGCCGAGGAGATGATCGAGCAGATCGGTCTTCCCTTGGTACTGAAGGCTCCCTGCGAGGGATCCAGCATCGGTGTGATCATCGTCAGGGAGGAAAGGGAGCTGCCCCGCGCCATTTTGGAGGTCTTTTCCTACGATGACCGACTCCTCGCGGAGGAATTTTTGTCGGGTACCGAGATCACTCTGCCCATTCTCGGCAACGAGGAGATCATGGTTCTGCCCGACGTGGAGATCACCTCGGAGCGAGAGTTTTACGATTATACCGCCAAGTATACTCAGGGAATGTGTACCCATATCATTCCCGCCCGCATTTCCGACGCGGCGCGGACCTATGCCAAGGAGATCGGCAGGGAAGCCTATCGCGCCCTTCGCTGTCGCGGCTTGGCTCGCATTGATTTCATCGTGGACGAGAGACGGGGACCTATGGTCATTGAGATCAATACCCTGCCGGGTATGACCGAAATGAGCCTTTTTCCCGATTCCGCCAGAGCCATGGGCATTGAGTTTCCCGAGCTTTGCCATCATATTCTCTCTCTTTGCTTGGAGGGGGAAGAAAAATCATCGGTTTAAAAGAAAAACGAGGAGCCCCTCAGGGCTTCTCGTTTTTTTGGGGGATGCGCCTTCCTTCGTGCCGATGCCGATTTCTTTTTCGTTATCCCTTGATTTTTCGGGATATATATGCTATAATAATTTCGTATATCTATATGGACGAAAGGGAAGGAACGCAATGACCAATCGAGAGAAATTTATGGAGATCTACCGCGCCTGCATCACCCGTGAGGGAGGGGAGGCGTTTCTTGACTATTTGACCGAAAAGACAGACTTCTTTACCGCTCCCGCCAGTACCCGCTTTCACGGCGCTTACGAGGGAGGGCTTCTGGAGCATAGCCTGAACGTTTACGAGTGTCTTTGCGACTTCGTGAAGCGTCCCCGCTTCCGCGACAAATACGGCTTTACCTTCACGGAGGAGTCTCTCGCCATCGTTTCGCTTCTGCACGACGTTTGTAAGACTAACTTCTATAAGACCGAAATGCGGAACGTCAAGAAGAATGGCGTATGGGAGAGCGTGCCATACTACACCATAGAGGATTCCTTGCCCTACGGACACGGAGAGAAATCGGTCTACATACTCTCGGGCTTTATGCGGCTGAGCCGCGAGGAGGCGTTCGCCATTCGCTATCACATGGGCTTTTCGGGACCCGAGGATGCCAATCAGGTAGGAAAGGCTCTGGAAATGTTCCCCTTGGCGTTTGCGCTTTGCGTCGCCGATATGGAGGCATCCTATTACATGGAGGGCGTTTTGCCCAAAAACTAAATCTACCGTCACCGAAAGGAGAATCCCCATGAAGCATCCCTATCCTACTCCTCATATTGCGTCCGCTCCCGAAGCGATTGCCAAAACGGTGCTGATGCCGGGCGACCCTTTGCGGTCGGAATTTGTTGCCAAAAGCTTTCTCACCAATGCCACGCTCTTTAACAACGTGCGGGGCGTTCAGGGCTATACGGGAGAATGGCGGGGCGTTCGGGTTTCGGTGATGGCGAGCGGTATGGGAATGCCGTCCATCGGCATTTACAGCTACGAGCTTTATCATTTCTTCGGTGTGGAGAATATTCTCCGCATCGGCTCCGCCGGCGCGCTGCGCCCTGAGGTGTGGCTTCGCGACCTGGTGCTGGGGCAGGGGGCTTGTACCAATTCCTCCTTTGGGGAGCAATTCGGACTCAGAGGAAGCTTTGCGCCCATCGCGGACTTCGGTCTGCTTCGCCGCGCGGCGGCGCTTGCGGAGGAAAAGGGGCTTTCCTACCACGTAGGCAATCTTCTTTCCTCGGACACCTTTTACGACGAGGATCCCGAAGCGGCTTTGCGCTTCGGAAAAATGGGCGCGCTTGCGGTGGAGATGGAAGCGGCGGCGCTCTATATGAACGCGGCAAGAGCGGGAAAGCGCGCCTTGGCGATCTGTACCGTCTCGGATTCGCTGATTACGGGGGAGGCGACCACCGCCGAGGAGCGGCAGACCTCCTTTACCGATATGATGACCCTTGCCTTGGATCTTGCGGCATCCCTTGGAGAGAAGCAATGAAAATCGGGGCAAAGCGAGTGTTTTTGATTGTCCTTGACAGCGTGGGCGCGGGGGAAGCTCCCGACGCTTCTCGCTTCGGAGACGGGGGCGCCTTCACGCTCAGAAGCTGCTTCCTTACGGGAGAATTGAAGATTCCGAATATGATTTCTATGGGCCTTGGCAACGCGGAGGGGCTTTCCTTTCTCGGTGTCTGCCCAAACCCCACCGCCGCCTACGGCAAGATGCGGGAAGTGTCGGATGGGAAGGATACCACGATTGGACATTGGGAGATTGCGGGACGGATTTCAAAGCGTCCTCTTCCCACCTTTCCCAACGGCTTTCCCGAGACGTTTCTTGACGCTTTTTCTGGGCGGGTTGGCAGAGGATGGCTCTGCAACCGCCCCTATTCGGGAACCGAGGTCATTCGTGATTTTGGCGAGGAGCATTTGCATACGGGGAAGCTGATCGTTTATACCTCGGCGGATAGCGTGTTCCAGATTGCGGCACACGTCGATGCCGTTCCCCTGGAGGAGCTTAATTCGATCTGCGAGACCGCCCGAGAGATGCTGACGGGAGAGCTTGGCGTGGGACGGGTCATTGCCCGACCCTTTGAGGGAGCGGCACCCGATTTCCGCCGCACCGCCGACCGTCGGGATTATTCCTTGGAGCCTCCCGTGGGGATGCTGACCGACGCGGTGCTTGAGAGCGGACTGGATTCGATCTCGGTAGGGAAGATCGTGGATATTTTTGCGGGACGGGGCTTTACCCGTTCGATCCGTACCCATTCCAACCGCGAGGGAATGGAGGCGCTTTCTGCCTTGGCAGGGGAGGATTTTTCGGGTCTTTGCTTTGCCAATCTCGTGGATTTTGACAGCCTTTGGGGTCATCGGAGAGATGCCGTGGCGTATGCCCGCGGGCTTTCGGAGTTTGACCGATGGCTGGGGAGCTTTTTGCCGTTGCTTCGAGAGGACGACGCGCTGATCGTCACCGCCGACCACGGATGCGACCCCGATTTTCGGGCAAGCACCGACCATACCAGAGAATACGTTCCGATTCTGGTAAAGGCAAGGGGAATGGAGGGGACCGATCTTGGCATACGGGATACCTTCTCCGACGTTGCCGCTACGGTGGCGAAGCTTTTGAGAGTTGATTTTTCTTGTGATGGGAGAGCCTTATGGACAGAATGAATACGCAAGAGCTGATGAAGCGCGCCAAGGAAGCGAGAGCGAGGGCATACGCTCCCTATTCCCGCTTCTTGGTAGGAGCGGCTCTGCTTTGCGAGGACGGAACCGTATTTGAGGGCTGTAACGTGGAAAATGCCGCTTATTCTCCCACCTGCTGCGCCGAGCGGGTGGCGCTCTTTTCTGCCGTTGCGGGAGGACACCGCCGTTTTTCCGCCATTGCGCTGGCGGGCGGAGGAGGCGCGGAGCCCGATCCGATGGTCACCCCCTGCGGCGTGTGCCGTCAGGCATTATCCGAATTTTGCGCGCCCGAGCTTACGGTCCTTCTTGTGGGCGAGGACGGAGAAACGAAGACCCTGACCCTTGGGGATCTGCTTCCTCTTGGGTTTTCACTGTCATAAACGGAGAAGATATGAGTAAAAAATACGAGCGAATGAGAAGAGAGCGGAGAGCGAGAAATTGGATGCTCCTGCGGTACGCCATGCCCATGATTACCGTGGCGCTGACCTTGATCTTTATGGCGATCCCCTCTCTGCAATATACCAACAACCAATCGGGAACCGACGATCCCATCTCTGCCTTTACCCTTATGGGAAATTCTTGGGAGCAGGTAAGGACCTATCTCTTTGGAACGGCGGAGCAGACCAACGGGAATATCATTTTTTCAAGGACCGTGCTGATCCTTCTGATCGTCTTTTGGCTTCTGTTCGCCCTGAGTGTGGCGGCGGCGGTCTGGGCGCTTCGGGCAGGCTTCCGCTATACCGAGGAGGAGAGCGAGGAGGAGAGCGGCAGACTTTGGTTCATTACCCTGATTCCCAATCGGATCGCCCTGACGATCTACGGTGCGCTTCTGCTTCCCCTGGCGGCGTTTCCGCGGATCCTGATCCTGCTGTATCGGAATCTTTACGTGTCCGTGTCGCTTACGATTCACGGAATTGAGCCGTTGGCGGTTGCTCTTTTTCTGACCTTGGCAACGGCGATCCTTTCGGTTGTGAGCGCAAGGGATGAGAAAAAATGGAGCATGAACCCCTTCCGCAAGCCCCGTTCCCGCGAGGAAGCCGAGGAGAGAGAGGAGCCTCTCTGTGAGATCCCTTACGAGAGGGAGGAACGGTCGGAGGAGAGCAGACGGGAATATCGGGAGCAGGTGGACCGAGTCGCCGCGCTCTTCTTGAAGGATAACTCGAGGAATGACGAAGAGGAAAAGTGAGTTTACATATGGAACATGGATTGCAGAGCCGATATTTGGCGGCAAAGCGAGCGCTGTTTGAGCGATACTACGATTCTCTTAACGAGAAGCAGAGGGAGGCGGTGTTTACCACCGAGGGATCTCTCTTGGTTTTGGCGGGCGCGGGAAGCGGAAAGACCACGGTGCTGGTCAAGCGGATCATTTTTATGATCCGATACGGCAACGCCTATTTCAGTGAATACGTTCCCCATGGCTTGACCGAGGCGCGTGTGGCTGCCTTAGAGAGGGCGGTGGATCTGGAGCGAGAGGAGATCGGGGAGATCCTTCCCGAATTTATTTCCTCGCCCTGTCCCCCTTGGCAGATCCTTGCCATTACCTTTACCAACAAGGCGGCAAACGAGATCAAAAGCCGTCTTTCGGCGGCGCTTGGCGACGAGGAGGGAGCCGATTCTATATGGGCAGGCACCTTCCACTCGGTTTGCGTTCGGATGCTCCGTACCTACGGTGACCGACGGGGATATGACCGCGGCTTTACCATCTACGATACCACCGATACGAAGAACGCCCTGACCGAGTGCTTGAAATCTCTGAATATCGACGAGAAGTCCTTGCCCGTAAAATCGGTGATGGCGGAGATCAGCCGCGCCAAGGATAACCTGATGACTCCCGAGCAGTACGCGCAGGAGTTTGGTGTCAAGGATTTCCGATGCAGGCAGATCGCCCGTGTGTATCGGGCGTATCAGGAGCGTCTTCGCGGCTCCAACGCGCTGGATTTTGACGATATCATCATGCAGACCGTGCTGCTCTTGGAGGAGGACGGGGAGGTGTGTACCTATTATCAAAACAAATTCCGCTACGTGGCGGTGGACGAGTTTCAGGACACCAACGTGGCGCAGCTTCGCCTGACCGCTCTTTTGTCGGGAGGCAGAAGCAACGTGATGGTGGTGGGAGACGACGACCAGAGTATTTATAAATTCCGCGGCGCGGTCATTGACAATATTTTGAGCTTCGACCGCAAATTTAAGGGAACCAAGGTCATTCGCTTGGAGCAGAACTACCGCTCCACCTCGGTGATTCTGGACGCGGCAAACGGCGTGATCTCCAAAAATATCGGCAGAAAGGGAAAGACCCTTTGGACGGCGCGCAAGGGAGGAGAGAAGATCACCCTGCGGGTATGCACCGACCAAAACGACGAGGGCAGATACCTTGTCAACGAGATCCAGAGCCTTGTGGCAAAGGGGACCTACCGTTACCGCGATTTCGCGGTTCTTTACCGTACCAACGCCCAATCCAACGCCCTGGAAAAGGTGTTTATGCGAAGCGGTGTTCCTTACCGTATCTTGGGCGGGCTTCGTTTCAGCGACCACAAGGAGATCCGCGATATCGTCGCGTATCTGCAATTTATCGTCAATCCCGCCGACCGCGAGCGGATGCGCCGTATCATCAACGAGCCGAAGCGCAAGATCGGAGCGGCAACGGTGGACGGCGTGGAGCAGATCGCCGCCGAGCAGGGGTGTTCTGTTTTTGAGGTCATGCTTCACGCGGACCGCTACGCCGCCCTGTCCCGCAGCGCGTCAAGACTCAGGGAATTTGCCAATATGATCGCGTCTCTTCGGCGTCTGCTCGAAACCGATATGACGCTGGAGGATTTCGTCAAGCAGGTCTTGAAGGATACGGGCTACCGACAAATGTGGGTGGACGCGGGAGAAGAGGAAAAGGAACGGCTTGAGAACCTTGAGGAGTTTATCTCGAACGTCATCGAATACGAGAAAAACAACGACGCTCCCACGCTTACGGGCTTCTTGGAGGAAACCGCGCTGGTGTCCGAGATCGATAAGTATGACGAGGATGCCGACGCGGTGGTGATGATGACCATTCACTCCGCCAAGGGTCTGGAATTTCCCGTGGTCTTCCTGCCGGGTATGGAGGACGGACTTTTCCCGGGGATGCAGACCATCATGGGCGGCCCCGACGATATGGAGGAGGAGCGGCGACTGGCGTACGTGGCGATCACCCGAGCCAAGGATCGGCTCTATCTGCTCCGCGCGAAAAACCGTATGCTCTACGGACGGACGTCGGTCAATCCCCCCTCCCGCTTTCTGGAGGAGATCCCAAGCGAGCTGATCGTGGAGGACGTCCCCTATACGCCCCCCACCTATGACAGAAAGCCGAGGACCTATTTCAGCGCGACGGAGGAGAAGAGCCGTCCCGATTTCTCGGACGGCGGCTTTACCCTCATGCAGAAGCCTCGGGTGATGAGCGGGGACCCCCCCCCCGCGCTGTCCGAGGGCGACCGCGTGCGCCATCTGACCTTCGGGGAGGGTGAGATTCTTTCGGTTCGACCCATGGGCTCGGATATCCTTTACGAGGTTGTATTTGACCGAGTGGGAACCAAGAAGCTGATGGGGAACTATGCCAAGCTGAAAAAGATCAACTGACGCTTTTGCGGCAAAATCAAAGGCGGCACGGAACACACCGTGCCGCCTTTGGCTTTTACGATTCGTCAAATAGGGTTTCCACTACCTTGTGGGAGCAAGGAGGGGAATACTGCCAGCGATCTATGTGAGAGATCCTTTCGCAGTCGATGAAATATTTCAGCTCGCTCTTGGGAGGCTCCCCCTTGTAGGAGTCAATGAGGACCAGCTTGATCTTCATGCGGTCGGGAATGATGCTCTTGATGTATACGGCGGCGTATTGCCCCACCGTTGCCAGCGCGCGGTCGTTTTCTCCCTCCCGAAGCTCGGCAAGCCCCGCAAGATTGGGGGAAAGCTCCACGAATACTCCGTAGCTTTCCACGCTCCGTACAATGCCCGCTACGGTCTGTCCCGCCTCAAAGTGGGCGGCGTTTTCCTCCCACGTGCCGAGAAGCTCCCGCATACTGACAAAGATCCGCTCGCGGGCGCGGTCGATGCTCTTGACCACGGTGTGTACCGTCTGTCCGATCCGAAGACGGTCCGAGGGGTGGGAGATACGGGAGATCGAAATGGTATCGACGGATAAAAGAGAGGAGAGTCCGCATCCCACGTCCAAAAAGGCACCGAAGCCCTCCATGTGGGTCACGGTGGCGGGGATGATATCTCCGGGGCAGAGGAGGGAGACGTAATTGCGGTAGCATTCCGCCTGCGCCGCGCGGCGGGACAGTCTGGCTACCGTTTCGCCGTTTTTGTGAGTAAAGCCTACGACCTTGAAGCAGACGGGCTTTCCGACCCGCGTAATGATCGCGATATCCTTCGGCTCCTCACAGCGTCGGCAGAAAAGTACCTCGTCCCGCTCTATGATCCCGCGGATACCGTACAGATCTACGTGCAGACAGAGATCGCTGTCGCACAGGAGCGCCGTGGATTCTAAGATCCGTCCCTCGTTCATGGCGCGCTCCAGTCCTTGAAGCGAAGAAATATATTCCCGATTTTCTGCCCGACGGATGAGAGTCCCCTCGGGCGCGTACAGTTGTTCCATGCGTTTCTTTGACCTCCGTTTTTTTCCTTTGCTACAATCTATGCGGGGCGGGGGAGAGGATATGCTCCCGAGGAAAAATTTTTTTGATATTGAAAACGAGCATTTGGGAGGAAAATTGGTGATTTTGCGAGAAAACGAGAGCTTTGATAAACGTAAATCAAATTCTTGAAAATTTTTTCAAAAAACCTCTTGACAAGAGCAAAAACTCATGATATAATAGGCGAGCATGAAAAAATATTAACAAAAATTTTGGAGGATTTTGCAATGTCAACTTTTATGGCAAAGGCAGAAACGGTTGAGCGCAAGTGGTACGTCCTCGATGCTGCAGGCAAGCCCATGGGTAGAGTCGCAGCGGCAGCCGCTACCATTCTTCGCGGAAAGCACCGTCCCGAGTTCACCCCCCACGTGGATTGCGGTGAGTTCGTTATCATCATCAACGCAGACAAGGCAGTTCTGACCGGCAGAAAGCTGGAGCAGAAGTATTACCGCCGTCACAGCGGTTACATTGGCGGTCTGAAGGAAGTTCAGTACAAGACTCTGATGGCAACCAAGCCCGAGATGGCTATGGAGCTTGCGGTTAAGGGAATGCTCCCCCACAACAGCATCGGCGCGAAGTCTATCACCAGACTGAAGGTATCCGCAGGCGCTGAGCATACGCACGCGGCACAGAAGCCCGTAGCGATCGAGATTAAGTAAGGGAGGACGCAAATATGTATACCAGCTCTAAGCCTTATTTCTACGGAACGGGAAGAAGAAAGAAGTCGATTGCGCGTGTTCGCATCGTTCCCGGAACCGGTGTAATCACCATCAACAAGAAGGATATCGATACCTACTTTGGTCTGGAGACCCTGAAGCTGATCGTAAACCAGCCCTTCGGCGCTACCGGCACCGAGGGTAAGTTCGACATTATCGCTACCGTAAACGGCGGCGGCTTGACCGGACAGGCAGGCGCAATCCGTCACGGATTGGCTCGCGCGCTCGTTCAGGCTGACGAAAGCTTCAAGCCCGCTCTGAAGGCAGCAGGCTTCCTGACCCGCGACCCTCGTATGAAGGAAAGAAAGAAGTACGGACTGAAGGCCGCTCGTCGCGCACCTCAGTTCTCCAAGAGATAATCAAAAGACACCCACAAGGTTGTTTATGTATGGCATCCATCGTTCGATGGATGCCTCTCTTTTTGTTTTGAAGTGGGTGTCTTTTGATTATCCCGCCTCATACTGAGGCTGGCGAAACCGCAGGATTTCGCCATGTCGGGCTAAAAATATGCCACTGGCATATTTTCTTAACGCCCTCACAGTTCACAAAGAGAGATAGTTTGTGTTCAAAAACGGTTGAATTTGTAAAAACTCTGTCGTCCTATTTACTTTTCACCGTTTTTATGGTATAATACAACTAATCGGTAAACTTGAATTTGTATAATACTAGTATAATACTAAGTAATGGAAATTTTAGGGTACAATTTATGGAGGTAGTGAAAATGACAGAACATGAAAAAATGCTAGCGGGATATTTAATTTACGACCCATTCACGGAAGGGATGCCAGAAGAACGAACAAGGGCACATCATCTATGCAAATTATATAATGATACATTTGAAACAGAAATAGAGAAACGCAGGGAAATCTTGGATGAATTAATGCCGAATAAAGGAAAAAACGTCTATTTACAAGGACCTATTTATTTTGATTTTGGAACTAATATTTCCATGGGTGACAATAGTTATGCGAATTTTAATTTTACAGTGTTAGATGAAGGAAACGTTACGATTGGAAAGTCGGTGTTTATCGGCCCAAATGTTGTGATGGCAACTGCAATTCATCCACTGTGTTATGAGGATAGAAATTCATTTTTTAATACAAAGACAGAAGCCGTTACCAATTTAGAATATACTGCTCCAATTACGATTGAAGATAATTGTTGGATTGCGGCAAGTGTTACAATTTGTGGCGGTGTAACAATTGGAGAGGGTTGTGTGATTGGTGCAGGAAGTGTAGTGACAAAAAATATTCCGCCACATAGTCTGGCAGTCGGAAATCCTTGCCGTGTGATTCGGCAAATCACGGATGCAGATAGATTATC